>NZ_JBIATW010000008.1:0-393305 GCF_042892135.1 Streptomyces sp. NPDC001822
GTTGATAGGCCAGATGTGGAAGCCCGGTAACGGGTGGAGCTGACTGGTACTAATAGGCCGAGGGCTTGTCCTCAGTTGCTCGCGTCCACTGTGTTAGTTCTGAAATAACGAACGGCCGTGTTTTGATCCGGTGTTGGTTAATTTCATAGTGTTTCGGTGGTCATTGCGTTAGGGAAACGCCCGGTTACATTCCGAACCCGGAAGCTAAGCCTTTCAGCGCCGATGGTACTGCAGGGGGGACCCTGTGGGAGAGTAGGACGCCGCCGAACAATTATTCCGGGAAAGCCCCGTGCCCTTGTGGCACGGGGCTTTTCTGCGTTCCCGGACCATTGGACGGTGAAGCCGGTACGGCTGCTCCGTCGTGATTATCGTCGTGCCTGACATGACTACGGCCGGCTGCGTCACTGCTTGGCCCCGCTCGCCCCGAGCTCTTTGGCTTGTGGTGGGCTGCGGGGCTCCTGCTTCTACAGGCGACCGGCTGCCTTGAGCGCGAGGTAGGCATCGGCCAGAGCCGGGGCGAGCTCGCTCGGAGAGGCGTCGACGACCGTGACGCCGTGCTGACGAAGCTGGTCCGCGGTGCGGCGGCGCTGGGCCTGGGTCTGGGTGCCGGCTGCTGCCTCGTAGGTCGCGTCCACTGTGCCGCGTGCACGCGCCATCGCCTCGACCTGGGGGTCCGCGACTGCGGCGACCAGGACAGTGTGGCGTCGGGTGAGCTGAGGGAGCACGGGAAGCAGACCCTCTTCGATCGGCGCCGCGTCCAGGCTGGTGAGCAGGACCATCAAGGAGCGCCGAGGCGCGCTCGCCAGTGCTGCCGCGCTGAGTCCGCGGGAATCGGTCTCCAGCAGTTCGGGTTCCAGCGGTGCCAGCGCACCGACGAATGCCGACAGCACGTCGCTGCCTGCTGCCCTGCCCCGTACCTGGGCTCGGATGCGCCGGTCGTAGGCGAGCAGGTTGACGCGGTCGCCGGCGCGGGTGGCGAGTGCGGTGAGGAGCAGCGCGGCGTCCATGGCGGCGTCGAGACGGGGCACGTCACCGACCCGACCCGCTGAGGTACGGCCCGTGTCCAGGACGACGAGGATGTGCCGGTCCCGCTCCGGACGCCAGGTGCGGACCGCGACGCCGGTCTGGCGTGCCGTGGCCCGCCAGTCGATGGAGCGAGTGTCGTCTCCCGGGACGTACGCCCGCAGGCTGTCGAACTCCGTCCCCTCCCCGCGGGTGAGGACGCTGGTCCGGCCGTCGAGCTCGCGGAGCCTGGCGAGCCGCGACGGCAGGTGTTTCCTGCTCGTGAAGGGAGGCAGTACCCGGACCGTCCAGGGCACGCGGTGATGCCCTTGGCGGGCGGCGAGCCCGAGGGGACCGAACGAGCGGACCGTCACCCGCTCCGCCTTGCGGTCGCCCCTCCGGGACGGGCGGAGCACCGTGGTGAGGCGCCGCCGTTCGCCGGCGGCCACGACGAACTCGTGCCGGGACGAACGCTGTTCGGGCTCGGTGCTCCAACTGCTCGGGGGCCAGGCGTCGCGCAGGTGGGCGCGCAGCGGGCGCCGCGATGGATTGGTCACGGTGAGTTGCACGGTGGCGGTTTCGCCGAGTCGAACGGATGTGTCACCGGATCGAGTGAACTGGAGCGTACGTACTGGCGCGGCCAGGGCGTAGTCGCACAGAATTGCCAGTGAGAGCGGGACATCGACCGCGAGCATGCCGGTCCAGCTCGGGGCCGCAATGGCTACGGGGAGTGATCCCAGTGCCGCCACCAGGGCGGCCCGACCGGTGAGGGCCATGGTGACCGCCTTACCGGGGGACGGGGACGTGGGCAAGGACGGCTGTGATGACGGAGTCGGGGGTGACTCCTTCCATCTCGGCTTCCGGGCGCAGCTGGATGCGGTGGCGAAGCGTGGGGAGGGCGAGGGCTTTCACGTCGTCGGGGGTGACGTAGTCCCGGCCGGTGAGCCAGGCCCAGGCGCGTGCGGTGGAGAGCAGTGCGGTGGCTCCCCGGGGGGAGGCACCGAGGTTGAGCGAGGGGGATTCACGCGTGGCACGGCAGACATCGACGACGTAGGCGGCGATCTCGGGAGAGACGGAGGTCTTGGCGACGGCCGCGCGTGCGGCCTCCAGGTCGGCGGGGCCGGCGACGGGGCGTATGCCGGCGGCTTCGAGGTCGCGCGGGTTGAATCCGTCCGCGTGACGGGTGAGCACGTTGATCTCGTCCTCCCGTGAAGGCAGGGGCACGGTGAGTTTCAGGAGGAATCGGTCCAACTGTGCCTCGGGCAGCGGGTACGTCCCTTCGTACTCGACGGGGTTCTGGGTGGCGGCCACGAGAAAGGGATCGGGCAGAGGCCTGGGTGAACCGTCGATGGTGACCTGGCGTTCCTCCATGGCCTCCAGTAGCGAGGACTGTGTTTTCGGAGGGGTGCGGTTGATCTCGTCGGCGAGCAGCAGATTGGTGAACACGGGGCCGGGCTGGAACGAGAACTCGGCGGTGCGGGCGTCGTAGACCAGCGACCCCGTCACGTCGCTCGGCATCAGGTCGGGAGTGAACTGGACGCGTTTGACGTCCAGTTCCAGGGAAGCGGCCAGGGCCCGGACCAGGAGGGTCTTCGCCACGCCGGGGACGCCTTCGAGGAGGACGTGTCCGCGGCAGAGGAGAGCGACGACCAGGCCGGTGACGGCGGGGTCCTGGCCGACGACGGCCTTGGAGATCTCTGAACGCAGAGCTTCCAGGGAGGCCCGGGCACTGTCCGAGGTTACGGGCACCGCAGGGGTTCCTGTGGGTGCCGCAGGCTCGGCGGTCTCCGGGGTCGTGGCGCTCATGAAGTACGTACCTCTCTTTCGAGGGCGTCGAGTTGGTCGGTGAGCAGGACAAGCGCGGCGTCGTCGGCGGGAGCAGGGCCGAAGAGGAGGGTGCCGAGGTCCTCGCCCGGGGTGCTGAGGCGTGCGGTGACGGCGGGAAGGAGGACTTCGGGCGACTCGGAGTCACGGGGGGACACCCCGAGGAGGGGAGAGATGCGGGTGCGGGTGGCCGCGCGCAGGGTGGCGGCGGCGCGGTCGCGGGCGTTGGCCTTGCGGTAGAGGCGTGCTCGTCCTTCGGTGGATTCGGAGGCGCGCACGGCGACCGGTAGCCGTTCGGTGACGAGGGGGCCGAGACGCCGGGCTCGCCAGACGGCGGCAAGGCCGGCGGCGACGGCGAGCTGGAGTGTGCCCCACAGCCAGCCGGAGGGGATCAGGCTGATGAAGCTGCGCTCTCCGCCGGCTTCGTCGGCGCCGTCATGGGGTTTTTCGCTGCCGGTCTCGATAGCGGAGGGGTCGTCGAGCGAGGGGAGGTACCAGACGAGATGTGGTCGCGAGCCGAGGAGTTGCAGGGCCAGCGAGGCGTTGCCCCGCTTGTCGAGACGGTCGTTCCGGAAGATGTCGGGGGAGCCGAGGAGCACGGTGTCGCCGGTTTGCCGCTCGGGCAGGACGAGGAGCGTGGCGTGTCCGGCGTCCGGGTAGCAGGCGGTGGCCCCGTCCGTTTCGGTGGAGTAGTGCGTGCCGCCCATGTCGGCGGTTCCGGCGGCGCGGGCGGCGGGGAGAGCGCAGTTCGGGGAGCGTCCGGCCACGGGCCCGGCGGACTCCGCCCGGACGGGCGGGGCGAGACGGGCGACCGATGCGGGTCCGGGGGCGACGAGCACCGTGCGCCCCCCGGATTCGGCGGTTGCGGCGCTGAGGAGCCTCTGCTGGTGGGAGGTGAGCAGGTTGGGACCGGCCACGAGGAGCGTGGTGTCGGACTCTGCCGCGGAGGTCACCTCGGCCAGCGTGGTGGCGACGTCGACGGATACGCCTTGGGCCCGGAGGAGTTCGGCGACGGCCCGGCTGCCCTGGGGGTCGGGGGAGCGGGGGTCGAGGCGGCCGTGCTGTCCGCCGGACTGGAGCGCGGCGAAGGCCACCCCGGCGACGACGAGGACGAGGACGGCCAGCAGGATGCCTCGCGCGCGCTGCCATATCTGCCCGGGGGTGCGGGAGTCGGAGGTGGTCGGGACGGCTGTCGTGCCGGTCACAGGGCGCTTCCTCCGGCTGTCAGGGCCGTCAGCAGGGGCTTGGCGGTCTCGATGTCCCGGTCGAGCGTGCACAGGCTCAGATACGCGGCCTCGTCGGCGGTGCGGCCGCCGTACGTGACGTCGTCGAAGACCCGGGCGGCTGTCCGGAGCCGGGCCGCGTATGCGGGCAGCAGCCGGCCCGCGTCGACCGCCGCCTCGTCGGCGGTGCGGCCGGGGCGTGTGTCGAGTACGGCGCGGTCCTCGAGGGAGCGCACGACGGCGCGCATGCGTTCCTGGACGGCTTCGGTCCACCGCTCGGCGTCGGCGTGTGCGGCTGCGGCGGCCCTGTGGGCGGCCGCGGTGCGTGTGGTGTCGTCGAACAGGGCGTCGGCTGTGCGGACGGTGCGCTGCGGTGTTCCGAGCCGCCACCACAGGGCGGCGCCCAGGGCGACGACGACCAGAACGATCACGACGAGTCCGGCCGGGCCACCGGGGGCGGCCCCGGCGGCGCCGTCGAAGAGGCCGCTGATCCAGTCCCAGAAGTGGTCGATCCCGCGTTCGAGGAAGTTCGGATCGTGTTCGTGGTACATCGGGTCGGACAGTTCGTCCCGGGCCGCTTCGCGGGCGGGGACACGCGACGTGTCCACGGGTATGCCCCCGCCCGTTCCCGTGAAGTGTCCTGCTGCGATGGTGCCCCCCGGCGCGTTCACCGCATCAGTTCCCGGGGGCGTCGTAGCCGGGCACGCCGGCTGCCCGGGCGAGGTCGAGGTCGAGGGCCTCGCGGCGGATGCGCTGGTCGACGTAGAGCAGGGCCATGACGCCCGCGGTGAAGGGGTAGGTGAGCGTGGAGATGATCACTTCGCCGATGCCCGTGATGACGAGGAAGGGCCAGCCGTAGTCGGACGGGCTGCTGTTGAGGAACTCGCTGAGTCCGTCGCTGTCCACCGTCACGGCGATGATGCCGAACGGGACCGCGATGATCAGGCTGACGATGATGACCAGCAGGTAGGTGAGCGCCAGGATGCCGAAGGTGCGCCACCAGCTGCCCCTGACCAGCTTCGCGGACCGGCGCAGGGCGGTGAGTACGGGCTGCCTTTCGAGCATCAGTGCCGGTGCCGCGAGAGTGAAGCGGATCATCAGCCAGAGCACCACGCCGCATGCGGCGGCAAGGCCGACGAAGGCGAGGGCGATCCCTCCGGCGCCGTCGCCCAGGAGCAGGCCCGGAAACAGGCCCACGGCCATGATCGCGGCGCTCATCAGGCTCAGCAGCAGCGTCAGCCCGAGAAGCGGCAGAAGCCGGGGGCGGGCCTCGGCCCAGGCTTCGGAAAGTGTCACTCCGCGGCCGAGCACGGAGCGGCTGATCACCACGGTGAGGACCGAGGTCGTGACCAGCGTGGCGATCATGGCGATCAGCGTGCCCGGCGCGCTGGTGAGGAGTTCCGACGCGGCCGAGTCGGTGGCCTGGCGCAGCGCCTCCGCCCCCACGGCGTCCGGGTCGACCGAAGTGGGCTCGGGCAGGAGGTAGCGCTGCACGAGGATGACCACGATCTCGGCGAACACGGAGACGGTGAGGCTGACGCCGAGCACGGTGCGCCAGTGGGCGCGCATCGTGGAGACCGCGCCGTCGAGGATTTCGCCGACGCTGAGCGGCCGCAGCGGGATGACCCCCGGCTTCGCCGCCATGGGCGGGCCGCCCCAGCCCGGGCCCGGAGGCGGGCCGCCCCAGCCCTGGGCGGACTGGGGTGTGCCGGGGCCGTTGCCGGGGGCCGCAGGCGGGGTCCACTGACCCGGCGGCGGTTGTGCGGGGGACCACTGTCCGGCGGGACCGCCTTCGTCGACGGGCGAGGACGGCTTGGGGATGCCCGCTTCCTGGTCGTCGGAGGGGGCGGATCCGGGCGAAGCCCAGCCCGGAGAGTCGTTCATCGTCGCTCCTTCACGGTCCCGTCCGCTCATCGGGGCGGCGGGTTGGCAGCCATCGTGCCACGCGCCGCTCTGGTGCGGGCCGGGCCCTCCTTCTCCTTCTTGCCTTCGTGTGCGGGCGGTTCAGCGGGCAGACTGGGCAGATGGCTGATCAGGACGCGCAATCACCGGTGGGCATCGCGCCGCCGCCCCTTTCGGTGCTCCGCTGGGATGAGCCTCCCGAAGGGCCCGCAGTGGTGCTCCTCGACCAGACACGGTTGCCCTCGGAGGAGGCCGAGCTGGTGTGCGCCGGTGTTCCGGCGCTGGTGGAGGCCATACGGACGCTGGCGGTGCGTGGTGCGCCGCTGCTGGGCATCGCAGGGGGGTACGGCGTCGCGCTCGCCGCTGCTCGGGGCGAGGACGTGGAGTCGGCGGCGGGACTGCTGGAGCGGGCGCGGCCCACCGCGGTGAATCTGGGGTACGGGGCGCGCCGCGTGGCGGCGGTGCACCGGTTGGCGGTGGAGTCCGGGGCCGACGGGCCGGCCGCTGCGGCTGCGGCTCTGGCCGAGGCGCGGGCGCTGCACCGGGAGGATGCGGAAGCCAGTGGGCGCATGGCGCAGTACGGTCTGGAGCTGCTGGCGGAACTCCTGCCGGGAGACGGGCGGCACCGGTTGCTGACCCACTGCAATACCGGGGCGCTGGTGTCCGGCGGCGAGGGGACGGCCTTCGCCGTGGCGCTGAGGGCGCACCGTGAGGGCAGGCTGAGCCGGCTCTGGGTGGACGAGACGAGGCCGCTCCTCCAGGGCGCCCGGCTGACGGCGTACGAGGCGGCCAGGAACGGGATGCCGTACAACTTGCTCACGGACAGTGCGGCGGGTTCGCTGTTCGCGGCGGGGGAGGTGGATGCCGTGCTCATCGGAGCGGACCGCATAGCGGCGGACGGCTCGGTGGCCAATAAGGTGGGGAGCTATCCGTTGGCGGTGCTGGCCAAGTACCACCATGTGCCGTTCGTCGTCGTGGCACCGACCACGACGGTGGATCTGGAGACAGCGGACGGCGCATCGATCATCGTCGAGCAGCGGTCGGCCGCGGAGGTGACGGAGATCACATCCGTAGCGGGGCGTCCGGCTGGGGGCGGAGGGGCCGTTCGGGCTCTCGCGCCCTCGGGAGCCAAGGCGTACAACCCCGCATTCGACGTCACGCCGCCCGAACTGGTCACGGCGATCGTCACGGAGGAGGGCGTAGTTTCCCCGGTAACGGGAGTCGGACTGGCAGAGCTGTGTGCCAGGTCATCGCAGGTAACGATTAGCTAATGGGATGATGTCGTTTATGAAGGGACGCGTCCTTGTCGTCGACGACGACACCGCACTGGCCGAGATGCTCGGCATCGTGCTGCGGGGAGAAGGTTTCGAACCGTCGTTCGTAGCGGACGGCGACAAGGCACTGGCCGCATTTCGTGAGGCCAAGCCCGATCTGGTGCTGCTTGACCTCATGCTGCCCGGACGGGACGGCATCGAGGTCTGCCGGCTGATCAGGGCCGAGTCGGGTGTGCCGATCGTCATGCTCACGGCCAAGAGCGACACGGTGGACGTGGTGGTGGGCCTGGAGTCCGGTGCCGACGACTACATCGTCAAGCCGTTCAAGCCGAAGGAGTTGGTCGCCCGCATCAGGGCACGTCTGCGGAGGTCCGAGGAGCCCGCGCCCGAGCAGCTGGCGATCGGGGACCTGGTCATCGACGTGGCGGGCCACTCGGTGAAGAGGGAGGGGCAGTCCATCGCCCTGACCCCGCTGGAGTTCGACCTGCTGGTCGCGCTCGCCCGCAAGCCCTGGCAGGTCTTCACCCGTGAGGTGCTGCTCGAGCAGGTATGGGGCTACCGCCATGCCGCGGACACCCGGCTGGTGAACGTGCACGTGCAGCGGCTCCGTTCGAAGGTCGAGAAGGATCCGGAGCGGCCGGAGATCGTCGTGACCGTCCGCGGTGTCGGCTACAAGGCCGGACCGAGCTGACATGACCCTGGGCAGCGCTGCTCCGCCACCCGGGGGCACCGGGGCACGCACGGAGCGGGCTGCCGGTCCCGCCGGGGTGTCCTCCGGTTTCGGCAGGGTCCTGCGGGGTGTCCGGTTGCTCCGCGACCGGACACCCGGCGGTCCCGTGCCCCGGCTGCTCCTGCGGTGGATCAGCGGTCCGCTGCTTCCGGCCGTCCGGCTGTGGCGGCGCAACCTGCAGCTGCGGGTGGTCGCCGGCACCCTGCTGATGTCGATCGGTGTGGTGCTGCTCCTGGGATTCGTCGTGATCGGGCAGGTCCGTAACGGCCTGCTCGACGCGAAGGGCAAGGCGGCCCAGACACAGGCGGCGGGCGGTTTCGCCGCCGCGCAGGCGAACGCGAACGCCCCTCTGCTGCCGGGTGCCCAGGGCGAGGAGGGCGCCGACGGCGCGACGGCCAACACCTCGTGGCGCACCGAGCTGGTCGATCAGCTCGCCAGTGGCGGGACCAACGCGTTCAACGTCGTGGCCCTCAGCCCCGACTCGGCGGGGCAGGGCACCAGCCGCGCCCCCCGGGGTTCGGGCAGCGTGGAGGCGTCCAGCATCCCCCAGAGGCTGCGCGACGACGTGGGCCAGGGGGCGGGGGCCTTCCAGACGTACTCGCTGATCCGGTACTCCCACGGGAAGAGCCCGGAGCCCGGGCTCGTCGTGGGCAAGCGGCTGTACGACATCGACCACAACCCGTACGAGCTGTACTACCTCTTCCCGCTCACGCAGGAGGAGAAGTCGCTGACCCTCGTGACGACGACGCTGGCCACGGCCGGTCTCTTCGTCGTCGTGCTGCTGGGGGCCATCGCGTGGTTCGTGGTGCGCCAGGTCGTCACGCCCGTGCGGATGGCGGCCGGCATCGCCGAGCGGCTCTCCGCGGGCCGGCTACAGGAACGCATGAAGGTCACCGGCGAGGACGACATCGCCCGGCTCGGTGAAGCCTTCAACAAGATGGCGCAGAGCCTCCAGCTGAAGATCCAGCAGCTGGAGGAGCTCTCCCGTATGCAGCGGCGCTTCGTCTCCGACGTCAGCCATGAGCTGCGCACCCCGCTGACGACGGTGCGCATGGCCGCGGACGTGATCCACGAGGCGCGTGTCGACTTCGACCCCGTCACGGCCCGGTCCGCCGAACTGCTGGGGGACCAGCTGGACCGTTTCGAGTCGCTCCTCTCCGATCTGCTGGAGATCAGCAGATTCGACGCGGGGGCGGCGGCGCTGGAGGCGGAACCGATAGACCTGCGTGCGGTCGTCCGGCGCGTGATCGGCGGCGCCGCGCCGCTGGCGGAACGCAAGGGCAGCCGGATCCGGGTGATCGGCGACGAGCAGCCGGTGATCGCGGAGGCGGACGCCCGCCGTGTCGAGCGGGTCCTGCGCAACCTCGTCGTCAACGCCGTGGAACACGGTGAGGGCCGCGATGTCGTCGTGCGCCTGGGCGCTGCCCAGGGGGCGGTGGCGGTGGCGGTGCGTGACTACGGCGTGGGGCTCAAGCCCGGCGAGGCGACCCGGGTCTTCAACCGGTTCTGGCGTGCGGACCCGGCGAGGGCCCGCACGACCGGTGGTACGGGTCTGGGACTGTCGATCGCCGTCGAGGACGCCCGGCTGCACGGCGGATGGCTGCAGGCGTGGGGCGAGCCGGGCGGCGGTTCACAGTTCCGGCTGACCCTGCCGCGTACGGCGGACGAGCCGCTGCGCGGGTCGCCGATACCGCTGGAGCCGGAGGACTCCCGGCGCAACAGGGAAGAGCGTGAGCGGGCGGAGACGGCACCTGCCGCATCCGAGCACCGGCTCATGTCGGTACCGAGCCAGTCCGGTTCCGCGCGCTCGCCGATCACCGTGCCCGCGCACGGTGCGGTGGGCTCGCGTACCCCGGCCTCGGTCCACCCGGCGGCACTGCCGGGCAACGGAGCACGCGTGGTGTCGCGTCCGGCCGGCGAGCGGCCCGGCGGCGCCGCCGATCCAGAGGCGCAGGACCCTGAGCGGGAGGACACGGCTCGTGGAGAGTGAGCGTCGTCGCGGCGCCCGTGGCCGGGCGGTGCGGCTGTCCGTGCTGTTCGGCTGCGGTGTCGTGGTGCTGGCGGGGTGCGGGGCGATGCCGGACACCGGTGACGTGAAACCGGTGGACGCCTCGCAGCCGGGGGAATCCCAGGTGCAGGTGTACGCCGTCCCGCCGAGGGAGGGCGCCGCACCCCTGGAGGTCGTCGACGGGTTCCTCGAATCGATGACGAGCGACGATCCCGATTTCCGGACGACCCGCACGTACCTGACGGCGGAGGCGGCCCGCACCTGGCAGCCGAGCGAGGGCACCACGGTGCTCGCGAAGGCGCCGAACCGCAACGGGCCCACGGTCCACGACAAGGAGCGCGGGGGGACCGAGACCACCTACACGCTGACCGGCGAGCAGGTGGCGGCGGTCGACGCGCAGAGTTCGTACCGGCCGCTGGCCCCGACGGAGTACTCCCAGATGCTGCACCTGGTCCGGGAGAAGGGGGCGGACGGCAAGCACGAGTGGCGCATCGACATCGTGCCGGACGGCCTGGTGCTCGGACAGTCCGACTTCAAGCGCCTCTACCGTTCCGTGAACAAGTACTACTTCGCCGCCGGCCGGACGGGCGAGGAGCCCGCGCTGGTCGCCGACCCCGTATACGTGCGCAACCGTACGGACCCCGTCACCCGCATGGACACCACGACGCAGACGGTACGGGCGCTGCTGGCAGGGCCGTCGAACTGGCTGCGGCCGGTGGTCGATTCGCGCTTCCCCACCGGCACGTCGCTGAAGAAGGGGGTCACGTCGCTGGCTCCGGACGACCAGAACGTCCTGAAGGTGCCGCTGAACAAGAAGGCCGAGAAGGCCGGCCAGGGCGCCTGCCGGATGATGGCCGCCCAGGTGCTCTTCACGCTGCGCGACCTGACGTCCGCCCGCGTGGGGCAGGTCGAGCTGCAGGGCGGGCGGGGGCCGCTGTGCTCGCTGGGGGCGGACGAGGCGCAGGAGTTCGCCGCGGACAAGGACCCCGACACCCCTGACAGCCAGTACTTCGTCGACGCCAAGGGGCACGTGCAGCGCATCCCCGGCAGCAGCAAGGGCAGCGGAGATCCGGAGCCCGTCACCGGCCCGTTCGGCAGCGGTCCGGTGGCCATGGGCGCCGTCGGTGTGGCCAGGGACGAACAGCAGGCGGCGGCGGTCTCGGCGAACGGGCAGCACCTCTACGTGTCCTCCCTCGTCTCCGAGAGCGAACCGTCCGCCCCCGTGGTCACGAGCGGCGCGCAGAAGCCCGCGGACCGGCTGTCCGCACCGAGCTGGGACGGCAACGGTGACCTGTGGGTCGCCGACCGCGATCCCGCCGGCCCCAGGCTGCTGCGTCTGGTGGACGGGGCCGGAGAACCGCAGGAAGTGGCGGTTCCGGGCCTGGACGATGGGCGGATCGAGGCACTGCGGATGTCGTCCGACGGGGTGCGCATCGCCCTTCGGGTGTCGGAGGACGGGCATACGACGCTGCGCATCGGCAGGGTCGAGCGCCATGGCTCGGGCAAGTCCGAGACGGTGTCCGTGGAAGACCTGCGCCAGGCAGCGCCCCAGCTGGCGGAGGTGACGGCGGTGTCCTGGTCGGGCCGCAGCCGGCTCGTCGTGGTCGGCAAGGAGGAGGGCGGTGTGCAGCAGGTGCGTTATGTGCAGGCCGACGGGTCCACCTCGTCGTCCGGTGTCCTGCCGGGCGTGAACCAGGTGACCGCTGTCGCGGCGGCGGACGACGAGCAACTGCCGCTGATGGCCGACACCGAGAGTGACGGGATAGTCAAACTGTCGCCGGGTGACAACTGGCAGACGGTTCTCAAGGACGGCTCCTCGCTCGTCTACCCGGGCTGAGCCGGTCTCCGGGCCTCTCGCCGGCCGGTTGTCCACACCGGTTGTCCACAGGGGGTTGTCCACAGGGGTGGCCCGCTGCCGGTTCGCTCGGCACAGTGGAGGTATGAGGGGCTGGTGGCGGGAGACCGTGGGGCTGGTGCTGCCCGTGTCCTGCGCGGGCTGCGGCAGACCGCGTTCCGATCTGTGTGACGCGTGCGCGCGGGCGCTGCGGGTCGCGCCGCGCCGGGTGAGGCCCGCGCCCGAGCCGTCCGGTCTCCCCGTGGTCCACGCCGGCGCACCGTACGAGAACTGCGTACGCGCCGTGCTGCTGGCCCACAAGGAGCGAGGGGGGCTCGGCCTTGCGGGAGCGCTCGGCGGGGCGCTGGCAGCCGCCGTGCGAGCCGGGGCGGGGCATGAGGGCGGGGCGCGGACCCTGTTCCTGGTCCCGGTTCCGTCCGCCCGGCGCGCCACGGCCGCGCGTGGTCACGACCCGGTGCGCAGGATCGCGGTCGCGGCCGGTGCCGAGCTGCGGCGCGGAGGCGCCCGGGCCCGGGTGCTCGCGGTGCTGCGACAGCGGCGGGCGGTGGCCGACCAGGCGGGGCTGGGGGCCCGTGAGAGGCAGGCGAATCTGTCGGGCGCCCTGATGGTCGCGGCCGGCGGCGCGGAAGCCCTGGCGCGGGGCCGGGTGGTACTCGTCGATGACCTGTTGACGACCGGCGCCTCACTGGCCGACGCCGCGCGCGCCGTCCGGGCCGTGGCGCACACCGGGGGCGCCGGCGCGGAGGGGCTCATGGCCGCGGTTGTCGCAGCTTCTCCGACTGCTTTCGAATTAAACCGGAACTGACAGTTAACTTGCATCGTTGCAGGTAGTAAGTGGCTAAAGGGCCCTGAACGGAGGTACGCGTGAGTAGCGGGTGCCGACACGGTGGTGGGCAGGCTATGTTCGGTTGTGAGGAACGGTGAATCCCGCGCCTCGACGAATGCACCACCAGGTTTCGGGCAGGTAACTCAGCAGCAGGCCGGAAGCATGGAAGTCGATGGGGTGGATACCTCATCGGTGGGGGAGGAGGAGGTGGAAGTCACCGAGTCCGCGGCTCCGGTGATCGCTGGAGCCTGGTGCAAAAGGGAGATGCTCCGCCGCCGAAGCGGAGCGATCCGGGAACGGAGTTCTGCGTGGACATCGTCGTCAAGGGCCGCAAGACCGAGGTGCCCGAGCGGTTCCGCAAGCACGTGGCCGAGAAACTGAAGCTGGACAAGATCCAGAAGTTCGACGGCAAGGTGATCAGCCTCGACGTCGAGGTGTCCAAGGAGCCGAATCCCCGTCAGGCCGACCGGGCAGCCCGGGTGGAGATCACGCTCCGCTCGCGTGGGCCGGTCATCCGGGCGGAAGCGGCGGCAGGCGACCCGTACGCAGCGCTGGACCTGGCCACCGACAAGCTGGACACACAGCTGCGCAAGGAGCATGACAAGCGCTACAGCAGGCGCGGCAACGGGCGTCTGTCCGCGGCCGAGGTCGCAGAGGTAGTGCCGGAAGCCGCCTCCTTCAACGGGGACGGTGAGCTGATTCCCGAGGAGCCGGGCGAGTCCGTGCCGACCAGGAGGGTCGGCTCGCTCGAGGTGCAGGGCGAGGGACCGCTCGTCGTGCGCGAGAAGATGCACGTCGCAGCGCCCATGACGCTCGACCAGGCCCTCTACGAGATGGAGTTGGTCGGACACGACTTCTACCTCTTCGTCGACTCGGACTCCAAGGAGCCCAGTGTCGTCTACCGGCGTCACGCCTACGACTACGGCGTGATCCACCTGAGGACCGACCCGCTGGCCTCGGACGGGGCCGGTGGCGCGGGCGGTGCGCTCGGCGGCTGACGTCACCGTCCACAGCTCATGCACGGTGCCCCTGGAAGCGTTCGCGCGCGGCCGGGGGCATCGCGTGCGCACGAGGGGGCACCGCTTCGGCGGCCGGGCATGACAGCATGGCGCCTCAGGCCAATCAGTGCTGTGTGCACTGCCGTTGGCGGACAGCCTGTGACCTCAGGCAGTGGCCTTCAGGGGGAGGAACGATGGCGGACACCTTCGGGCCCGTGCGCGGGACGACCGATGCCGACAGCGCCGGCGGCGCGGACTCCGGTGCGCACGACGGCAGTTCCCGCAAGGAGCCGATCAGGGTGCTCGTGGTGGACGACCACGCGCTCTTCCGCAGGGGGCTGGAGATCGTCCTCGCACAGGAGGAGGACATCCAGGTCGTCGGAGAGGCGGGGGACGGGGCCGAGGCCGTGGACAAGGCGGCGGACCTGCTCCCCGACATCGTGCTGATGGATGTACGGATGCCCAGGCGCGGGGGCATCGAAGCGTGCACCTCCATCAAGGAGGTCGCCCCCAGCGCCAAGATCATCATGCTGACGATCAGCGACGAGGAGGCCGACCTCTACGAAGCGATCAAGGCGGGTGCCACCGGCTATCTCCTCAAGGAGATCTCCACCGACGAGGTGGCCACGGCGATTCGCGCGGTGGCGGACGGCCAGTCCCAGATCAGCCCGTCGATGGCCTCCAAGCTGCTCACCGAGTTCAAGTCGATGATCCAGCGCACGGACGAGCGCCGCCTGGTGCCGGCGCCGCGTCTCACCGAGCGCGAGCTGGAAGTCCTCAAACTCGTCGCGACGGGCATGAACAACCGCGACATCGCCAAGGAATTGTTCATTTCGGAGAACACGGTCAAGAACCACGTCCGCAATATCCTGGAGAAACTGCAGTTGCACTCCCGGATGGAAGCGGTGGTCTATGCCATGCGGGAGAAGATCCTCGAGATCCGGTGACGTCCCGGGAGGACGGCCCTCAGGCGAGAGCCCGGGCGATTTCCGCCGTGAGAGGCCCGCGCAGCTCAGGTGCGTCCACCCGTTCGAGCCGGATGTCGGTGCAGCCGACCCAGGACGCCGCCTCGGCGAGGGCTTGGGCCATCGGCGCGACGGACTTCGCGCCGTCCAGCGACACCTGGCGTGCGACCAGCGTGGTTCCCTCCCTCGCGGGGTCGACCCGGCCCTGCAGCCTGCCACCCGCCAGCAGCGGCATGGCGAAGTAGCCGTGGATCCGCTTGGGCCGGGGTACGTACGCCTCCAGACGGTGGGTGAACCCGAAGATCCGCTCCGTGCGCGCCCGCTCCCAGATCAGTGAGTCGAACGGTGACAGGAGCGTCGTGCGGTGGCGTCCGCGCGGCTCCGAGGCCAGGGCCTCCGGGTGCGCCCACGCCGGCTTCGCCCAGCCCCGAACCGACACCGGGACCAGCCCGGAATCCGCCACGACCGCGTCGAACTGTTCGGCCTTGATGCGGTGGTAGTCGGCGATGTCCGCCCGGGTGCCGACGCCCAGCGACCGTCCGGCCAGTGCCACGAGCCTGCGCAGGCACTCGGTGTCGTCCATGTCGTCGTGCAGCACGGCGGCGGGGATCGCCCGCTCGGCCAGGTCGTAGACCCGCTTCCACCCGCGCCGCTCGGTGCACACCACCTCGCCGTACATCAGGGCGCGCTCGACGGCGACCTTGGACGCCGACCAGTCCCACCACTCGCCGCCGTTCTTCGCGCCGCCGAGCTCGGTGGCCGTCAGCGGACCCTCGGCCCGCAGCTGCTTGATCACCGTCTCGTACGCCCCGTCGGGCAGGTCGTGGTTCCACTGCGGCCGGGCGCGGTAGGCGCGGCGGCGGAAGGCGAAGTGCGGCCACTCCTCGACCGGGAGGATGCAGGCGGCGTGCGACCAGTACTCGAACGAGTGGCCTCCCGACCAGTAGGCCTCGTCGACGGTGCGCCGTCCGACGGCCCCCAGGCGTGCGTAGGGGACGAGCTCGTGCGACCGGGCCAGGACGGAGATCGTGTCGAGCTGGACGGCCCCGAGGCCGCGCAGCACGCCCCGGACCCCGCCCCGGCGGTCCGGGGCTCCCAGGAGACCCTGGGCGCGAAGGGCGATCCGGCGGGCCTGGTCGGCGGAGATTTCCAGCACGGGCTGAGGCACAGACGTCATGCTCACGACCCTAGAGCGCTCCACTGACACCCGTGGCCGACCGGTGCGGGACGGTGCCGGGAAGCCCGAGGTCGGCCGGGAGCAGGGCGCCCGTCCAGGTGTCGAGGCGTACGCCCTTGTTGACCAGGGCCGACCGCTGGTCGCCCTCCATCCGGAAGCCGGCACGCAGGGCGACGGCACGGGACGGTGTGTTACCGATCTCCGCCCGCCACTCCAGCCGGTCCGCGGACAGCGCGGTGAAGGCCCAGCGGGCCGCCCCCAGCACCGCTTCCGTGGTGTAGCCGGCGCCGCGGTGCCCGGCCGCCGTCCAGAAGCCGACCTCGTAGGTGCCCGGCAGGGCGCGGCCGCCGAGGCCGAGCGCACCGACGAGCGTGCGGTCCTCCCGCAGCAGGACCGCGAAGCTGTACATCGTGTCGTCCCGCCATCCGGAGGGCGCCAGCTCCCGCGTGAAGAGGTCGGCGTCGGCGCGGGTGTACGGCGAGGGGACGACCGTCCAGCGCTGGATCTCCGGGTCCTGGCATGCGAGGTACACCGCTTCCGCGTCCCCGGGTTCGACGGGCCGCAGGAGCAGGCGATCGGTGGTGAAGGCCGTGGGTTCCATGAAGGAATACTGGTGAACCGGTCGCCGTGACGCGAGTACTTTTCGGGCTGCCCGGCACCTTCCGTCCCCTCCGTACGTTGTCCTGGAAGGGTGCGGCGGGGGTCAACGCGGCGGCAGCCCTCCCGGCGCGGCGGGGTCCTCGCTTACGATGGCCGTTGCGGTGGGGCCCACCTGCCGTGCCCGCGCCGAGTCCATTACACGACCCAGTGCCAGGCCCGACCGGCAAGGAGACCAGCCTCAGTGTCCGTCTTCAACAAGCTCATGCGTGCAGGCGAAGGCAAGATCCTGCGCAAACTGCACCGCATCGCGGACCAGGTCAGCTCCATCGAAGAGGACTTCGTCAACCTCTCCGACGCCGAGCTGCGGGCGCTCACCGACGAGTACAAGGAACGGTACGCGGACGGCGAGAGCCTGGACGACCTGCTTCCCGAAGCATTCGCCACCGTCCGTGAGGCCGCGAAGCGAGTCCTCGGACAGCGCCACTACGACGTCCAGATGATGGGCGGCGCCGCCCTGCACCTCGGCTACGTCGCCGAGATGAAGACCGGCGAGGGCAAGACCCTCGTCGGCACCCTGCCGGCGTATCTCAACGCGCTCTCCGGCAAGGGCGTGCACCTGATCACGGTGAACGACTACCTCGCCGAGCGTGACTCCGAGATGATGGGCCGGGTGCACAAGTTCCTCGGCCTCGAGGTCGGCTGCATCATCGCGAACATGACACCGGCGCAGCGCCGTGAGCAGTACGCCTGTGACATCACGTACGGCACGAACAACGAGTTCGGCTTCGACTACCTCCGCGACAACATGGCGTGGTCCCAGGACGAGCTGGTCCAGCGCGGACACAACTTCGCCATCGTCGACGAGGTCGACTCGATCCTCGTCGACGAGGCCCGTACGCCGCTGATCATCTCCGGCCCCGCCGACCAGGCGACCAAGTGGTACGGCGACTTCGCCAAGCTGGTCACGCGCCTCACCCGGGGTGAGGCGGGCAACCCGCTGAAGGGCATCGAGGAGACCGGCGACTACGAGGTCGACGAGAAGAAGCGCACCGTGGCCATCCACGAGCCCGGTGTCGCGAAGGTCGAGGACTGGCTCGGGATCGACAACCTCTACGAGTCGGTGAACACCCCGCTCGTCGGGTACCTCAACAACGCGATCAAGGCCAAGGAACTCTTCAAGAAGGACAAGGACTACGTCGTCATCGACGGCGAAGTCATGATCGTCGACGAGCACACCGGCCGCATCCTCGCCGGACGCCGCTACAACGAGGGCATGCACCAGGCCATCGAGGCGAAGGAAGGGGTGGACATCAAGGACGAGAACCAGACGCTCGCCACGATCACCCTGCAGAACTTCTTCCGCCTCTACGGCAAGCTCTCCGGCATGACCGGTACGGCGATGACCGAGGCCGCTGAGTTCCACCAGATCTACAAGCTCGGCGTCGTCCCGATCCCGACCAACCGGCCGATGCTCCGCGCCGACCAGTCGGACCTGATCTACCGCACCGAGGTCGCGAAGTTCGCCGCGGTCGTCGACGACATCGCGGAGAAGCACGAGAAGGGCCAGCCGATCCTGGTCGGCACGACCTCCGTCGAGAAGTCCGAGTACCTCTCGCAGCAGCTCTCCAAGCGCGGTGTCCAGCACGAGGTGCTCAACGCCAAGCAGCACGAGCGTGAGGCGACGATCGTCGCCCAGGCCGGCCGCAAGGGCGCGGTCACGGTCGCCACGAACATGGCCGGCCGAGGCACCGACATCAAGCTCGGCGGGAACCCGGACGACCTCGCCGAGGCGGAGCTGCGCCAGCGCGGTCTGGACCCCGTGGAGCACGTCGAGGAGTGGGCCGCGGCCCTGCCCGCCGCGCTGGAGAAGGCCGCTCAGGCGGTGAAGGCGGAGTTCGAAGAGGTCAAGGAGCTCGGCGGGCTCTACGTCCTCGGTACGGAGCGGCACGAGTCGCGCCGTATCGACAACCAGCTGCGCGGTCGTTCCGGCCGTCAGGGCGACCCGGGCGAGTCCCGGTTCTACCTGTCGCTGGGTGACGACCTGATGCGCCTGTTCAAGGCGCAGATGGTCGAGCGCGTCATGTCGATGGCGAACGTCCCCGACGACGTCCCGATCGAGAACAAGATGGTCACCCGGGCGATCGCCTCCGCGCAGTCGCAGGTCGAGCAGCAGAACTTCGAGACGCGCAAGAACGTCCTGAAGTACGACGAGGTGCTCAACCGGCAGCGCGAGGTCATCTACGGCGAGCGCCGCCGCGTCCTCGAGGGTGAGGACCTGCAGGACCAGATCCGCCACTTCATGGACGACACGATCGACGACTACATCCGCCAGGAGACGGCGGAGGGCTTCGCCGAGGAGTGGGACCTCGACCGTCTGTGGGGCGCCTTCAAGCAGCTCTACCCGGTGAAGGTGACCGTCGCCGAGCTCGAGGACGCCGCGGGCGACCTGGCCGGGGTCACGGCCGACTTCATCGCCGAGTCGGTGAAGGACGACATCCACGAGCAGTACGCGGAGCGCGAGAAGACCCTCGGCTCGGACATCATGCGTGAGCTCGAGCGGCGCGTGGTGCTGTCCGTGCTCGACCGCAAGTGGCGCGAGCACCTCTACGAGATGGACTACCTCCAGGAGGGCATCGGCCTCCGGGCCATGGCGCAGAAGGACCCGCTGGTCGAGTACCAGCGTGAGGGCTTCGACATGTTCAACGCCATGATGGAGGGCATCAAGGAGGAGTCCGTCGGCTACCTGTTCAACCTGGAGGTCCAGGTCGAGCAGCAGGTCGAGGAGGTTCCGGTGCAGGCGGCGGGCGAGCAGACCTCGCTCGACAAGCAGGACGCCGCGGTTCCGGCCCCGGCGGCCCGGCCCGAGATCCGTGCCAAGGGTCTGGACGCGCCCCAGCGTCCCGACCGGCTCCACTTCTCCGCTCCCACGGTGGACGGCGAGGGCGGTGTCGTGGAGGGCGACTTCTCCAACGGCGACGGCGCGGCATCCGAGGGTGACGGGATGACCCGTGCGGAGCGCCGCAAGGCGCAGAAGAGCAGTGGCAGCGGCGGGCGCCGCCGCAAGAAGTAGCGCGAGGCGCCGTTCGACGGCCTGGGCCGGACACCGCAGAGGTGTCCGGCCCAGGCCGTTTTCCGTTCCCTCCCCGCGTGGGGGAGGGAACCCGTCAGCGGCAGGGGGCCCGCCGGGCGCGAGGAGCCCTCCAGGTGCCCCCAGGACGCACCGCGAGCCCGACGACGGGACCAGCGGGCCCCGAGGCGCCGGGAACGCCTCCCGTGGTCCTCAGGGCCCCGCCGCACCCTGCCGTGCCGGGCGGCGAGGCAGGCGCCCGTCCGGGCGACACGTGCCGGGCGTTCAGCGGACCGCCGGGAGGCGTTCGCCGCCCAGGTCGATGGCGGCGCAGCGCCAGCGCTGGTCGGGGCCCTGTTCCAGGCGGAAGGCCATGGCGCGGACCTGTTCGCCCGTGGCGATGCTCGCGAAGGCCTCGACCACGCCGGTGGCGGGCTGGGTGCCGTGACAGGCGCGCACGACGGGGCGCCCGCACCCCGCGCCGAGCGGGGCGTCCGGGGCGAGCTCGGCCAGCTGGTCGTAGGCCTCGCCGATGGTGTGGCCGAGCATCCAGTGCACCGGTCGCTGGCCGCTGAGTACCGCGAGAAGGCGCTCGGCGAACCACTGGTGCGGGCGCAGTGGCCGCCGCGGCCGCAGCGGCGTGCGTTGCGGCGGTACGGTGCCCGGCCTGGTGCGGTCGCGTCGTCCGGCCGGCCTCGTCCTGTCCGTGCTCATGCTCATAGCCCCCGTGGCTGCTGTCCGGAGCCCGGGCGAGTACCGGGCGGTAACTTCTGCTGGGGCTCTTCTACGGGGCGGGTCTGCGGCCCCGCAAGCGGCCGTTGGGGCCGATCGGGCAGCCTCCGGGATCACCTATCAGGGTGATGTGCCGTGCGCCGCAAGGGATCGAGGAGAGTGACGGTCGTCGTGGGGTGGACGCCGGAGGGCTGATCGGCAACCCCGAAGGGGGACCTCGCACGTATCCTGAGGGCGTCCTCGACTACGAAAGCGGTCAGCCATGCGTGTGTACGTCCCCCTGACCCTCTCCGGTCTCGCCTCGGTGCACGGGGCCGGCGAGATCGGTCCGGGGCCGCTGACCGCGTACGCGGTGACGCCCGGTCTGCGCGAGTGGTACGTCTCCGACGACATCGAGGAGCTGGAGTACGCCGCGCTCAACCGGGCCGCCGCCGCCTCGCTGCGGCTGATCGCCGGGAAGCCGGACGAGCTCCGGCGACGTGTCGTCGTCGCTCTGGACGTGCCGGACGGGGCGGTGGCCGCCGACCCCGACCACATTCTGGACGCGTCCTCGCTGGGTGAGGTCCGTCTCGCGGACGCGGTGCCGCTGTCGAAGGCGGCCGCGGTCCATGTGGACGCCGACGACGCGGAGAAGGACGTCGCCGCGGCGGCGGCCGCCCTCGGAGCCGCGGATCTCGGGGACGACGACGCCCAGTTCACCGTGGACGGCGCCGAGGACCACGAGCTCCTGTGGTTCGGGATCCAGGAGATCCCGGGTCTGATCGCCTGAGCGGCCCGCCCCGCACGCTCTCCGCCCCACCACGCCCGATCCGTGGCGGCGGACTCTCGCCGGGTCCGCTGTCGCAGGTGGCGGGTATTTTTTTCCCATGGAGACAACGGGGAAGCACCGCACCCATCTGGTCTGGGACTGGAACGGCACACTGCTCGACGACATCGATGCCGTCCTCGGCGCGACGAACGCCGCGTTCGCGGAGGTCGACCTCGCGCCGCTCACCCTCGAGCAGTACCGCGAGACGTACTGCGTCCCGATACCCAGGTTCTACGAGCGGCTCATGGGCCGGCTGCCCACCCCGGCGGAGTGGGAGCGGATGGACGATCTCTTCCACCGCCACTACACCGAGCAGCGGGTCGCCTGCGGCCTGACCGCCGGGGTCGAGGAGCTGCTGGCCCGCTGGAGCCTCGGCGGGCGCAGCCAGTCCCTGCTGAGCATGTACGGCCACGAGCACCTGGTGCCCGTGGTGCGGGGATACGGCATCGAGCGCCACTTCGTGCGGGTCGACGGCCGCAGGGGCCCCTCGGGCGGCAGCAAGGCGCAGCACATGGAGCGTCACTTCGAGGTGCTCGGGGACGTCTCCCCCGGCAGTGCCGTGGTCATCGGTGACGCGCTGGACGACGCAGTGGCCGCCGCTCACGTGGGGGCGCGCGCCGTGCTCTACACCGGTGGTTCGCACAGCCGCGGCAGCCTGGAGGCGGCGGGTGTGCCGGTGGTGGACACCCTGGCCGAGGCGGTCGCGCTGGCCGAGCTGATGACGGACTGATCACATCTGCCCGCGTGTGTGCCTATACGGGCCGGAACGGCCGCATGCGATGTCCAGAGTGTCAAAGTTCTGTGGCTTCTTTTGTACATATGCGGCTCATGACGGTTGTGGGTGCGAGAGGGATAGCCTGGTGCGGTGATCAGCGCGATACGTCTCGGGGGCAGCGAAGCCCCCGGCATGGGCCCGGAGTGCCACAGCACCCGGGCGATCCGTGATCTCCGCGCCCCCGACCCCCGGCCGGAAATGGCCGATATGGTCCCGGGTATCTCCCCAGGCGGCATAGCGTCGACCCAGACCGGAATCCCCGCGTCGTGGCGTGACGCCGCCTTCTTCACCTACGTCACGCAACGGCGCGCGACAGGAGCCAGAGGACATGCAGACCAAGCTGGACGAAGCCAAGGCCGAGCTGCTCGCACGGGCGGCCCGGGTAGCTGACAACAGTCCGGGCGGTGGTGTCGGTGGCCCGGGTGGTGGCCTCCGGGTGCACCTTGCCGACGCGGCGACCGGCACCGGAGCGGACGACGGCACCGGCCAGGGTGACCGGCCGGGCCGGGACACGCTGCTCGCCTATCTCCAGCGCTACTACCTGCACACCGCTCCCGAGGACGTGAGCGGCCGCGACCCGGTCGACGTCTTCGGTGCCGCCTCCTCGCACTACCGCCTGGCCGAGAACCGACCCCAGGGCACCGCGAACGTCCGGGTGCACACCCCGACGGTCGACGAGAACGGCTGGACGAGCAGTCACTCGGTCGTCGAGGTCGTCACGGACGACATGCCCTTCCTGGTCGATTCGGTGACCAACGAGCTGTCCCGGCAGGGCCGCGGCATCCACCTCGTGATCCATCCGCAGGTGACCGTCCGCCGTGACGTCGCGGGCAAGCTGATCGAAGTGCTCGCCGACGACCGGCCCCGGGGCAACGGCGGGAAGCGGGCGAAGGGCCGGCAGGCCGGTCCTGAGCTGCCGCACGACGCGGTCGTCGAGTCCTGGATCCACGTCGAGATCGACCGGGAGACCGACCGCGCCGACCTGAAGCAGATCACCGCCGACCTGCTGCGTGTCCTGTCCGACGTGCGGGAGACCGTCGAGGACTGGGACAAGATGCGCGACGCCGCGCTGCGGATGGCCGACGACCTGCCGTCCGAGCCGCTCGACGAGCTGGCCGACGAGGAGGTCGAGGAGGCCCGCGAGCTGCTGCGCTGGCTCGCCGCGGACCACTTCACCTTCCTCGGCTACCGGGAGTACGAGCTCCGCGACTCCGACGCGCTGACGGCCGTGCCCGGCACCGGTCTCGGCATTCTGCGGTCCGACCCGAAGCACACCGAGGACGAGGCCCACCCGGTGAGCCCGTCCTTCGACCGGCTGCCCGCCGATGCCCGGGCGAAGGCCCGGGAGCACAAGCTCCTCGTCCTGACGAAGGCCAACAGCAGGGCGACGGTGCACCGCCCCAGCTACCTGGACTACGTCGGCGTGAAGAAGTTCGACGCCAACGGCAACGTCATCGGAGAGCGGCGGTTCCTCGGGCTGTTCTCCTCGGCGGCCTACACCGAGTCGGTGCGCCGGGTTCCCGTGGTGCGCCGCAAGGTCGCCGAGGTGCTGGAGGGCGCGGGCTTCACGCCCGACAGCCACGACGGCCGTGACCTGGTGCAGATCCTGGAGACGTACCCCCGCGACGAGCTGTTCCAGACGCCCGTCGACCAGCTGCGCTCCATCGTCACCTCCGTGCTCTACCTCCAGGAGCGGCGCCGGCTGCGGCTGTACCTGCGCCAGGACGAGTACGGGCGCTACTACTCCGCCCTCGTCTACCTCCCGCGCGACCGCTACACCACGGGCGTACGGCTCCGGCTGATCGACATCCTCAAGGAGGAACTCGGCGGCACCAGCGTCGACTTCACCGCCTGGAACACCGAGTCGATCCTCTCGCGGCTCCACTTCGTCGTCCGCGTCCCGCCCGGCACCGAGCTGCCGCACCTGACGGACGCCGACGCGGACCGCATCGAGGCGCGCCTCGTCGAGGCCGCACGCTCCTGGGCAGACGGCTTCCAGGAGGCGCTGAACGCGGAGTGCGGCGAGGAGCGTGCCGCCGAACTGATGCGGCGCTACGGCCAGTCGTTCCCCGAGGGCTACAAGGCCGACCACTCGCCCCGTGCAGCGGTCGCCGACCTCGTGCACCTGGAGGAGCTCAAGAGCGAGCGCGAGGACTTCGCGCTCAGCCTGTACGAGCCCGTCGGCGCCGGCCCCGGCGAGCGGCGCTTCAAGATCTACCGGACCGGTGAGCAGGTCTCGCTCTCCGCCGTGCTGCCCGCCCTCCAGCGCCTCGGCGTCGAGGTGGTCGACGAGCGGCCGTACGAGCTGCGCTGCTCCGACCGCACGCACGCCTGGATCTACGACTTCGGGCTGCGGATGCCGAAGTCCACGGGCAAGGGCGACCACCTCGCCGAGGACGCCCGTGACCGCTTCCAGGAGGCGTTCGCGGCCATCTGGACCGGCGAGGCGGAAAACGACGGCTTCAACTCCCTGGTCCTGGGTGCCGGACTGGACTGGCGTCAGGCGATGGTGCTGCGCGCCTACGCGAAGTACCTGCGCCAGGCGGGTTCGACGTTCAGCCAGGACTACATGGAGGACACCCTCCGCAACAACGTCCACACGACCCGGCTGCTCGTCTCGCTCTTCGAGGCCCGGATGTCCCCGGTCCGCCAGAAGGCGGGCACGGAGCTGACCGACGGGCTGCTGGAGGAGCTGGACGGGGCACTGGACCAGGTCGCCTCGCTGGACGAGGACCGGATCCTGAGGTCCTTCCTCACGGTCATCAAGGCCACGCTGCGGACGAACTACTTCCAGCTGGCCGACGACCACGAGCCGCACGGCTACGTCTCCATGAAGTTCGACCCGCAGGCGATCCCGGACCTTCCGGCGCCCCGCCCGGCGTTCGAGATCTGGGTCTACTCGCCGCGCGTCGAGGGCGTCCACCTGCGCTTCGGCAAGGTCGCCCGGGGCGGTCTGCGCTGGTCGGACCGACGGGAGGACTTCCGTACGGAGATCCTCGGCCTGGTCAAGGCGCAGATGGTCAAGAACACGGTGATCGTGCCGGTGGGCGCCAAGGGCGGGTTCGTCGCCAAGCAGCTCCCGGACCCGGCCGTCGACCGCGACGCGTGGCTCGCCGAGGGCATCGCCTGCTACAAGATCTTCATCTCGGCGCTGCTCGACATCACCGACAACATGGTGACCGGCGAGGTCGTGCCGCCCTCCGAGGTCGTCCGTCACGACGAGGACGACACCTATCTCGTCGTGGCCGCCGACAAGGGGACGGCGAGCTTCTCGGACATCGCCAACGACGTGGCCGTCTCGTACGGCTTCTGGCTCGGCGACGCGTTCGCCTCCGGCGGTTCGGCGGGATACGACCACAAGGGCATGGGCATCACGGCCCGCGGTGCGTGGGAGTCCGTGAAGCGGCACTTCCGCGAGCTGGGCCACGACACGCAGACCGAGGACTTCACCGTCGTCGGTGTCGGCGACATGTCGGGTGACGTGTTCGGCAACGGGATGCTGCTCTCCGAGCACATCAGGCTGGTCGCCGCCTTCGACCACCGGCACATCTTCATCGACCCCAACCCGGACGCGGCGACCTCGTACGCCGAGCGGCGCAGGCTGTTCGACCTGCCCCGCAGCTCGTGGGCGGATTACGACACCGACCTGCTGTCCGCGGGCGGCGGCATCCACCCGCGCTCCGCGAAGTCGATCCCGGTCAACGCGCACATGCGTGCGGCGCTCGGCATCGACGAGAAGGTCGTCAAGATGACCCCCGCCGAGCTGATGCAGAACATCCTCAAGGCGTCGGTCGACCTCCTGTGGAACGGTGGCATCGGCACGTACATCAAGTCGTCGGCCGAGACCGACGCGGACGTCGGTGACAAGGCGAACGACTCGATCCGCGTCAACGGCGCGGACCTGCGGGCCCGTGTCGTCGGTGAGGGCGGCAACCTGGGCGCCACGCAGCTCGGCCGCATCGAGTTCGCCCGGTCCGGTGGCCGCATCAACACGGACGCGATCGACAACAGCGCCGGTGTGGACACGTCGGACCACGAGGTGAACATCAAGATCCTGCTGAACGGTCTCGTCCGGGACGGCGACATGACCGTGAAGCAGCGCAACAAGCTGCTCGCGGAGATGACCGACGAGGTCGGCGCGCTGGTGCTGCGCAACAACTACGCACAGAACACGGCGCTGGCCAACGCCTGCGCCCAGGCACCGTCGCTCATGCACGCGCACCAGCGCTTCATGCGCAAGCTGGGGCGCGACGGGCACCTCGACCGGGCGCTGGAGTTCCTGCCGAACGACCGCCAGGTCCGCGAACTGCTCAACCACGGCAAGGGGCTCAGCCAGCCCGAGCTCGCCGTGCTGATCGCGTACACGAAGATCACGGCCGCCGACGAGCTGGTCGCCACCAGCCTGCCGGACGACGCGCACCTGCAGAAGCTGGTGCACGCCTACTTCCCGAAGCAGCTCAGCGAGCGCTTCCCGGAGGCGGTCGACGGGCACGCGCTGCGTCGCGAGATCATCACGACGGTGCTGGTCAACGACACGGTCAACACCGGTGGTTCGACCTTCCTGCACCGGCTGCGGGAGGAGACCGGGGCGTCGCTCGAGGAGATCGTGCGGGCCCAGTTCGCGGCGCGGGAGATCTTCGGTCTCGCCGGGGTGTGGGACGCCGTGGAGGCGCTCGACAACACGGTCGCCGCCGACGTGCTGACCCGGATCCGGCTCCACTCGCGCCGGCTCGTCGAGCGCGGTGCGCGCTGGCTCCTGGGCAACCGGCCGCAGCCGGTCGCGATCGCGGAGACCGTCGAGTTCTTCCGCGAGGGCGTGGAGCACGTCTGGAACGAGCTGCCCAAGCTGCTCAGGGGCGCGGACGTCGAGTGGTACCAGTCGATCCTCGACGAACTCACCTCGGTGGGCGTGCCGGACGAGCTGGCGGTGCGGGTGGCGGGCTTCTCGTCCGCCTTCCCGGCGCTGGACATCGTGGCGATCGCGGACCGCACGGGCAAGGACCCGCTGGCCGTCGCCGAGGTGTACTACGACCTGGCCGACCGGCTCGGCATCACCCAGCTGATGGACCGGATCATCGAGCTGCCGCGGGGCGACCGCTGGCAGTCGATGGCCCGCGCCTCCATCCGTGAGGACCTGTACGCCGCGCACGCCGCGCTCACCTCGGACGTGCTGTCCGCGGGCAACGGCTCGTCGTCGCCCGAGCAGCGGTTCAAGGCCTGGGAGGAGAAGAACGCGGCGATCCTGGCGCGTTCGCGCGCCACTCTGGAGGAGATCCGGAGCTCGGAGGCCTTCGACCTGGCGAACCTGTCGGTCGCCATGCGGACGATGCGGACCCTGCTCCGTACGCACGCCTGACCCCGGGCGGCCCGTGGGGCCGCCGTCACACACGTCCGCCGGGCGGGCCTTCGCGGCCCGCCCGGCGGACGTGTCACTTCTGCGGACGTGTCACTTCTTGGGCTTCCGGGGCCGGACGGGGCCGGTGAACTCCTCGTACGCCGCCACGACCTCCTTGGCCGGGCCGTCCATCCGGAGCGTGCCCGCCTCCAGCCAGATCGCGCGGTCGCAGGTGTCGGTGATCGACCTGTTGCTGTGGCTGACCAGGAACACCGTGCCGGCCTCCTCGCGGAGCTCCATGATGCGGTCCCTGCTGCGCCGCTGGAACTTCGCGTCGCCGGTGGACAGGGCCTCGTCGATCAGCAGGACGTCGTGGCTCTTGGCGGCGGCGATGGAGAAGCGCAGCCGGGCGCCCATGCCGGAGGAGTAGGTGCGCATCGGCAGGGTGATGAAGTCGCCCTTCTCGTTGATGCCGGAGAAGTCGACGATGGACTGGTAGCGCTCCCGGATCTGTTCGCGCGTCATGCCCATGGCCAGCCCGCCGAGCACGACGTTGCGCTCGCCGGTCAGGTCGCTCATCAGGGCGGCGTTCACGCCGAGGAGCGAGGGCTGGCCCTGGGTGTGGACCTGGCCCTTCGACGGCGGCAGAAGGCCGGCGATGGCCTTGAGCAGGGTCGACTTGCCGGAACCGTTGGAACCGATCAGGCCGATCGCCTCGCCCTTGTACGCGGCGAAGCTGACGCCCTTCACGGCGTGCACCTCGCGCGCTCCCCGGGGCTGCTTGCGCGACACGATCCGGTTCAGCGCGGAGGTGGCGCTGCCCCGGCCGGTGCGGGCGCCGTTCACGGTGTAGGTGATGTGGACGTCGTCCACGACGACGGTGGGCACACGGGTGCCGGAGGTGTCAGCCACGTCCGTACCTCTCCTCGGCCTTCCAGAAGTAGACGAAGCCGCCGACGCCGGCGACGAGCGCCCAGCCCGCCGCGACGGCCCACACGTGCGGGGGCAGCTGCGCGCCGGTGAAGCTGTCGATCAGGGCGTAGCGCATCAGGTCGATGTAGACGGCGGCCGGGTTGCATTCGAGCGCGAGCAGGACGAGCCGGGGCACCCGGTCCGCGGAGAGCAGCGTGTCGAGGCTCCACATGACGCCGGAGGCGTACATCCAGG
The DNA here is from genome assembly GCF_042892135.1 of Streptomyces sp. NPDC001822. NCBI lineage: Bacteria > Bacillati > Actinomycetota > Actinomycetes > Kitasatosporales > Streptomycetaceae > Streptomyces > Streptomyces sp. NPDC001822. The sequence goes on from NZ_JBIATW010000008.1 coordinate 28,269, forward strand.
TCCGCAGGATGAAGGGGGTGAGCTGTGCGATGTCCGGGGTCTTGGCGGCGAGCCGTGCCATGACCATGGAGACGCCGGTGTTGAACACCGCCTGGAGGGCGAGTGCCGGGACCGCCAGCATCCAGGAGGGCTGCGGGTACTGACCGAACGCGAGCAGGATCAGGAACAGTGCGCAGAGGGAGAACAGCAGCTGTTGCAGCTGCTGGATGGCCAGCGCGATCGGGAGGGACGCCCGGGGGAAGTGCAGTGCCCGCACGAGCCCGGTGTTGCCGCTGATGGCCCGCGTGCCGGCCGTGATCGAGCTGGAGGTGAAGGTCCAGATGAAGACGCCGGTGACGAGGAAGGGCACGTAGTCGGGGACTCCGTGCTTGGTGTTCATCAGGACGCCGAAGATGAAGTAGTAGACCGTCGCGTTGAGCAGCGGGGTCATGATCTGCCAGATCTGGCCGAGCTTCGCCTGGCTGTACTGCGCGGTCAGCTTGGCGGTGGCGAAGGCGGTGATGAAGTGCCTGCGTCCCCACAGCTGCCGGACGTACTCCCCGAGGGTCGGCCGGGCCCCGCTGACGGTGAGGCCGTGGCGGGCGGCGAGCGCGGCCAGCTCACCGGGCTCGTACACGGGGAGGTGGATGGGAGATGCGGTGTCCACCGGGGCCGGCGGGGCTGCTGTCTGGCTCACCACGATCGCTTTCGACGGGGGGCTTGGGGGGAGGGGCTGCGGACGACCGGGGCGGTTGGGACGGCACCGTATCGTCGTAACGCTGACAGTAGGACGTTTGTGCGTCGCAACGCAACCGTTTCGTCGTTACGGTCTATCATTCGGAACATGAACACCGAACGGCGAACCGGGCGCCGGACCCCGGCGGGTGCCGCGGTGCTGCGCGAGGACGTGACCGACGCGATCCGCGTCGCCGTCTTCGAGGAACTGGCCGCCGTCGGATTCGCCCGGATGTCGATCGAGGGCATCGCCCGGCGCGCGGGGGTGGGCAAGACCGCCGTCTACCGGCGCTGGAAGTCCAAGCTCCACCTCGTCCTGGACCTGGTGGCGGCCGTCGCGGCGCAGGGCATGCCGGCGCCCGCCACCGGTTCGCTGTACGGGGACGTCCGGGCCGTGCTCGAACTGGCCTCGTACGCCCTGAGGCATCCCCTCGCGTCACAGGTGATCCCGGACCTCCTGGTCGAGGCGGCCCGGAATCCGGAGATCTCCGACGCCATCAAGGCGGCCCTGCTCGACCAGCAGCAGGGCGTGGCGGCCGTGGTCGTGCGGGAGGCGGTCGCACGCGGCGAGCTGCCCGAGGGCAGCGACCCCGACCGGGCGCTCGACCTCATCGTCGGGCCGCTCTACTGGCGTCTCGCCGTCGTCCGCGGCGGTCTGCCGAAGGGCTACCTCGACGACCTGGCCGCCTCGGCGGTCCGCGCGCTCAAGGGCTGAGCGCTCAAGGGCTGAGGGACCGGGCCCCCTCCGGCTCCCCGCCGAGCAGCCGGTCCACGACCCGGCGGGCGGCACCGCCGTCGGCCGGACCGCAGAAATCCCGCCGGAAGCTCTCGTAGGCGTCCGCGTGCAGTGCCGCCGACGCCGGAGTGGCCCGCAGGGCCTCCGCCACCTCCTGGGTGCTGACGAGGAGGGGCCCCGGCGCTCGGGTCTCGAAGTCCAGGCAGAACCCGCGCACGGTGTCTCTGTAGTGCTCCAGGTCGTGGGTGTGGAAGAGCATCGGCCGGCCGGTGTGCGCGAAGTCGAAGGCCAGCCCCGCGTAGTCGGTGACCAGCACGTCCGCGATCAGCAGCAGCTCGGCGACGTCCGGATGGCCGGACACGTCCCGCAGCGCGGGGTGCACCGGCACGCTCCCCGTGACCCGCGGGTGCCTGCGGACCAGCACCGTCGTGCGCCCGTCCAGCGACTGCGCCAGCTCCGCGTGGTCGAGCGCCGGGTCCCAGCGGTACAGCGGCGGGGACCCGGCGGGGAGGCTTGCCGGGGGGTGCGCGAGATGGTCGCGGTACGTCGGCGCGTGGAGCACCACGCGGTGGCCCTCCGGGATGCCCAGCGACCCGCGCACCCGCTCGGCCGTCTTGTCCCGGTCCGGAGCCGACAGCAGGTCACCGGCCGGGGAGCCTGCTTCCAGGACCTCGCCCCCGTAGGCCAGCGCCCGGCGCAGGTGCGGGGTGGCGAAGCCGCTCGGGGAGACCAGCACCGACCACTGGGCCGAGCCGCCGGCCAGCGTGTCCAGGTGCTGGTGGTCGGCGTACAGGGTGCCCGCGAGGTCCAGGCCGAACCGGCCCAGGGGGGCGCCGTGCCAGGTCTGCACGACCGTCTGGCCCGGGCGGCGCTCGAACCACGTGGGCAGCGGGCCGGCCGCCACGACGTGGCGCGCACGGGCCAGCGCCTCGTGCCAGGCGGCGCTGTGCGCCACGACGGGGGCGGCGGTGGCCGGGACCCGGGCGGCGTCGCCCGCGGATCCGTCGGTGACCCAGAGGTGCTCCGTATCGGTGCTCCGGCGTACGAGCTCGGCGTGCACCGCGCGCGGCGCGCCGTCTCCCGCGTAGAGCACAGCGTCCCTCAGGGGCAGTCCGCGCTGCGCCGGGTAGTGCGCGGAGCGCAGCCGGGCGCGGTGGTGGGCGCTGCGCTCCGCGTCCCCGAGCGCCGGCGCGCCGTGCACGGTGAGCCGGTCGCCGTGCCGCCGGTCGAGGCGGAAGCGGGCGCCGGCCGCGCTCACCGGCAGCCTGGCGGCGAGCAGGCCCGTCACGCGTGCGGGCCGGCCGTCGAGGGACACCTCCCAGTCCCCCTCGCGGGGCGGCTCTGCGAGCACGGCGCGGAAGCGTCCGTCCCGCTCCTCGACGGGCACGGTCACCGTCTCGCCGAGGGCGGTGTGGCGCAGCACGAGGACCCCGGCCCCGCGCCCCTCGATCCGAAGTCCGCCGTCCGGGCCGGCCGAGGCGTCGTCCACGAGGGGTTCGCCGGTCACCTCCACCACCAGGTGGCCCGCGGCGTCGGCGAAGAGGGGCGGTGGCAGGTCCGGTGCCGCGGCGAGGGGCACCCGCCCGCCGCCGTCGGTCAGGAGCACGGCCCGCCACCGCGCACCCGGCGGCGTGGTCTCCCCGGGGGGTGCGTCGGGGGGCGGTCCGGACCCGGCCGCGAGTGCCGCGAGCGGGATGCGGACGGCGAAGCGCGCCCCGGCCGGTCCGCCCGCGCCGGGAGGGCCGCCGTCCGGGAGCAGTACCGGACAGACGTGGTCGGCCGACCCGTCGCGGGTGAGGGCGAGGGAGACCGGGCGCGCGCCGCCGTACAGCCGGCCGGTCAGTTCCGCGGTCTCCGCCCCGCCGTCATGGGCGAGGGCCAGGGCCGGCAGCCGCTCCACGGCCAGTACGAGCCGGCCGTCCCGGTAGTCGAGCACCGCGCGCAGCCCGCCGCCCAGGTCGTGGACCAGCGGCTGCGCGGCCGCCGCCGCCACCGCGCGCAGGGCGGCCCGGCGCACGACGCCGTGCCCGGCGACGACCACGCCCACCTGCCAGACGCCCGGCCCGAGCCGGCCCGGATCCAGGACCATCTCGAAGCCCGCGTGGTCGTAGCGGTGCAGCTCCTGGCCGGAGTCCGCCGTGGCCCGGTCGGTCCGCACGGTGCGGCACGGCACGGCCCGCAGCCGTCTGCCGCCCGCCTCCCTGACCAGTCCCGCCTTCAGCGACCCCAGGGCCGTGGACGCCGGGAGGTTGCGGACGTAGGCGTAGCCGTGCAGCCGCAGCCGGCCGTCGGCACCCCAGGACGACTCCACCAGCCGCGCGACCGCGGGCAGGTCTCCGCTGCCGAGCCGCGCCGACACGGCGCCGGAACCCGCCACCCCGGGGTGCGCGGCCCGCCGCCTCCCCGGCGGCCCCACGACGGTGAACGTGCCGCTTCCGTTGGCCCGTTCGAAGGCCAGGACGGCCAGCAGCTCGCCGAGCCTGCGCTCCCGCACCAGCCGCCACCGGATCCGTGCTTCGGCGGGCAGGCCCGTCAGGGCCGCGTCGCCCGCGCGGTCGAGGAAGGCGCCCGCGTCCGCCATGAAGGCCGCGCGGTAGTCGGGGCCGCCCATCGGCAGCCCTTCCAGGAAGTACACGAAGTCGTCGCGCAGGCACGAGGCGTCGTAACGCAGCCGCTGCCCGGGGCCCCGGTCCGCGAGGAACGCGCTGACCCGTTCGCAGGCCGCGATCCGGTCCCGGACGCCCCGGACGTCCGTGCGCCGCCGGGTGATCGAGCCCTCCCGCACCCGCCACAGGTAGACGTGCTCGTGCAGGACGTCCACCGAGGCGGCGAGATAGTGCGCGGGGATCATCACCGGCGTGTCCTCGTAGAGCCGGCCGACCGGGAAGGAGAAGGCGTGCCGGTCCCAGAACGCGCGACGGAACACCTTGTTCCACGCGACCCGGTCGGCCAGCAGGCGCGGGTCGCGGGTGATGTGGGTGCGCGGGCGGTCGCCGGTGAGCCAGCGGTACTGCCAGGCCTGCTGCCTGCCCTGCTCGTTCAGCCGCCACACGTTGCCGGTGACCAGGTCCGATCCCGTCGACTCCAGGGACGCCAGCATGCGTTCGTACGCGTCGTGGACGAGTACGTCGTCGCTGTCGGCGAACGCCAGGTACGGCACCCCCGGGGTGGTGTGGGCGACTCCCGTGTTGCGGGCGGCGCTCAGCCCGGCGTTGGGCTGGTGGACGCAGCGGAAACGCGCGTCCCGTGACGCGAAGTCCTCCGCGATGCGGCGGCTCCCGTCCGTCGATCCGTCGTCGACGAGCACCACCTCGATGTCCTTCAAGGACTGGCCGGCCAGCGAGGTGAGGCACTCCCGCAGATAGTCCTCGACGTTGTGCACGGGGACGACGACGCTGAGGAGTGGCTTCATGTACGGCTCAACCCGGGGGAGCGCCGGGGGTCACGCCGTTGACCCGAACGGGTGAAGATCCGTAGGGCGGGCGGCGCGGGCCGCACTACGCTCGGCTGCCATGCTCCTCAGTGTCGTCATGTCCGCCCGCCATGCCCACGGGCATCTGAGGGCCGCTCTGGACTCCGTCACCGGGCAGGCGGCTCCCGGGGGCGGGCCGGTGGAACTGGAGCTGATCGCCGTGGGCTCCGGCGACCCGGACGGTGCGCCGGAAGCCGCCGTCGCCCGCGAGTGCGCGGCGCGCGACCCACGGCTGAGCGTGCTGCTCCTCGACGGCCCCTGGGACGCGGGCGCCGCCCGCAACGCCGGTGCGGCGGCCGCCCGGGGGACCTACCTGCTCTTCCTGGACGGGGACGACCTGCTGCTCCCGGGCGCGGGTGCGGAGATCGCCGCACGCCTGGCGGCGGACCGGCCGGACGTGCTGCGCGTGGGGCACGACAGCGTCGACTGGCGGGGCACACCGCTGCCGGGCCCGGCGGTACCGGCCGCCCGCGGCCAGGTGGTGCGCCGGGCCTTCCGGGACGAGGCCGGGCTCCACTTCACCGAGGGCCTGTACGGCGACGTCGTGCCCGTCCACCGTGCCCTGTTCCTCGCCTCCGACGCGGGCACTCTGGCCGTGCTGGACCGGATCTGCGTACGCCACCGGCCGCGCCGCAGGGGCACACCCGCCACGACGCCCGGCCGCGCCCACTTCGCCGTGATCGACGCCCACGCCCGGCTGGCCGGCGCGACCGGCGGCGACCCGAGAGCCGCCGCCGCGCGCACCGCGCACCTGACGGCCGTGCTGGGCGACCGGGGCCGCATCGCCCCGGCCGACCGCGCGGCCTTCTTCCGGGCGGCCGGTCTGCCCGGCCCGTACGCCGCGCACCGGGTCCGCGAAGCCGTCGGCGCCGGGCGCACCCGGGCGCGCGCCGTCCTGCGCGCCGTCCACAAGTCGGTGCGCGCCCGGCTGATGCGGGTCCTCTACCGGGCCGACCTGCACCGCCCGCTGGATCCCGGCCTCGCCGTCTACGGGGCCTACTGGAACAGGGGCGTGGCGTGCAATCCCGCCGCCGTCTACGCCAAGGCCCGCGAACTGGTCCCGCACATCAGGGGCGTGTGGGTCGTCTCCTCGCGCCACCGGGACCGGATGCCGCCGGGCGTCCCGTACGTCATCGAGGGCTCGCGCGCCTACTGGCGGACCATGGCCACGGCGTCCTACCTCGTCAACAACTCCAGCTTCCCCGGCGGCTTCACGAAACGCCGGGGCCAGGTCTACCTGCAGACGCACCACGGGACGCCGCTGAAGACCATGGGCCTGGACCAGCACCCGTATCCCGCCCTCACCAACGGTGTCGACTTCGGGCGGATCGTGGCCCACACCGACCAGTGGGACTTCAGCCTCTCCGCCAACCCGCACAGCTCCGAGGTCTGGGACCGGGTCTACCCCTCGACGTACGAGCAGCTGCCCTACGGCTATCCGCGCAACGACGCCCTGTGCACCGCCACGGCCGAGCGCACGGCGAAGATCCGGGCGGATCTCGGCATCGCACCCGGCGCGACCGTCCTGCTGTACGCGCCGACCCACCGGGACTACCGCAGGGGGTTCGTCCCGCTGGTGGACGTGGAGCGCCTCGCCCGCGAACTCGGCCCCGGGGGAGTGCTGCTGGTCCGCGCGCACTACTTCTACGGGCGCTCGGCCGGGACGGGGACGACGGAGCGGGTCGTCGACGTCACCGGGCATCCGAGCATCGAGGAACTCTGCGTCGCCGCCGACGCGTTGATCACCGACTACTCGTCCCTGGTGTTCGACTACGCGTGCCTGGACCGGCCGATCATCACCTACGCACCCGACTGGGAGGCGTACCGGGCATCGCGCGGGACCTACGTCGACCTGCTGTCCGGGCGTCCGGGTGACACCCCGGGGGTGGTGGCCACCACCCAGGACGAGCTGTTCGAGGTGCTGCGCACCGGCGCCTGGCGTTCGCGGGAGGCGGCAGCCCTGCGCGCCGCCTTCCGCAGCCGCTTCTGCCCGTACGACGACGGCGGCGCCGCGGAGCGCGTGGTGCGGCGGATCTTCCCGGTGCGCTCCGGCTGAAACCCGGGGTGTCCTCCGCTCCACGCCGTCGTTGTGTTCAACAGCGCGCGCACACGGCAACGTTGGGAGAGGCACATGCACCGGTCCGCCTACGAGCAGATGCGGATCTGCGTCGAGGAGTACCTGCCCAAGGACCGCAGGCACCGTGTCGTGGACCTCGGCTCGCGTATCTCGGGGAAGCAGTCCCGCACCCACCGGGGGCTGCTCGCGGAGCACGACATCGACTACTTCGGGGTCGACGTCCTCGACGGGCCCAACGTGGACGCGGTCATGGAGCGCCCCTACCGCATCCCCGCCCGCTCCCGCAGCGCCGACGTCGTCCTGTCCGGGCAGGCGTTCGAGCACATCCCGTTCTTCTGGGTGTCCATGATGGAGATCGCCCGGGTCCTCAAGCCCGGCGGCCACGCCTTCATCACCGCGCCCTCGCGCGGCCACGCCCACGACGCCCAGGACTGCTGGCGCTACTACCCGGACGGCTTCCGGGCGATGGCGGCGTACTCCGGCCTCGAACTCCGCGAGGCCTACACGGACTTCCCGCCCACCAGGGGAATCTGGCACGACTACGGTTCCATCGACGCGAAGGCCGCCTACTGGGGGGACTCCGTCGGGGTCTTCCGCAGGCCCCTTCGCTACCGCGGGCTGACCATGTTCGCCGTGCGGGAGGCGGCGGTGTGGTGGGCGAACCGGGTCGGCGGGGTGGACCGGGTCCCGCTGCCGCGCCCGCTGGACGGCCGCGAGCTCTGCGGGAGGCCGGACACGCGTACGGCCCCATCAACCACAGGTTGACGAAAGATGACATGAGCCGCAAAACGCGCGTACTGTCCCGCCCCATGGCTTGGCGCAACGCCGTCAACGGCGTCCTTCAGCAACTCACCGGATACCAGCTCAGGCGTGCGACCGTGCCCGCTCCCCGGTCCGCCCCCGCGGCCCCCGCCGTGGCGAAGCCGGCCCCCGCGAAGACCGCCGCCGTGAAGAAGCCGCAGTTCCCCGCGGACTACGACGACGAGGCGAAGGACATCATCCGCGCGGTCAAGCCGTACACGATGACCTCGCCGGAGCGGCTCAACGCCTTCGTCCTCGCGACCCGGCACGTCGTCAAGCACGGCATCCCCGGGGACATCGTCGAGTGCGGGGTATGGCGCGGCGGTTCCATGCAGGCCTGCGCCAGGACGCTGCTGTCGCTCGGTGACACCGACCGCGACCTCTACCTCTTCGACACCTACGAGGGCATGACCCCGCCCACCGCGGAGGACCTGCGGCGGGACGGCAGGCCGGCCCGGGAACTGCTGGACGCCCAGGGCAAGGACCGGCCCATCTGGGCGGTGGCCTCGCTGGAGGACGTACAGGCCGGGTTCGAGCAGGTGCCGTACCCGAAGGACCGCGTCCACTACGTGCAGGGCAAGGTCGAGGACACCGTCCCCGGGCAGGCGCCGGAGCGGATCTCCATCCTGCGGCTCGACACCGACTGGTACGCGTCGACCAAGCACGAGCTGGAGCACCTCTACGGGCGGCTGGTGAGCGGCGGAGTGCTGCTGATCGACGACTACGGCTACTGGCAGGGGTCACGCCAGGCCGTGGACGAGTTCCTGGAGGAGACCGGCGCGCAGCTGCTCCTGCTGCGCATGGACGAGGGCCGGATCGCCGTCAAACCCTGAACGCGCAGGCCCCGTTGCGTTGCGAGCCCCGTGCCTCACCGGCACGGGGCTCGTTCCATACAGAGGACGTCCGTCGCAGAGGGCGTCCGTCCGTCCCCCCGGAAGGATCGTGCGCACCGCCATGGCACCCCGTCTCACCGTCGTCGTCCCGCTCTACAACGTCGAGGACTACCTCGGCGCCTGCCTCGGCTCACTCGCCGGGCAGACCATGGCCGACCTGGAAGTCGTCATGGTGGACGACGGTTCGACGGACGGCAGCGCAGGCGTGGCCAGGGAGTACGCGGGGAAGGACCCGCGCTTCCGTCTCGTCAGCCAGAAGAACGCCGGGCTCGGGGCGGCCCGTAACGCCGGCGCCGGACAGGCCCACCCCGACGCCGAGTTCCTGGCCTTCGTCGACAGCGACGACGTCGTGCCGCCGGACGCCTTCGCCCTGCTGCTGGGCGAACTCGACGCCTCCGGCTCGGACTTCGCGACCGGCAACGTCCTCAGACTGCGCGCGGGCGGCACGCTCGAACAGTCCCCGATGTTCCGCAAGCCCATGGAGACGTCCCGCCGTGCCACGCACGTCACCCGGGACTGGATCCTGCTCGGCGACCGCATCGCGTGCAACAAGGTGTTCCGCAGGTCGTTCTGGGACCAGCACGCCTTCGCCTTCCCGACGGGGGTCCTCTACGAGGACATCGCCGTCGTCCTGCCCGCGTACTTCCTCGCCCGGAGCGTCGACGTCGTGGCCGCGCCGGTCTACCACTGGCGGGACCGGGACGGCTCGATCACCACCCGGCGCGCGGTCGCCCGGGGCATCCGCGACCGGGTCACCGCGGTCTCCACCGTCAGCGGGTTCCTCGCCGGCCGGGGCATGGCCGAGGCGAAGCGGCGCTACGACGAGCACGCGCTCTCCGGCGACCTGTGGCTGTTCATCGAGGCCCTGCCGGACGGCGACGAGAGCTTCCACGAAGCCTTCCTCACCCACGCGAACGCCTTCGCCGACACGGTGGACCCGGCGGTCTTCGACGCGCTCCCGCTGCACCTGAGGGTCAAGTGGGCCCTCATCCGGCAGCGCAGGACGGCTGAACTGCTCGCCCTCCTGGCCCACGAGTCCACGGACCGCGACACCTTCCACGTCCGGGGCACCCTCCGCCCGAGGGCCGCCCATCCGGGGGTCGGGGACCCGCTCCCGCGCGGCGTCACCGCGCTGTCCGCCGCGGACCTCCCCGTGCACGCGCACCTCACCGAGGCCGTGTGGCGGGAGGGGCTGCTGCACCTCAAGGGGTACGCGTACGTGCGCAACGCCCCCGGCAGGTCGGCGGGGACCGGCTGGCTCCGGTCGGGCCGCAGGGTGATCCCGCTGCGGCTGCGCCGGTCCACGACGGACGAGGCGGCGGCCGGCTCCGGCCGCTCGCTGCACGGCTACGAGCGTTCCGGCTTCGAGACCGTCGTCGACCCGCGGCGCCTGGCGGGCAGGCGTACGGCCCGGGGGGTCCGCACCCTGTGGAAGCTGGAGTCCGTCGTCGTCGGAGCCGGACGGCCACGCCGGGGCCCCATGCGCCTGCTCGGCAATCCCGCGGCGCCCGCCGTGCGGTACGTCGACGAGCGGACCCGGGTCGTCCCCCTCCTGTCCGGCAACAAACTGGAGCTGCGCGCCGAGCGGATCGACGCCGTGCTCGCCGGGCACCGGGCGACGGAGGCCGGCGACGCGGTCCGGATCGCGGTGCGGATGCTGGGCCGGGACACGGCGACGGCCCTGCGCATCCAGGAGTGGCGCACCAAGCAGACCAGGGAGTTCCCCCTGGCACCGGGCGAGGACACGGACGGCCGGGGCTTCTTCGCCGAGGTCCCGCTGGAGGCCTTCCCCGGCACCGACGGGGACTGGGGCGTCCAACTGGTCGGCGGGGCGCGCCGGCTGACGGTCGCCGCCCGCCCCGAGACGGAGGCGGGACGCTACCCGCTGGCCGGCGGCCGCGAGGTGTACGCCGCGGCCAACCCGTCCGGTGACCTGGTCCTCACGGACCGGGCCGTCCCGCCCGTCGTCGCGGACGTGTCGTGGACCGAGGACGGCGGGCTGGTCCTCGGAGGGACGTTCCCGGCCGCGCCGGAACGCGGGGTGGAGCTGGTGCTGCGCCACAGCGGCCATCAGGAGGAGAGCACCTTCGCCGTGGAGCGCGAGGGGGCGGCCTTCCGCGCCGCGCTCTCCCCCTCGGCCGTCGAGGGCCCCGCCGGCACGCTGCCGCTCGCCGAGGGCCGTTGGTACCCCTTCCTCCGGGAGCGGGGCGAGACCGATCCGGACCGCTACCTGCCGCTGCGGGTGGTCCCCCAGCTGCACGCCGGCCTGCCGCTCCACCGCGACGCGCGAGGCCGCCGCTTCACCCTGGAGCGGCGCTTCCACGACCGGCTCTGCCTGTCGTCGGGCAGCGCCCTGCCGGTGCGCGACCGGGGCGCGTTCGGGCAGCGCCGGCTGCGCGCCCGGTATGCGGAGGCGCGCGGAGCGGGACTGCGGGACGCCGTCCTGTACTCCAGTTTCGACGGGCGTCAGTTCTCGGACTCGCCCCGGGCCGTCCAGGAGGAACTGGCCCGCCGCGACACCGGCGTCGAGCACCTCTGGGTGGTGCGCGACCAGCAGGCCGCCGTGCCGGCCGGGGTCCGGGCGGTCGCCCTGCACAGCGCCGAGTGGCACGAGGCGCTGGCCCGCAGCAGGTGGATCGTGACCAACACCCAGCTGCCGGAGTGGTTCGAGCGGTCGGAGGGGCAGTTCGTCGTCCAGACCTGGCACGGCACCCCGCTCAAGCGCATCGGCCGCGATCTCGCGGGCACGGCCTTCGCGGACGCCGCCTACATCGAGTCCATGCCCCGTCGGGCCGCGCAGTGGAGCGTCCTCGTCTCGCCCAACCGCTTCTCCACCCCGGTCCTGCGCCGCGCGTTCGGGCACACCGGCGAGGTGATGGAGTGCGGCTACCCGCGCAACGACCTGCTGTACGCCCCCGACCGTGCGAAGACCGCCGCCGCCGTCCGCCAGTCGCTCGACGTGCCCGACGGCAAGCGGGTCGTCCTGTACGCCCCGACCTGGCGCGAGGACCGCCCCAGGCGGAGCGGGCTGTACGGACTGGATCTCCAACTGGACCTGGAGCAGGCCCGGAAGGCCCTCGGTGACGATCACGTCCTGCTGGTGCGCCGCCACTACCTCGTCGGCGGCAGCATCCCCGGAGACGACTTCGTCCGGGACGTCTCGCGCCACCCCGACGTGGCGGAACTGCTGCTGATCAGCGACGTGCTGGTCACGGACTACTCGTCCCTGATGTTCGACTTCGCCCAGACGGGACGCCCCATGCTCTTCCACACCTACGACCTGGAGCACTACCGGGACACCCTGCGCGGCTTCTGCTTCGACTTCGAGAAGCGGGCGCCCGGGCCCCTGATCACCGCGTCGGCCGACGTGGTCGAGGCGCTGCGCGACCCGGACGCCGCGACCGCGGGACACCGCGACGCCTACGCCGGGTTCCGTGAGTCGTTCTGCGATCTCGACGACGGGACGGCGTCGGCCCGGGTAGTGGACCGCATGCTGAAGGGGGACCGGGCATGAGCGCCCCCGACTTCAGCTGTGTCGTCACCGCCGCGGAGTGCGGGCAGGAGGCGCTGCGCGCATCCGTGGAGTCCGTCCTCGGCCAGAGCCTGCGTGCCGTCGAGGTCCTCGTGGTCCTCGCCCCCGCCGCGCCCGAGGGGGTGCGGAAGGCGGCGGGATCACTCGCCGAGGGGGCCGCCGGCCGCGTCCGCGTCGTGGAGGCCGGGGCGGATTCCGTCGCCGTCCTGCGCAACGCGGGCCTGGAGGAGGCACGGGGCACCTATGTCCTCGTCCTCGACGCCGGCGAGTGCCTCCAGCAGCACGCCTGCCGCAACCTCCTGGAGGCCGGGACGCGCACCGGGGCCGATCTGGTCGCCGGGCGGTGGAGCCGGCTCACCGAGGACGGGACCAAGGAGCGCGAACCCTCCTGGCAGCAGAAGCTGTTCGCCGGCTCCAGGACCGTGCGCCGTTTCACCGACGCCCCCGAACTGGCCGTGCACGACGCCCTGGTGTCCGGATTCTGCGTGCGCCGCGACGCACTGGAGCGGCACGCCCTGCGCTATGCCGGGGACCTCACCCGCAGCGGGATCCTCTTCGGACCTCTCGCGGCGTCCGTGGTCGGCCGCATCGCGCTCGTGCGCCGCCGGATCGTCTCGGGGAGGGCACTGCCCGACGACGGGCGTGACCTCGCCGGACTCGTGGAGGCACACCGGCGGGTGTGCCACGTCCTCGTCGCGCAGGGGCTGTCGGGGCTCCGCGAGGAGCGGGACCGCGCCTTCCTGCGGGACCGGCTCGTCCCGCTCGTACGGACCTTCCCCCAGCGGCCCGCCGCCGAGCGGACCAGGATCGCCGCCACGGCCTCCCGGGTGCTGCCCGACTGCGTCCCGGACGCGGCCCTCCTCACCCTGCCGCCCGTCGAACGCGTCGCCGTGCGGCTGCTCCAGCACGGCGACGCGGACGGGGTGCTCGGCGCGGCGTACGCCCTGCGCCGGCGGGGCACCGTGGCCGCACCCCTCTCGACGGGCGAGGACGGACGCGTCCACTGGGGCGACGGGACCGACCCCGCGCTCGACGTCACGGAACTCGGCCACCAGTACCGCGTGTTCGGCGAGCTGAAACTGATGAACCGGCTCACCCGCTACCAGGCCGACGGCCGCGGGGTCCTGCTCCGGGGGCGGATCGTCCTGCCCGGGCACACCGGCCCCGACCCGGACGGCTCCCTCGGCGCCCATCTGGAGTTCCGGGTACGGGACGGCGCCCGCGCCTTCCGCGTCCCCGTGGACGACCTCCGGGCCGACGCCACCGGCATCGACTGGTCGGCCCGCTTCGACCTCACCGGCGCCGTCCGCCCGCTGGGTCCGCGCGACACGGTCTGGGACGCCCGGATGGTGGTGGACGACGGGCGGACCCGCTCGGTCAGCGACCTCTTCGCCGCCCACGACCTCGTCGGCCCTGACGACCGCTCACCCGCCCGGCCCCGGCTGGGCGTGCTGACCGGCGACACCTGGCAGCCCTACGTCACCACCCGGGACCATCTGGCCCTGCGCCTGGAAGCCCGCCGGAGGCCCGCACGCACGGCCCGGCGGCTGGTCCACTACGCCACGCACTTCCGCCCCGCGCGCCGCGTCAAGCTCCTGGCGCGGGCCCTCGGCAGGCGGCGGGACCGGCTGCAGGCCCGGGGCCTCAAGGCCTCCGTGTACCGCTCCTGGCTCCTGAGGCTGCCCGTGCGCCGGGGCAGCGCGGTCTTCGAGAGCCACATGGGAAGTTGTTACGGCGACAGCCCCCGCGCCGTCCACGAGGAGGTGCGCGCCCGGGGCCTGCGGCTGCGCTGCGTGTGGGCGTACGCCGACTCCCCGGAGGGCTTCCCGGCGGACGCCCGGCTGGTGCGCCGCTGGTCCTGGCGGTATCTGTGGGCCCTGGCCAGGGCGGAGTACTGGGTCGACAACCAGGGGTTCCCGCAGAACCTCGACAAGCCCCGGGGCACCACCTACCTGCAGACCTGGCACGGGTCCGCGTACAAGCGCATGGGCTTCGACGAGACGCGGGTGCGGATGCAGAACGCCCCGCAGCGCGAGCGGCTCCAGCAGGCGGTGGGCCGGTTCGACCACTTCCTCGTCCGCTCCCCGCACGACGAGCGCACCCTGGCGCGCGCCTACCGGCTGCCCGAGGAGACCCTCCTGCGGACGGGGTACCCGCGCAACGACGTCCTCCTCGCGGCGCGTGCCCGGGACGAGGCGGAGGGGCGGCTGCCGCGCCCGCCGCTCGCGGCCGGGCTGGGCCTCCCCGACCACCGCAAGGTCGTGCTGTACGCCCCCACGTTCCGGGGCGGTCCCGGCCGGCGCAGGCGGCAGCGGCTCCTGCTGGACGCGGCGCGTTTCGCGGAGCGCTTCGGCGACACGTACACGCTGCTGGTGCGGGCCCACTACCTGGAGGCGGCGAGCCTGCCGCCCTGCCCGCCCGGGACGGTCGTCGACGTCTCGGGCCACCACGACGTCAGCGAACTCCTCGCGCTCACCGACGTGCTGGTCACGGACTACTCGTCGATCATGTTCGACTTCGCGCTCCTGGACCGCCCGATCGTCCTGTTCGCACCGGACCTCGACGCGTACGCCGCCGAGCGGGGCAGCTACTTCGACCTGCGGGAGAAGGCGCCGGGGCCCGTGACCGAGACCGAGGACGAACTCTTCGCCGTGCTCGCCCGACTGAAGAGCGCGGACACCGGGTTCCAGGACCGGCGCGCCGCCTTCGCCGCGGAGTTCGGTGCCTACGACCGGGGGGACGCGGCCCGCGCGGTCGTCGACACCGTGTTCGCCCGGCACCTCGCCCCGTCCCGCACGACCCGTACCGGGGAGGACCGCTGATGAGCGGCAGCCGTGAACGCGATGTCTTCATCGTCGCCAACAGCACCGACGAGCTCGGCGGGGTGACCGGCTGGGCGCACCGCATGGCCCACCTCTTCCAGGAGGCGGGCCACCGGGTGCACACCGTCGGCGTGCACGCCTCGGAGCGGAAGATGGCCCTGCCCGAGGCGCCCGCCTACCCCGTCACGGCCCTGTATCCGGCGCACCCGCCGACACCCTGGGCCCCCCAGGGGCTGCGGGACCGCTTCCGGGTCGCCGCCCGGCGTGCCGAGGCCGCGCGCGTCGCCGAGAAGCGGCGGGCCGTCGCCCGGCTGTCGGAGATCTTCCGGGCGGCCCGGCCCGGCGGGGTGGTGATCGTCAGCCAGGTGTGGGCGATGGAATGGGTCGGCGAGGCGGACACGTCGGGCCTGCGCGTCATCGGCATGAGCCACGAGTCGTACGACTACTCGAAGGCGAGCCACCGCTACCGCTGGATCAAGAACCACTACACGGCGCTCGACCGCTGGCTGGTCCTCACGGCACAGGACGCCGACAGCTGGGCGGGCGACGGGATGAACAACGTGGGTTTCATGCCCAACGCCCTGGCCTCCCTGCCCGAGGTGCCCTCGCCGCGCCGGGAGAAGTCGGTGGCGAGCATCGGCAGGCTGACGGACCAGAAGGGCATCGACATGCTCCTGGACGCCTGGGCGCTGGTGGCCCCGCAGCGCCCTGAGTGGCGGCTCGACGTCTACGGGACGGGCGAGGACGAGCAGGCCCTCAGGGAACAGTGCACCGCCCTGGGCCTGGACGGCTCGGTCGGCTGGCGGGGGCGTACCGACGACGTCCCCGCGTCGCTCGCGGGCTCCTCCGTCTTCGTCCAGTCGTCCCGGGGCGAGGGCTTCCCGCTGGCCCTGATGGAGGCGATGGCGAACGGGCTGCCGTGCGCGGCCTTCGACTGCGCCCCGGGCGTGCGCGAGATCGTCCGCGACGGCGAGGACGGTCTGCTCGCACCGCCCGGGGACATCGGCGCGCTCGCCGACCGGCTGCTGCGGCTCACCGGCAACCCCCGCATGCGCGACGCCATGGGCGACCGTGCGCGGATCAACGTCCAGCGCTTCTCCGAGGCGGAGATCATGTGCCGCTGGGAGGAGCTGTTCGCCTTCCTGGAGCGCTGACCTACGGGGCGTACGGGGGCGGAGCACCCATCCCGGGGCGCGGCCGTCCGCCGCGCCCCGGACGCCTCAGCCGTTGGTGTACTCCCGTACGGGCACCTGCCGGGGCACCCCCGCCGGTCCCCGCCCCGTCAGCGGCGCGGGGACCGGCAGCCCCGAGGTGTCCCCGAGGAAGACCCGGCGCACCACGCGCTCGGCGGCGTGCCCGTCGTCGTACGGACAGAAGCGGGCCCGGAAGGCCGCCCGGCGCTGCGCGGAGCGCGGTCCGCGCCAGTGGTCCGTCGCGAAGATCTCGTGCAGCTCCTCCTGGTCCCGCGCCACTGCCCCGGGCGGGAAGCCCGCCGGATCGAAGTACGTCCCCCGGGCCGCCTCGTACGCCTGCGCGTCCTCCAGGTGCAGGACCACCGGACGGTCCAGGTTGACGTAGTCGAACATCAGCGACGAGTAGTCCGTGATCAGCCCGTCGGAGGCGAGGCAGAGCTCCTCGACGGACGGGTGGGCGCTGACGTCGATGATCCGCGGGTGCCGGGTGTGTCCGGCGGTCGCCCTGGCCGTCGCGTCCAGGTAGTGGGAGCGCGCCAGGATCACGAAGCGCGGGCCCAGGACGCGGACGAGCTGTTCCAGATCCAGGGAGTGCCGCTGCTCCCGCCGGTAGTCGCGATGGGTCGGCGCGTAGAGCAGGGCCGTGCTGCCCGGGGGGACGCCGAGGCGCTCGCGCAGCCGGGCGGCCTGGTCCGGGGCCGCGCGGTGGAAGACGTCGTTGCGGGGGCTGCCGTACTCCAGCGTGGTGTAGCCGGACGGATAGGTGCGCTCCCACACGAGGGTGGAGTGCTGGTTGGCCGAGAGGGAGAAGTCCCACTTGTCGACGTTGCGCAGCAGCTGCTCGAAGTCCATGGACCCGGCGGCCGCGGGGCGGTGCACGAGGTCGGTGCCCATGGTCTTCAGGGGGGTGCCGTGATGGGTCTGCAGCAGCACCTGGCCGCGTCGCTTCACCAGTCTGCGGTCGAAGTTGACGTTGTTGACGAGGTACTTGGACCGGGCCAGGGCGGTCCAGTAGGCGGCTGTGCCCGGATGGAGCACCCGGGTCGCCTCGGGAACCGTGTGCGCGTCCTCGGGCCGGCAGATCCAGGAGGTGCGGATGCCCGGAACGAGCGCCCTGGCCGTGGCCTCCAGCGCCGCGGGACTACAGGTGTAGCCGCGGTGCCAGTAGGCCGCGAACACCGCGTCCCCCGCCCTCACGGGGAGGCGCAGCTGCACGCGGTAGTGGAGCTGCAGAGCCGCCCCGCGTGCCGCCCGGCGCGCGGCCGATCCGGCGCGCCCGAGCCGGGTGCGCAGCCGCTGGGCCGCCCAGAGCGCGCGGTAGGTCCGGTGGGCGCCGAGCCGGAACAGGGCGTGCCGCAGGCGCGCGCGGCGCGGCACCGGGGCGCCGGGGGTGCGATAGCGGCGGCAGTGGGCGCGGGCCCGGCGGAAGAACTCACCCCGGGTACCGCGCGGAAGGCGCCCCCGGGACGTGAAGAGCGTCGAGAAGTGGTCGAGCATCCTGCGGAATATCACCGGGCGCCAGTCCGCGAGCGCGGGCCGGGAGTCGATGAAGGCGAAGACGCGGTCGTACTGGTCGAACACGTCGAAGTGGCGGCGGGTGGTGGTGGAGAGGATGTTGCCCCGGCGCCGCTGGCGGTAGCCGACGCAGACGGTGTCCAGGACGGCGATCGACCCGGCGGCCATGAGCACGGGGTACGTCCACGGGGTGTCCTCGTAGTAGCCCGGCGGGAAGGTGAATCCCTCCGCCTCGACGAACTCGCGCCGGTAGGCCTTGTTCCAGACGACCATCAGGACCTTGAGCAGTTCGGGGCGGTCCGAGAGGCGGAAGGAGGCCGGGCCGGTCTCGGCGAGGTGCTGGGAGAAGGCGTTCCGCACGCTCTCGCCCGACCAGTAGGTGCGGGCGTAGTCGTAGACGAGGACGTCCGGGTCACCGGTGGCCGCCAGCCGGTCGGCGACGGCCTGCAGGGCCTCGGGGGCGAAGGTGTCGTCACCGTCGAGGAAGAGGAGGTAGTCCCCGGTGGCCCGGGCGACCCCGGCGTTGCGGGCCGGCCCGAGGCCGGAGTTGTGCGGCAGGTGCACGACGGTGACGCGGGGGTCACGGACGGCGTACTCGTCGGCGATCGGGCCGCAGGCGTCCGGTGAGCAGTCGTCGACCACGATGATCTCGTAGTCCTTGAAGGACTGGTCCAGCACGGAGTCGAGACACGCGTGCAGGTACGCCTGGACCCGGTACGCGGGCACGATGACACTGAACCGGGGCACAACACATCCAGGGGGCGCTCGCGGGCGGGCAGGTGGCCCGCAAACGGCCGATGGAGTGACTTGGTTACGCCGGACGTGGCATTCGGGGGAAGTACGAGGTAGGGCGGCCCGAACGAGAGTGAACGGGCCGCCCTGGTGTTGACGAACGTCTGTGCTGTTCGGTCTCTCCTGCCTGTCCGGTCCCTCCTACTTGACCGCGCCCGCCATCACTCCGGAGACGAACTGCCGCTGGAAGGCGAAGAAGACCGCCAGCGGGATCACCATCGACACGAACGCGCCGGGCGCGAGCACGTCGATGTTGTTGCCGAACTGCCGGACCTGCTGCTGCAGGGCGACCGTGATCGGCGGGGACTCCGAGTCCGCGAAGATCAGGGCGACCAGCATGTCGTTCCACACCCAGAGGAACTGGAAGATCCCGAGCGAGGCGATCGCGGGCCCGCCGAGCGGCATCACGACCCTGGTGAACAGCCGGATCTCGCCCGCCCCGTCCAGCCGTGCGGCCTCCAGGAGTTCGCGGGGGATCTCCGCGAAGAAGTTCCGCAGCAGGAAGATGGCGAACGGCAGGCCGAAGGCCGTGTGGAACATGATCACGCCGAACGTCGTCTCGAAGATCCCGATCGTGCCGAAGAGTTCGGACACCGGGATCAGCGCGACCTGGACGGGGACCACCAGCAGTCCCACGACCAGCAGGAACCACCAGTCCCGTCCGGGGAACTCCATCCAGGCGAAGGCGTATCCGGCGAAGGAACCGATCACGACCACGAGGAAGGTGGCCGGGACGGTGATCAGCACCGTGCTGACGAGGGAACCGGTGATGGTCGAATTGTCCAGCAGGCGCTGGTAGTTGTCGAAGGTGAGCTCGGACGGTGCGGTGAAGACCTTCCACCACCCGGTCGCCGCGATGTCGTCGGCGCCGCGCAGCGACGACAGCAGCAGCCCGATGGTCGGCATCAGCCAGAACAGGCCCACCAGGACGAGGAAGACCCGCATGCCGCCGCCCCCCGCCCGGGCGGCGATCCGCGCCCCGAGGGACCGTCCGGCACGGGGCACCGCCTCGGCCCGCGGTCCGGGTCCGGCCTTCGCCACCTCGGTCGTGGTCATCGGCGCCCCTCCTTCCGAATCCGGCGCACGTTGAACAGCATCACGGGGATCACCAGCAGCAGCAGGAGTACGGCGATGGCGCTGCCGACCCCCGGATCCGCGTCCGTGCCGAACGACGAGCGGTACAGCTGCAGGGCCAGGACGTTCGCGTCGTCCTGGGACGATCCCGGCGCGATGATGAAGACCAGGTCGAAGATCTTCAGTACGTTGATCATCAGGGTGACCAGCACCACCGCGAGCACGGGCGCGAGCATCGGGACGGTGATCCTGCGGAACACCTGCCACTCGTTCGCGCCGTCCACCCGTGCCGCTTCGAGGAGTTCGCGCGGCAGGCCGGCCAGCCCCGCCGCGATCAGCACCATCGCGAAGCCCGCCCACATCCAGACGTAGCTGCCGATGATCCCCGGCGTCACCAGGGAGGGCCCGAGCCAGTCGACCCCGTTGTAGGGCTCGCGGAAGTTGTCCGCCGGGAGCCGGAGGACCGCCCCGTCCGCCGAGGCGGGCAGGGTGAACACGCCGTCGGCGCCCGCTGTGGCGGTCGCGACGACCTTGCCGCCCTTGACCGCCTCCACGGTGATGCCCTTGAGGCCCAGCTCCCGGGGGTCCACGAGGTTGGGTCTGCCGCCGCCGCCCTTGGTGAAGTCGAGCCAGGCCGTCCCGGTGATCCCCTCGCCGGAGGGGGTCGCCGCCTTCGCATGTGCCGCGTCGCCGGGCATCTTCGAGGGCACCACACCGACGAGCGGCAGGCTCACCGGTTCACCGGCACGCACGGTCTCCTTCGTGACGAAGGAACCGCCGCCGCCCGCCTTCAGCGGATGGACGGGCAGGGGATGCGCCTTGGGGAAGCCGGACGACTCGGCGAACGTGTCGTGCACGCCCACCGCCACGGCGTTGGCGACGCCGCGCTCCGGCGCCTGCTCGTACACCAGCCGGAAGATGATCCCGGCGGCCAGCATCGAGATCGCCATCGGCATGAAGACGATCAGCTTGAACGCCGTACCCCACCTGATCCGCTCGGTGAGCACCGCGAAGATCAGCCCCAGGACCGTGGACACCGTCGGGGCGAACACGACCCAGATCGCGTTGTTCCTGACCGCCGTACGGATGGTGTCGTCCGTGAACAGCGCCTTGTAGTTGTCGAGGCCGGCGAACCCCGTGCCCGCCTGGTCGAGGAACGAGCGGTAGACGGAGTAGACGATCGGGTAGACGACGAGGGCGCCGAGCAGCACCAGGGCCGGCAGGAGGAAGGACGCGGCGACGGCCCTGCGGGTGCCGGTCACGCTTCGGCGCGTCCGAGTGCTCGTGCCGGGACGCTTGTCGGCGGGGGGCGCGGCCTGCGCGCCCCCCGCTGTCGCAGTGGTCATCCCGTCAGCTCTTGTACGCCTTGGCGGCGTCGGACTCCAGTTTCGCCTGGGTCCCGGCGATGTCCTTCGGGTTCTTGAGGAAGTCCTGGAGCGTCTTCCACTCGCCCTTCCCGGGCGTCCCGCCGAACGACTGGGGTGCCTGGTCGGACATGTCGAACCTGACGTCGTCCCCGGCCGCGATGAGGGCCTCGGCGATCTTGCGCTGTACGTCGTTCGGGTAAGCGGCCGTGTCCAAGGCCTTGTTGGGCGAGATGAACCCGCCGGCCTCGGCCCAGATCCTCGCCGCGTCGGTGGACGCGAGCCAGGTCAGCAGCGCCTGGGCGCCCTTGCCGTCCTTCAGCGCCACGGCCGCGTCGCCGCCCGTCACCACGGGGGAGTCCGCACCCACCGCGGGGAACGGGAACACCTTGGCGTCCGTGCCGATCTTCGCCTTGGTCTGCGCGATGTTGACGGCCACGAAGTCGCCCTCGAACACCATGGCGCCCTTGGGCTGGTCGCCGCCGGTGAACGTCTGGGTGACCGAGACGGGGAACTCGGTCTGCAGTGCGCCGTCGGCGCCCCCGGAGATCAGGCTCGGCTTGCCGAACAGTTCGGCGAGGGTGGTGAGGGCGTCCTTGACGGAGGGGTCCGTCCACTTGATCTCGTGCTTGGCCAGCTGGTCGTACTTCTCCGGCCCGGCCTGCGAGAGGTAGATGTTCTCGAACCAGTCGGTGAGCGTCCAGCCGTCGGCGCCCCCGACCGAGACCGGGGTGACACCCGAGGCCGACACGGTCTCCGCCGTGGCCAGGAAGTCCTTCCAGGTCTTCGGCTCACTCGCGCCCGCGTTCTCGAAGGCCTTGGCGTTGTACCAGACCAGGGACTTGTTGGCGGCCTTGAAGTAGACGCCGTACTGGGTGCCGTCGACCGCGCCGAGGTCCTGCCAGACCTGCGCGTAGTTCTTGCCCAGCTGGGCCTTGGCCTCGGCGCCCACCGGCTTCGCCCACTTCTTCGCCACGGCCTGCTGGATGGCGCCCACCTGCGGGATCATGGCCACGTCCGGGGGCTGGCCGCCCGCTATCTTCGTGCCGAGGAAGTTGACGATCGGGTCCTGCGCGGGCACGAAGGTGACCGTGGCGCCCGTGCGCTTCTCGAACTCGTCGAGAACCTTGGTGAAGTTGGCCTGCTCGGGGCCCGTCCAGACCGCCGCCACCGAGATCTTCTCGCCGTCGAGCTTGGGCAGGGTGACGCTGGACGCGCTGTCCTCGCCCTTGCCGGAGGCGTCGCCCGACTTGTCCTTGCCGCTGCCGCCGTCGTCACCGCAGCCGGTGAGGGCCAGCGCGCCGATCGCGGTGAACACCACTGCGGCCCTACGCATTCGAAGGGTTGTGCGCATCTCTGCCCCGTTTCTTCTGTGCGCATGTACGCGAACCGGCACCGACCGCTGCTCGCCGCAGTGTCGTCCACGTCCTCCGCCGGCCCGGTTCGCGTCGTCCGTGCGCACAGTCCTACGCCCGGCGGACCAGCGCCGCAATACCGTCTTCGCCCTCAACTCGGTGATCGTGATGGGCTCGTGACGTCACGTCGAAACAGCGCCGAACGGGGAACGTCCGTGAGCGACGAGGGCGCGCCGAGGCGCCGGACGGCGTGGGCCCGGCGTGTCCCGGCGGCGGGGCCGGGCGTGTTCCGACGTCGGTGGATGTCAGGAGTGCGGGAGCAGCGGGGGCAGCGGCCCGGCGTTCACCGAACGGGCCGCGCGTTCCAGAGCGCTGGCCAGGAGGGCCAGGTCCGTGGGGCCGTTGCCCAGCTCGCGGACGGGCCGGCGGGCGGGCGGATCTCCCATCCGCTCCCACTCCAGCGGCACGACGGTGGGGCGCTGTGTCGCCGTGCGCGGGATGCGGCCGGTGACGCGGCCGCCCTGGAACGGAGTCACCCTGCCGTCCGGATGCCCCAGCCGCCCACGGCCCGGCGCGGGCTCGTCCGGGGACGGGGGCACGACGGGCGGGTCGAGCACGATGCGCAGCCGGGCGCCGC
Organism: Streptomyces sp. NPDC001822; assembly: GCF_042892135.1. Classification (NCBI taxonomy): domain Bacteria; kingdom Bacillati; phylum Actinomycetota; class Actinomycetes; order Kitasatosporales; family Streptomycetaceae; genus Streptomyces; species Streptomyces sp. NPDC001822. The sequence goes on from NZ_JBIATW010000008.1 coordinate 51,246, forward strand.
GGGCCAGCTCGGTGTCCTCGGTGCGGTCGGGGCGGGCGGACGTGGCGACCAGATGGACGCCGAGACGGCCTCCGTCCCTGGCGACGGCTTCCAGGACCCGCACGACCGACCCGGCGGACGGACGTCCCGGACTGCCCAGCGCCGGGGCGACCAGGGCGTCGAAGTCGTCGGCCAGCACGACCAGCCGGGGCAGCGGGGAGGGGCCCGGGTCCACGGGACGGGCCGCGGCGGGCCGCAGCCGCAGTGTGCCGCCCGCCGGTGCGTCGGCGTCGCCGCGCTGGTCGGCGGCACCGGCGGGGCGCCGGCCGGGCTGCGGTGCCCGCGACTGCTCGTACCGCGCGTGCCATGCGGTGAAGTCCAGGTCCCCGAGCAGCTCCGCGCGGCGCTTCAGCTCGCCGCCGAGCGCCTGGGCGAACTCCCGCATCCGGACGGGGTCCGAGGCCACGAGATGGGTGAAGACGTGCGGCAGTTCGGTGCACGGGCTCAGGCCCTCGCCGCGCTCCCCGTGCTCGCCGCCCGCTCCGTCGATCAGGAGGATGCCGAGCCGGTCCGGCCGGGCGGCCGACGCCAGGGAGGCGGCGACGGCGCGCAGCAGCTCCGTACGGCCACTGCCGACCGGGCCCTCGACCAGGAGGTGCGGTCCCTCGTCGGCCAGGTCGACGGACAGCGGACCCCGGGGGCCCGCCCCGAGCACGAGCACGGGGCGCCCCGCGTAGTGCGTGGAGGGCGCGGCGGCGGGGGCCGTGCCGTCGCTGTCACGCCGCTGGGCGCCGATCCGGGGGGAACCCTCTTCGCCGGAGCCCGCCGGGTAGGGGGAGCCGCCGGAACCGGAGCTGGTCGGCCCGCCGCCCCGGAACGGGGTGTGCTCGGGGGATTCGCGGGGGGCGCCGACCCGCGGGCCCGTGCTCAGGGTGCGGCCGGAGCCGGCCGGGTCCAGATCGGCGCCGGGCGCCTGCGGGCGCACCGTCGCGCCGGGCTGGTGCTCGGCGGTGGAGGCCCACCGGGCCATCAGGGAGGCAGGTGTGGCCCGGGCCAGACCGAGCTCGTCCAGCAGACGGGCGGACGGGGGCAGCGCGGCGGCGGCCATCGGCCGCCCGTTCAGGGAGGCGGAGCCCTCGTCCCGCAGCGGGGCCAGCGCGCGCCCGAACCGCTCGGCCCAGGCGGCCGAGACCGCGTCCACCGCGGCGACGGTGCCGTGCCCCGCGGCCTGGCCGCCCGCCGTGCGCAGCAGCCGCAGCGCGGTCGCCACGTCGCCGCTCAGCAGGGCCACCGCACCGCACTCGCGGAAGGCGATCGAGGCCCGGCAGGCGCTGTCGTAGGTCGCGGTGACCGGGGAGGTGGGGGAGGCGGCCGGTGTCTCGGCCAGACAGATCAGGTGGATGCCGGCGGCCGCACCGGAGCCCGCGAGCGCCGCGGTGGTCTCGCGCAGCGACGCGGATCCCGGGTCTCCGTCGACGATCACGACGGTTCGGGGCCCGGTGTGCCGACGGGCCGCCGCGGCCACCGAGGACCGGTCCGCGCTGGCCCAGCCGGGACCCAGGGGGCTCTCCTCGACGCGTCGGGCCAGCTCCGCCGCGCGGGCGGCGGCCTGCTCGCGGTCGTACGCGAGGAGCAGCCGGCAGTCCTGGCCGTGCATGGGGCGCAGGTGCGGCAGCCAGCCGAGCCAGGACCATTCGCGCCGCCGCTCCTCCGGGCTCCGGGCGCGGTCCGCGCTGATCAGCACGATCTCCAGGTCGAACGGGGAGTGCAGCGCCGCGAGCTGCGCCACGGTCGAGCGGACGAGCCCCGACAGCCGGTCGCGGGGTCCCGCGAGGCCGAGCGAGCCCGCCTCCCGGAGGCCCACGGTGACCGGCACGGCGGGCAGGTCCGCGCGCTCCGTCGTGCCCAGGCGCACGACCAGGGCCTCGGGGTGCGCGGTGTCGCGCTCCCACAGGCGCGGGCCGGGGCCGAGTGCCGTCAGGAGCACGGTCGCGGGGTCCGGCCAGGTCCCGGCCGGGGCCGAGGGCGCGGGGGCCGGGAAGGTGTGCGGAGCGGCGGAGGGCCCGTCGGCCCGCACCGCGCCGTGGGGCGATGCGTGGGCCGTGTCGTTCCTGCCGCCGGTGAGGCGCCGGGCCCAGGCCCCTATGCCGCCGCGTCTCGCGGTTCCGCCGTGGGTGGGGCCGGCGTCGTGGCCGTGGGTGCCGTCGAGGTGGGCGTCGTGGCCGGACGGGCCGTCGTCGAACGGGTCGTGGGCGCTCCGCCCCGAGGGCGCGGCGCTGTAGCCGTGCGTCTCCCCGTCGGTGCCGGCGTCCGGTCCGTGGACGCCGGCGTCGGGCCGGGCGACCCGGAGGTGACCCTCGCCGTCCGGCGCCGTCGTGAGCGCGGGCGTACGGGTGCCCGAGGTGAGGCGGAGCGTGGACTCGCCCAGCCGCAGCAGGGCGCCGGGCAGCAGCGGGACCGGGCGGCCGCCGACCTCCGCGCCGTCCAGCGAGGTGCCGTTGGTGGAGCCCAGGTCGGACACCGAGACCCGGCCGTCCCGGGAGACCGTGACCGCGCAGTGCAGCCGCGACACGTCCGGGTCGTCCAGCGGGACGTCGGCCTCGGCGGAGCGGCCGATGCGGATCTGCCCGCCGTGGAGCAGGTGGACCCCGCCGGCATCGGGTCCGGCGATCACGTGCAGCCGTGCCGGGACGGCGTCGTCGGCCGCCTCGTCCTCGCCGGGCACCTGGAGCGAGAGCACGGCCCCGTCGACCAGGGGCGGCTCGCCGAGGGCGCAGCGCTGCGGGTCCAGACGCTCGCGTCCCGCGTACAGCACGGTGGCGCCGCCGCCGAGGGATCCCTCCGGGCCGGACACCGCGGTGGCCAGCCCGGAGGCCACGGCCGCGAGTGCCGTCCCCGCGGGGGCGGTGACGAGCACGTCGCAGGCGCGCGCGGGGGTCTGGCCGCTGCGCGGCGCGAGGACGGTCAGCCGGATCTGCATCGCGTCGGCGGTCCCTTCTGCGCGGGGTGCCGGCAGGGGGAGACGCCCTGTGATTCCCCCCACCCGGCACGGACGCGTCGTCCGGTTCAGGTCGTCACGGAGCGTGAGTCCCCCGACCCCACGGTTCCGTGCTGCTGGCATCCTCGCACCTGCCACCGACAACACGCCCGGGGGTGACCGCTAAGTGATCTTGATTGGCCGAGTACGGGTGCAAAAGTGCCTGCTTGGTCCTGCCCGGGACGTGCTGCACACTCGTTCGGCAACCAACTCTTCCGTGTCGGCGTCTTCCCCCGAACACGACCGGAGGACGACCGGCCGGTGCCCCGTACCGCGGCACTAGAGTGGGCCGGGACATCCGGGCGGGACCGGGGGTACCGCCGGCACAACGATCAGCAGGGAGCGCATGACGTGCGGCCGGTAGGCAGCAAGTACCTGCTCGAGGAGCCGCTCGGACGCGGCGCCACGGGCACCGTCTGGCGAGCCCGCCAGCGGGAGACCGCGGGCGCCGAGGCGGCCGTCGCCGGGCAGCCCGGCGAGACCGTTGCGATCAAGGTGCTCAAGGAGGAGCTGGCCAACGACGCCGACGTCGTGATGCGGTTCCTGCGTGAGCGCTCCGTGCTGCTGCGGCTCACCCACGCGAACATCGTCCGGACCCGCGACCTCGTCGTCGAGGGGGATCTCCTCGCCCTGGTGATGGACCTGGTCGACGGTCCCGACCTGCACCGCTATCTGCGCGAGAACGGCCCGCTCACCCCGGTCGCCGCCTCGCTGCTGACGGCCCAGATCGCGGACGCGCTCGCCGCCAGCCACGCCGACGGCGTGGTCCACCGCGATCTCAAGCCGGCCAACGTGCTCCTCGACCAGCGCAACGGCGAGATGCACCCGATGCTCACCGACTTCGGCATCGCCCGCCTGGCGGACTCCCCGGGGCTCACCCGCACCCACGAGTTCGTCGGCACCCCGGCATACGTGGCACCGGAGTCGGCCGAGGGCCGCCCGCAGACCTCCGCCGTGGACATCTACGGCGCCGGCATCCTGCTGTACGAGCTGGTCACCGGCCGTCCGCCGTTCGCCGGGGGCTCCGCCCTCGAAGTCCTGCACCGGCACCTCAGCGAGGAGCCCCGGCGCCCCGGCAACGTGCCGGAACCGCTGTGGACCGTCATCGAGCGCTGCCTGCGCAAGGACCCGGACCAGCGGCCCAGCGCCGTCAGCCTGGCCCGTGCGCTGCGCACCGTGGGCGCCGGCGTCGGAGTGCACGCGAACTCCGCGCAGATCGCGGCCGCCGAGGGCGTCGGTGCCCTGCTCGCCCCCGACCCGGCCCCGGCCGCCGTCCCCGAGACCCCCGGCGCCGCGGACCTCACGCAGGTGCTGCCCGGCAACGCGGGCTCGTACGACCCGGCCGCACCGACCAGCGTCATGCAGCAGACCGCGGGTACGGGCGGCCAGGCCGACCCGACGGCGATGATGCCGCCCGTGCCGCCGCACCCCGACGGCCCCCCGCGGCCCGACGAGCCGCACCCGTGGCAGTCCCAGCTCAGGGCGGCCCGCGACCGCAACGAGCAGACGCAGGTCCAGTACCTCGACCCGAGCCAGGACCCGCTGCGCCGCCGCCCTCAGCGCCAGCAGCAGGCGCCGCAGCAGCAGCCCCAGCACCAGCAGCGCCCCCAGCACCAGCAGTACCCGCAGCAACAGCAGCAGCAGCGACAGCAGCAGCCCCAGCGCTACAGCCAGCCGCAGCAGCAGCCCCAGCGACAGCAGTACGCGCCGCCGCAGCGCCCCGCGCCGCAGCCGCCCGCACCGCGCCAGCCGAGGCAGCGCAGCGCCAACCCGATGCGTATCCCGGGTCTCGGCTGCCTCAAGGGATGCCTGTTCTCGGTGGTCCTGCTGATCGTCGCCGCCTGGCTCATCTGGGAGCTGACGCCGCTTCAGGACTGGGTCGCCCAGGGGCAGAGCTTCTGGAGCGCCATAGGGGACGGCATCGACAACGTCACCAAGTGGTTCGAGGACCTCGGGAGCAGCTCGGGCGACTCCAGCGGTTCCACCGGCCAGTAGGACCGCCCCTGCCCGTGTCTTTGTCGACTTCCTCGGGGTCAATTCGCCCGCAGAAGTGAAGGTTGGCGCCATCCAGGGCACGCGACCCCCCGATCGCCGCGTAACTTTGTCGACCGGGGGGTCAACGCCAGCCGCTGAGGGAGCAGTCTTGGCACGGAATATCGGCAGCCGGTACACCGCGCACCAGATCCTGGGGCGCGGCAGCGCCGGCACGGTGTGGCTCGGAGAGGGGCCCGAGGGCCCGGTCGCCATCAAGCTGCTCCGCGAGGACCTCGCGTCCGACCAGGAGCTCGTGGGCCGCTTCGTGCAGGAACGCACCGCTCTGCTCGGACTCGGCCATCCGCACGTCGTCGCCGTCCGCGACCTCGTGGTCGACGGCACCGACCTGGCCCTGGTGATGGACCTCGTGCGCGGCACCGACCTGCGCACCCGTCTGGACCGGGAGCGCCGCCTCGCACCCGAGGCCGCGGTGGCGATCATCGCGGACGTCGCCGACGGCCTCGCCGCCGCTCACCGGGCCGGAGTCGTGCACCGCGACGTCAAGCCGGAGAACATCCTGCTCGACATGGAGGGCCCGGCGGGTCCCGGCGGCTCGCACCCGGCCCTGCTGACCGACTTCGGCGTCGCCAAGCTGATCGACACCCCCCGCCGCACGAAGGCCACCAAGATCATCGGCACGCCGGACTACCTGGCTCCCGAGATCGTCGAAGGTCTCCCGCCGCGCGCCGCCGTGGACATCTACGCCCTCGCCACCGTGCTCTACGAGCTCCTGGCGGGCTTCACCCCCTTCGGCGGCGGGCACCCGGGGGCCGTCCTCCGCCGCCACGTGACCGAGACGGTCGTGCCGCTGCCGGGCATCCCCGAAGAGCTCTGGCAGCTCCTGGTCCAGTGCCTGGCCAAGGCCCCGGCCTCCCGCCTGCGCGCGTCCGAGCTCGCCGCCGGACTCCGCGCGCTGCTCCCGCTCCTGTCGGGCATACCCCCGCTCGACGTCGACGAGCCGGACAACGAGGAGCCGCAGACCTACGACGAACAGCCGTACGCCCCGGTCCCCGAGGAGCCGCGCCGTCGCGGTGCCGTTCCGCTGGTGCCCGCGTCGAGTCCCGACTCCAACCGGGACACCCACACGAGCATGCGCGTCCCCGGGCCCGACGAACTGGCGGGCGGCCCCCTCGGCACCGCCCGTGCCCCGCGCGCCCCCGGCCGCCCCCGCCCCGGTTCGGCCCGCAACAGGTCGGCGGCCGTCCGCAAGCGCAGGATCACCCTCGGTGTCGCCGTGGTCGCCCTGTGCGCGGCGCTGGGGGTCGGCGGCTGGCTGGCGACGGTCGGCGACGACACCGGGACGGCCCCCGAGGACACCCGGAATTCGGCGCCCGCGACTCCCTGAGGACCGGCCCCGTGCCGGGCCGGATCCGGGGGAGGGACAGGTTCACTCGTCCAGCCGTTACGCTGGACCCGTGGCAGTCGTCGATATTTCCGAAGAGCTGAAGTCCCTCTCCTCGACCATGGGGTCGATCGAGGCCGTCCTGGACCTCGATGCGCTGAGGGCCGACATCGCCGCGCTCGAGGAGCAGGCGGCGGCCCCGTCCCTCTGGGACGACCCGGAGGCGGCACAGAAGATCACCAGCAAGCTTTCGCACCTCCAGGCCGAGGTGCGCAAGGCCGAGGCACTGCGGGGTCGCATCGACGACCTCGAAGTGCTCTTCGAGCTGGCCGAGGACGAGGGGGACGCGGACACCCTCGCGGAGGCCGAGTCGGAGCTGCAGTCGGTCCGCAAGGCGCTGGACGAGATGGAGGTCCGCACGCTCCTCTCCGGCGAGTACGACGCCCGGGAGGCCCTGGTCACCATCCGGGCCGAGGCCGGCGGCGTCGACGCCGCGGACTTCGCGGAGAAGCTCCAGCGCATGTACCTCCGCTGGGCCGAGCGGCACAACTACAAGACCGAGGTCTACGAGACGGCGTACGCCGAGGAGGCCGGCATCAAGTCGACCACCTTCGCTGTCGAGGTCCCGTACGCCTACGGCACGCTCTCCGTCGAGCAGGGCACCCACCGGCTCGTCCGCATCTCGCCCTTCGACAACCAGGGCCGTCGCCAGACCTCCTTCGCGGGCGTCGAGGTGCTGCCCGTGGTCGAGCAGACGGACCACGTGGAGATCGACGAGTCCGAGCTCCGCGTGGACGTGTACCGCTCCTCGGGCCCCGGCGGCCAGGGCGTCAACACCACGGACTCCGCGGTGCGCCTCACCCACCTGCCGACCGGCATCGTCGTCTCCTGCCAGAACGAGCGCTCGCAGATCCAGAACAAGGCGTCCGCGATGAACGTCCTCCAGGCGAAGCTCCTGGAGCGCCGCCGTCAGGAGGAGCAGGCCAAGATGAACGCCCTCAAGGGCGACGGCGGCAATTCCTGGGGCAACCAGATGCGGTCGTACGTCCTGCACCCGTACCAGATGGTCAAGGACCTGCGTACGGAGTTCGAGATGGGCAACCCCGAAGCGGTCTTCAACGGTGAGATCGACGGCTTCGTGGAGGCCGGTATCCGCTGGCGCAAGCAGAGCGAGAAGTAGCCGCATCCGTACGGTGGTTGAGCCCGGGCAGGGAATGCCCGGGCTCTTCGCGCATGCGGGGGTTGTATCCCGGAGTGAGGGAATGTCGTGGTGAATGGGTCACAGTCGTACCCCTGAATAGCAGTCAAGGGCCCCTATAACACCGCGAATACCACCGGAACCACCTTGACGTAGTCCTTGTCTCTGGACAGGGTGCTAGGGCAGCACGCGTATGTCCGGGACAGGCGTGATCGGGGGAGGGCGGGATGACCACGGTACGGCGTGGCCCCGCGGAGAGCGTGACCCCGCAGAGCCGAGGACCGCATATGGCTGCTCCATCGACGAGATCAGCTACTGGGGGTAATAACAGATGACGAAGAAGACGCGAATCCGCGTCGCGCGTATAGCCGCGGGCGCGGTCATCGCGGCGGGCGCGTCGCTCACCGCAGCGGGCGCGGCCCAGGCCGTCGGCATCGGTATCGGTGTGGACGCCGACGAGACCGGTATCAGCGCGCAGGTGAACGTGGCGGCCGACGGTGGCACCACGGACGGTGGCACCACGGACGGTGGGACGACCGACGGCGGCACCGTGGCCGGTGGTGTCGACAACGGCGGCACCAGCGACGGCGGGACCACGGACGGTGGGACGACCGACGGTGGCACCACCGACGGTGGGACCACGGACGGTGGGACGACCGACGGTGGCACCACCGACGGTGGGACCACGGACGGTGGGACGACCGACGGCGGGACCACCGATGGTGGCACCACGGACGGTGGGACGACCGACGGCGGGACCACGGACGGTGGCACCACCGACGGTGGCACCACGGACGGCGGGACGACCGACGGCGGGACGACCGACGGCGGGACGACCGACGGTGGCACCACGGACGGTGGCACCACGGACGGTGGGACGACCGACGGTGGCACCACCGACGGTGGGACCACGGACGGTGGCACCACGGACGGCGGGACCACCGGTTCCGTGACCGGTGGCTCGGACGGCGGCTCCGACGGTGGCGCCGGCACCTGCACCGTCGACCTCGACGGCGCGGCGTGCGCCGACAACACCGACACGGACAGTGTCGGCAACCAGCCGGTCGAGCAGGGCAAGGGCAAGGACGAGCTCGCCGAGACCGGTGCGGCCGAGACCACCTTCCTGCTGGTCGGTGCCGCGACGATGATCGCCGGCGGCATCGGCTTCCGCTTCCTGCCGCGCCTGGCCGGCAGCGGTCGTACGGCCGCCTGACGTCCGCACACGCACGGTGAAGGGCCCGGGAGCGCCGACACGGCCTCCCGGGCCCTTTCGTGTTGCGGACGGCCTCCAGCGGCCGTAGGCGCCCGTCAGCGGCGCTCCGGCCCGCCGGGGCCGCTTCCGGTCGTCAGACGGCCTGGTGCGCCAGCAGCGCCAGAGCGGCCACCAGGATCACCATCAGGGCGATCAGCATCGCCGGGTTGAGGCCCGCGAACAGACCTGGTTCCTGCATGCGCTCCCGGCTCGCCCGGCAGACGGGGCAACGCCCCTCGGCCACGGGCGACGCGCAGTTCGCGCACACCAGTCGGTCATAGGTCATGCGCAGTCCTCCTCCCGCGCGGCGGAGCCGCATGTACGTGCTCTCCGCACAACGCTCCGGGAAACGCAACTGTTCCCCTACCACTGTGCCAGCTCGGGACGGTTTCGGCGCGGCCCGCCGGACAAGGTCCGGCACGCCCCGTTTCGTTCCAGGCCGCTTTCCGTCACAAATCACCCATTGACGGACGCCGACTGCACGCCCGAGCCTGGTTCGCGTATGGTCACGCTCACCTACCCCCGGCCGACCGTGGTGCATTCGTGATCCGATTCGACAGCGTCTCCAAGACCTACCCGAAGCAGAGCCGTCCAGCTCTCCGGGACGTCTCACTCGACATCGAGAAGGGCGAGTTCGTCTTCCTGGTGGGCTCCTCAGGCTCCGGCAAGTCCACCTTCATGCGCCTCATCCTCCGGGAGGAGCGCGCCAGTCAGGGCATGGTCCACGTGCTCGGCAAGGACCTCGCGCGGCTGTCCAACTGGAAGGTGCCGCAGATGCGCCGCCAGCTGGGCACGGTCTTCCAGGACTTCCGGCTCCTGCCCAACAAGACCGTCGCCGAGAACGTCGCCTTCGCGCAGGAGGTCATCGGCAAGCCCCGCGGCGAGATCCGCAAGGCCGTGCCCCAGGTCCTCGACCTCGTCGGTCTCGGGGGCAAGGAGGACCGGATGCCCGGCGAGCTCTCCGGTGGTGAGCAGCAACGTGTGGCGATCGCCCGGGCCTTCGTCAACCGTCCGATGCTGCTGATCGCGGACGAGCCCACGGGCAACCTCGACCCGCAGACCTCCGTGGGCATCATGAAGCTGCTGGACCGGATCAACCGGACCGGCACGACCGTGATCATGGCGACCCACGACCAGAACATCGTCGACCAGATGCGCAAGCGCGTCATCGAGCTCGAGCAGGGCCGCCTCGTACGCGACCAGGCGCGTGGCGTCTACGGCTACCAGCACTGAGAGGGAACACCCTCCGGTCGTCGGCCCCACCGGGCACCCGCACGAGCATCGAGTACTGAAAGGACGCCATGCGCGCCCAGTTCGTCCTGTCGGAGATCGGCGTCGGTCTTCGTCGCAACCTCACGATGACCTTCGCCGTCGTGGTCTCCGTCGCCCTCTCGCTGGCCCTGTTCGGCGGCGCGCTCCTCATGCGCGAGCAGGTCAGCTCGATGAAGACCTACTGGTACGACAAGGTCAACGTCTCGATCTTCCTCTGCAACAAGAACGACGCCAAGGACGTGCCCAAGTGCGCCAAGGGCGCCGTCACGGCGGAGCAGAAGAGCGAGATCAAGGCCGATCTCGAGAAGATGGACGTCGTCGAGAAGCCCGTCCAGTTCGAGACGGTCGACGAGGCGTACAAGCACTACCAGGAGCAGTTCGGCGACTCGCCGATGGCCGGCAACATCACGCCGGACCAGATGCAGGAGTCGTTCCGGGTCAAGCTCAAGGACCCGCAGAAGTACAAGGTGGTCGCGACCGCCTTCGCCGGCCGTGACGGGGTGCAGTCCGTACAGGACCAGCGCAGCATCCTGGACAACCTCTTCGGGCTGATGAACGGCATGAACGTGGCCGCCGTCTTCCTGATGGCGCTGATGCTGGTCATCGCGCTGATGCTCATCGTGAACACCGTCCGCGTCTCGGCGTTCAGCCGGAGACGTGAGACGGGCATCATGCGGCTGGTGGGGGCTTCGGGCTTCTACATCCAGATGCCGTTCATCATGGAGGCCGCCTTCGCCGGTCTCATCGGCGGACTGCTCGCCTGCGTCATCCTGCTGGCCGCCCGCTACTTCCTGATCGACGGCGGTCTCGCGCTGCAGGAGAAGCTGAACCTGATCGAGTTCATAGGGTGGGACGCGGTGCTGACCAAGCTGCCTCTGGTCATCGCCATCGGGCTGCTGATGCCCGCCGTCGCGGCTCTCTTCGCTCTGCGCAAGTACCTCAAGGTGTGACGATCGCCCCGTACGGCATGCGGCCAACGAGCCGTGTGCCGACGGGGCGTTGTCCTAGACTCGGCCACATGCCGGGCCCTGAGCACCATGTGAAACCCCGAGGTCTCCACCGCGGGGCGGCCCTGACGTTGGTCTTCGCGAGCGTGCTGGCGACGGCCGCGGCCACCGGGTCGCTGCCCCGTGAGAGCGAGACGGGTACGGAGATAAAGGCCCGCGCGGTCTCCTCCACCGTCGGGCCCGTGGACCGCGAGGAGATCGCCGAGGCGGTCGCCGACGCCGAGGCCGACGGGAAGTCGGGCAAGGACGCGGCCGAGGAGGTCGTCAGCCGCAGCGGCGACCGCTGGGGCGCCGTGTACGACGAGCGGGAGTACGAGGACTTCGAGCGGTCCCTGGACGGTACCTACACGGGCGTGGGCGTCTCCGCCCGCCGGTCGGTCCACGGGGACGTCACCGTCACGAGCGTCCAGCCGGGCGGTCCCGCGGACCGGGCGGGCGTGCGCAAGGGCGACGTGCTGCGCACGGTCGACGGCCGCCCGGTCGGGAAGCGCCCCGTCGCCGAGGTGGTGGCGCTGCTGCGCGGGGACCGCACGGGAGCCGCCGAGGGGACCTCGGTGGTCCTCGGGCTGAGCCGCGGGGGGCGTGCCTGGAGCGCGCCGCTGCGCCGGGCCCGGCTCACCACGCACCCGGTCAGCGTGCGCAGGCTGGGCGCGAGCCCGTCCGCCGCCGTGCTGATCAAGGTCGCGGCCTTCACCAAGGGCGCGGGCACGGCGGTCCGCGACGCGGTGGACGACGCCCCTGGGGACGCCGGGATCCTGCTCGACCTCCGCGCCAATTCCGGCGGTCTGGTCACCGAGGCCGTGACCGCCTCCTCCGCCTTCCTGGACGGCGGACTCGTCGCCACCTACGACGTGCACGGGGAGCAGCGCGCGCTGTACGCCGAGCCGGGCGGGGACACCGAGCGGCCGGTCGTCGTCCTCGTGGACGGCGGGACGATGAGCGCCGCCGAACTGCTGACCGGTGCGCTGCAGGACCGGGGGCGGGCGGTGACCGTCGGGTCGCGCACCTTCGGCAAGGGCTCCGTGCAGATGCCCAGCAAGCTGCCGGGAGGTTCGGTGGCCGAGCTGACCGTCGGCCACTACCGCACCCCCGCCGGCCGGAGCGTCGAGGGGAGCGGCATCACGCCGGACGTCGGGGCGGGCCCCGAGGCCCAGGAGCGGGGCGAGACGGTATTGAGTGGCCTCGGGGGTGGGTCGTAGTGCGAAAATGACCGCACTATGGCCAAGGAAAAAGACACCGGGCGCAAGATGATCGCGCAGAACAAGAAGGCGCGGCACGACTACCACGTCCTCGACACCTACGAGTGCGGTCTCGTGCTCATGGGCACGGAGGTCAAGTCGCTGCGGATGGGCAGGGCGTCGCTGGTCGACGGCTTCGTCCAGATCGACAACCACGAGGCGTGGCTCCACAACATCCACGTCCCCGAGTACGTGCAGGGCACCTGGACCAACCACGCGGCCAAGCGCAAGCGCAAGCTGCTGCTGCACCGGGCCGAGATCGACAAGCTGGAGTCCAAGTCGCAGGAGACGGGCCACACGATCGTGCCGCTCGCCCTGTACTTCAAGGACGGCAGGGTCAAGGTCGAGATCGCGCTCGCGAAGGGCAAGAAGGAGTTCGACAAGCGCCAGACGCTGCGCGAGAAGCAGGACACGCGGGAGACGAACCGCGCGATCGCGGCGGCCCGCCGGCGGCAGCGCCAGGGGTAGCCGGGGCGGTGGCCCCGGGGGCCGCCGGAATACGGTGGCATCCGTGCGCGTTGGTCACGTACGATGGGCCGTGCACCTCAGCGAAGGTGCGCGATTTGAAAAATCAACATGGGGATGATCGGTTTCGACAGCGGATGTCGAGGCAGGGGAAGCGAGTCGAGGAAGCGACAATGATCTCGTAAACCATATGTCGCAAACAATAATCGCCACTTCTAAGCGCGATTCCTCCGCCTTCGCCCTCGCTGCCTAATTAGCAGCTAAGCGAAGACTCTGCGGAGTGTCAGCCCGGGGGTGATCCCGACCCGGATCCTGGCATCAACTAGGGATCTAAACTTCTGAGCCCGGTCACGGGGCTCTGAAGGAAATCTAACAGTGACTGGGCCTGTCGGAGGCTTGTTCGCGTGACCTCCGGGGCCGAGAAAAGCGCAGCGGACTGCACTCGGAGAAGCCCTGGTTCTGCACCGTTGGACGCGGGTTCGATTCCCGCCATCTCCACAATTCCCATGTGAACGAGGACCCCGTCGCCATTCGGTGACGGGGTCCTCGTTTTTCGTGTTTCGTGTGTTCAGACGGTCCTGCGGGTGCCGGCCACCGCGATGACCAGGGCCAGGGCCGCCGCGCACACCGGGACCGCGTAGCCCGTCGCCGTACCCGCGTGCTCCACCGTCCAGCCGCCCGTCGCCGAGCCGGCCGCTATGCCGCCCAGCAGCGCGGTGACGGCGAGCGTCATTCCCTCGTTGAGCCGATCCGGCGGCGTGAGCCGCTGGACCAGGGTCATGCCGGTGACCATGGTGGGCGCGGTGGCGGCTCCGGCCGCGAGCAGGCCGCAGGCCAGGACGGGCAGGGAGTCCGTGGCCGTCGCGGCGACGAGGGGCAGGGACATCAAGGCGGTCATGCCCGCCAGGCAGAGCAGCAGTCTGCGGCGGATCGGACCGGTGGGGCGCAGCGCGCCGTACAGCAGTCCGGCGACGCAGGAACCGCCCGCCTGGAGAGCGAGGATCGCGCCTCCCGCGTGAGCGATGGAGACGACCTCCATGGCACCGAACACCGCCCCCGTCGCGAGGAAGACGGCCATCAGGGCGGGTATCCCCGGGGTGCGCAGCGGGGAGGCGGCCCTGGCGCGGGGTGCCACCGGGGGCTCCGTCGCACGCTGCGCCGCGAAGACGAGGACGCCGGTCATCAGGAGGACCGCCCCGGTGAGCGTGCCGGCCTCCGGGAAGAGCGTCCCGCACAGGGAGGCGGCGAGCACCGGGCCGAGCATGAAGCACAGCTCGTCGACGGCCTGTTCGAAGGAGTTCGCGGTGTGCAGGGCCGCGGGATCGCCCCGGTGCAGATGCGCCCAGCGGGCCCGCGACATGCCGCCGGTGTTGGGGGTGGTCGCCGTTGCGGCGTACGCGGCGAAGAGCGTCCAGACCGGCGCGTCGTAGTGCACGCAGAGCAGCAGGGCGACGGAGCCGAGCGTGGCGAACGCGGTGGCGGGCACGGCGACCCTGGCCTGGCCGTGGCGGTCGACGAGCCGTGCCGTCCACGGGGCGACGACGGCCGTCGCGGCCAGGCCCGTCGCGGTGACCGCTCCGGCCAGGGCGTACGAACCGTGGGCCGCGGCGATCATGATGACGGCGCTGACGCTGAACATCCCCATGGGGAGCCGGGCGATGAGGTTGCCGGCGGTGAAGGCCCGAGCGCCGGGGGTGGAGAGCAGGCGGACGTAGGGGTTGCCCGCTCCGGCGGAGAAGGGGGCGGGGGCCGTCGCGGTGGACGGGGCGGCGGTTTCGTGGGGCACCCGTCCACCCTCGGGTCGGGCGGTCCGCACCGTCCAACACCTGCTCGGGGCGCATTCACGCACTTCTGTTGTAAGTTGGCCCGCGTGCCCGCCCACGACACCGACCCCCGGCTCCTGCGCGCTTTCGTCGCCGTGGCCGAGGAGTTGCACTTCACCCGTGCCGCCGCGCGTCTCTATGTGGCGCAGCAGGCCCTGAGCCGGGACATCCGCCGGCTGGAGCGCGAACTGGGCCGTGAGTTCTTCGTGCGCACCACCCGGCAGGTGTCGCTCACCGAGGACGGGGAACGTCTGCTTCCGCTCGCCCGGCGGGTGCTCGGCGCCCACGCCGGACTGACGGCCGCCTTCGCGGGCCCGGGGAACCGGCCGCTGCTCGTCGACCTGAACACCGACGGGATGACCGCGGCCCGGGTTCTGGCCCGCGCGCGGGAGCTCGCGCCGGAGTGCGAGCTGATGGCGCGCTTCGAGAGCGGGCTCACCTGGGCGGCCGGTGAAGTGCTCGCCGGCCGGCTCGACGTGTCCTTCGGCCGGGCCGCCGGGCTGAGCCCCGCGGTGCTCGCCGGACTCGGCGTACAGCCCGTGCGGTACGAGCCGATGGCCGTTCTCCTGCCCGACGATCACCCGCTCGCCGGGCGCGAGGCGGTCGCCATGAGCGATCTGGCCGGCGAAACCGTCTATGCGGGGGCGGGCAATACGCGCACGCTGGAGTGGACGGACCTCGCGGCGCTGCTCTTCGCGGAGTGGGGCGTCGTCCTCGCCCCGCCCGCGCCGCTCGCCGTGGGAGTGGCTGAATTTCAACGGGTCATGGCGAAGTCCGGCAACCCCGTACTGGCCGTGTCCGGCTTTCCGCCCCTGCCTGGAACGGTTCTGCGCCCCCTCGTGCGTCCCGTGCCGCTGTCCCCGCTCCTTATGGTGTGGCGCAAGGGCGTCGACCACCCCGGGCTGACCGCGCTGCGCGCCGCAGTGGCCGAACTGGCTGCGGCGGAAGGATGGATGGTGCGGCCACCGAAGTCATGGCTACCCGGAACCGATGCGTCACTCATGCGTCACCGTTCATGAACAACAGGTGGGATCCGGCATTTCGAAGGTCGGCGTGCGCTACATTCGGTGCTTCGGGTGCACGGTGACAAGTGATGCGCGGACGGGGTGGGGGCCCTGTTCGTTGGCAAGATTCCAGTCATTCCCGCGCACCTGCTTCATTGAGTGGGGGAAGTGGCAACACCTGTGGAAAATTGGCGTGAAGGTACCCGAACCGGGCATACGCACGAGCCGAACGACGTCACCGTCCAACTCGACGGACTGGGACGTCAGCTCTCCGAACTGCCCGTCGAACCCGGCCCGCCGGCTCCCGCTGACGGCCCGGTGTTCGTCGACGAGAGCGGCCGCCGCAGCAAGACCTACCGGCGGGTGGGCTGGGTCCTCGCCGCGGTCTGTGCCGTGTACGCGGTGACGCTGGTCGTCGCCGTCCTCGGCGGGAATTCCAGTGCTCCCTGGCTGCCGCTCTCCGGACAGGACGAGAAGCGGGCGGAGAAGGCCGAGGTCAGGCCGGCGCCGAGCGAGAAGGCCGTCTCGGCGGTCCCGGGGGCCACGCCGCCCGAAGCGTCCGCCACGGTCTCCGGCGCCCCCGGCGCGGCTCCGTCGCAGGGTGCGTCCGCCTCGGGGAGGACGGCCGCGCCCGGCGCGAGCGCCTCCGCGTCCGCGTCCGTGAAGCCGCCGCGGAACAACTCCTCTTCGGCTCCCGCCCCCGGCAACTCGGCCTCCGTGCCGCCTGCCGCTGAGACGTCCGCGCCGGCCACCGTCGCCCCGCCCGTCGAGGAGAGCCCGCCGACGTCCCCGGATCCCACGGAATCCCCGGTGCAACCACAAGAAGGCGCTCAGTAGATGACAACCCCCGCCCCGCGGGGCAGGCACAACCGGAAGAAGAAGCGGACCGTCCGGCGCAGGCTTCCCATGCGCTATCTGCTTCCGTCGCTCCTTCTCGTGGCCCTGCTCGCCATGCTCATGCTGCGCGGATACGTGCACAGCGAGATCCTCGCCGACCACCGCATCCAGGCACCGGCTCCCACCTCCCAGGTCCCCGACGACGTGCTGGAGGGCGGTCCGGTCATCGACGCCCGGACGAAGGGCGCACCCGCCCAGACGCTGCGCATACCCGACCACAAGATCGTCCTGACCTTCGACGACGGCCCCGACCCGGTCTGGACCCCGCGGGTCCTGGACGAGCTCAAGAGGCAGCACGCGCACGGCGTCTTCTTCGTCACCGGCACCATGGCCTCGCGCTACCCCGGTCTGGTCAGGCGGATGGTCGACGAGGGCCACGAGGTCGGGCTGCACACCTTCAACCACCCCGACCTCTCCTTCCAGTCCACCAGCCGCATCGACTGGGAGCTGTCCCAGAACCAGCTGGTGCTGGCGGGGGCGGCCGGAATCCGGACCTCCCTGTTCCGGCCGCCGTACTCCTCGTTCGCCGACGCCATGGACAACAAGTCCTGGCCGGTGACGCAGTACATCGGCAGCCGCGGCTACCTCACCGTCGTGAACAACACGGACAGCGAGGACTGGAAGCGCCCCGGCGTCGACGCGATCATCGAGCGCGCCACTCCCAAGCACGGCAAGGGCGCCGTCATCCTCATGCACGACTCCGGCGGCAACCGGTCCCAGACCGTCACCGCCCTGGCGAAGTTCCTCCCGCAGATGCAGGCGCGCGGCTACGACTTCACGAACCTCACGACGGCGCTCGGCGCCCCCAGCGCACACACCCCGGTCACCGGGCTCGCGCTCTGGAAGGGCAAGGCGTTCGTCGGAGCCGTCGAGATCTCCGAGAACGTCACCGGTGTCCTGGTGGTCGGGCTCGCCGTCATCGGCGTCCTGGTCATGGTCCGCTTCGGGCTGATGCTGCTGCTCTCCTTCCTGCACGCCAGGAAGGTGCGCCGCAAGGACTTCAGCTGGGGCGAGCCGTTCACCCGGCCCGTGTCGGTGCTGGTCCCCGCCTACAACGAGCGGGAGTGCATCGAGGCCACGGTGAGATCGCTGGTGGCCAGTGACTACCCGATCGAGGTCATCGTCATCGACGACGGCTCGACGGACGGTACGGCCGACCTGGTCGAGGCGATGTGGATCCCCAACGTCCGCGTCGTCCGCCAGCGCAACTCCGGCAAGCCCGCGGCGCTCAACAACGGCATCGCACACGCCCGTTACGACATCGTCGTGATGATGGACGGCGACACGGTGTTCGAGCCCTCCACGGTGCGCGAGCTCGTGCAGCCGTTCGCCGACTCCCGGGTCGGCGCCGTCGCCGGCAACGCCAAGGTCGGCAACCGCGACTCGCTGATCGGCGCCTGGCAGCACATCGAGTACGTCATGGGCTTCAACCTCGACCGCCGCATGTACGACCTCCTGGGCTGCATGCCCACCATCCCCGGCGCGGTCGGAGCCTTCCGCAGGACCGCGCTCGACCGCGTCGGCGGCATGAGCGAGGACACCCTCGCCGAGGACACCGACGTCACCATGGCCCTGCACCGCGACGGCTGGCGCGTCGTCTACGCCGAGAACGCCCGCGCGTGGACCGAGGCCCCGGAGTCCGTGCAGCAGCTGTGGTCGCAGCGCTACCGGTGGTCGTACGGCACGATGCAGGCCATCTGGAAGCACCGCCGCGCCGTCGTCGAGCGGGGCCCCTCGGGCCGCTTCGGGCGCGTGGGGCTGCCGTTCGTCTCCCTGTTCATGGTCGTCGCCCCGCTGCTCGCGCCCCTGATCGACGTCTTCCTCCTGTACGGAGTGGTCTTCGGACCCACCGGGAAGACGGTCGCGGCCTGGTTCGGGGTCCTTCTGGTGCAGGCCGTCTGCGCCGCGTACGCCTTCCGGCTCGACAAGGAACGCATGACCCACCTGATCTCCCTGCCCCTCCAGCAGGTCCTCTACCGGCAGCTGATGTACGTCGTGCTGCTCCAGTCCTGGATCACCGCTCTGACCGGAGGCCGGCTGCGCTGGCAGAAGCTGCGCCGGACCGGTGTGGTGGAAGCGCCCGGGGGCACGCAGGTGCGTCGCACGGAGTCCGACAGGGACCGGAGGCCGGTGGCATGACCCATCCGGACCGACCTCGGCAGGACGCCCACGACGACGGCTCCTGGCCGCCGCCCGACGACCGGTGGGCACCGTCGCAGCAGGTCAGCACCCACCCGGTGCACGCCGGTGCCGTGTACACCGCCCCGCTGCCCGCGCCGCCCGCTCCCCGGGCCGGCTCCGTCTCCGCCCCGGCGGTGTCACCGGAGCGGCCGCCGGAGGCTCCGGACGCCGCCGAGGGGACCGCCGCCACCCGGGCCAAGCCCGGCCGTGACCGGTACCTCGACCTGCTCAGGGCCGTCGCCCTCGTCCGCGTCGTGGTCTTCCACCTTTTCGGCTGGGCCTGGCTGACCGTCCTCTTCCCGTCCATGGGCGTGATGTTCGCCCTGGCCGGATCACTGATGGCACGCTCGCTGGCCCGGCCGGCGGCGGGCGTCGTCCGCGGCCGTCTGCGCCGGCTGCTCCCCCCGATGTGGGCGTTCTCGCTCGTCGTCGTGCCGGTGATGTTCGCGCTGAGCTGGAAGCCCGTCCGGGAGGAGGGGCTGTGGTGGTTCATCAAGCTCGGCAGCTACGTCCTCCCGCTCACCGCACCCCCGTATCCGGAGGAGAACGGCTCGGCCGGCGGCTGGCTGGAGCTGAGCTGGGCCGACCAGGCGGCGGGCCCGCTCTGGTACATCCGGGCCTACCTCCTGTTCGTGCTCGCCTCGCCCCTGCTGCTCAAGGCGTTCCGCAGGCTGCCGTGGGTCACGCTGCTCGCCCCGGTCGCCCTCACCGCCGTGATCGGCACCGGTCTCGTGACCGTGCCCGGCGCCTTCGGCGAGGGGCTGCTCGACTTCGCGGTGTTCGGCTCCTGCTGGATCCTGGGCTTCGCCCACAACGACGGTCTGCTGAAGGAGGTCCCGCGCTACATCGCGGTGTCTTCCGCGGCGATCGTGATGGGCTTCGGCCTCTGGTGGGCCTCCGGCCATCTCACCGAGGAGGGCTGGAACCTCGACGAGATCCCGCTCGCCCAGGCGACCTGGTCCCTCGGGTTCTGCGCGATCCTCCTGGTCTACGCGCCGTCGTGGCAGAAGCTCCCCGGCAGGCTCGCCGGGTACGACGGCCTGGTGACGCTGGCCAACAACAGGGCCGTGACGATCTATCTCTGGCACAACCTGCTGCTGATCCCCGCGGCGCACCTGGTGGACGAGCTCTGGGCCGTCCCGTGGTTCGGCGACACCTTCGGCACGTATCTGGAGCGGTCGTACGAGGTGCTGGTGCTGATCGCCGTCTGGCCCCTGATCGGGCTGGTGATCGTCGCCTTCGGCTGGGTCGAGGACGTCGCCGCGAAGCGCCGGCCCCGGCTGTGGCCGAGCGGGGCGGGGCGGGCCCGCAGATCCTGAGTGCCCGAGGCGGTGCGGTGGGCCCGGCCACGGGGCTCACCGCACGCCCGGTGCCCGAGTGAGAGCAAGGTTGCGCACCGGTCACCTCACGGCACCGCCCCGAAACGCGCGCTCCCTAGCGTCGGACGCACAGCACCCCGACCCTGTGGAGGCACGTGATGGCCGGTCGTTGGATCGAGAAGTGGGAGCCGGAGGACGAGACGTTCTGGCGGGAGACCGGCGAGCGGACCGCCCGCCGCAACCTGTGGTTCTCCGTGCTCTCGGAGCACATCGGGTTCTCGGTCTGGTCCCTGTGGTCCGTCATGGTCCTGTTCATGGGTCCGGAGTACGGCGTCGATCCCGCCGGTAAGTTCTTCCTGATCTCCACGGCCACCCTGGTCGGCGCGATCGTCAGGGTGCCGTACACCTTCGCGGTCGCGATCTTCGGCGGGCGCAACTGGACCGTCTTCAGCGCCCTGTCGCTCCTCGCCCCGACCGTCGCCGCCTTCCTGGTGATGGAGCCCGGCACCTCCTACACCACCTTCCTCCTGGTCGCCGCGCTCACCGGCATCGGGGGCGGCAACTTCGCCTCCTCCATGACGAACATCAACGCCTTCTTCCCGCTGCGGAAGAAGGGCTGGGCCCTCGGCCTCAACGCGGGCGGCGGCAACATCGGCGTGCCCGTCGTCCAGCTGACCGGCCTGCTGGTGATCGGCACGGCCGGTGCGGCGCACCCCCGGATCGTGCTCGGCGTGTACCTGCCGCTGATCGTCGTCGCCGCGCTCGGCGCCGCCCTGCGGATGGACAACCTCAGGCCCGTGCGCAACGACACCGGGGCCGCGCTCCAGGCCGTGCGCGAGCCGCACACCTGGATCATGTCGGTGCTCTACATCGGCACCTTCGGTTCCTTCATCGGCTACAGCTTCGCCTTCGGCCTGGTCCTGCAGACGCAGTTCGGCCGGACCCCGCTGCAGGCCGCCTCGCTCACCTTCATCGGCCCGCTGCTCGGCTCCCTGATCCGGCCCGCCGGCGGCCTGCTCGCGGACCGGTACGGCGGCGCCCGGATCACGCTCTGGAACTTCGCGGCCATGGCCGCGGCGACCGGCGTCGTCGTCTACGCCTCCGGCATCGAGTCGCTGCCGGTGTTCCTCGTCGGCTTCATCGCGCTGTTCGTCCTGACGGGGCTCGGCAACGGCTCGACCTTCAAGATGATCCCGGGCATCTTCCATGCGCAGGGAATCGCCAAGGGGCTGCGGGGCGAGGAGGCGGCGGCCCACGGCCGGCGGCTCTCCGGTGCCGCCATGGGGCTCATCGGGGCGGTCGGGGCGCTGGGCGGCCTCGCGATCAACCTGGCCTTCCGTCAGTCCTTCCAGACCTCGGGCAGCGGAACGGCCGCCTTCACCGCCTTCCTCGTCTTCTACGCGGTCTGCTTCACCCTCACGTGGGCGGTATACCTTCGGCGGACGGCGGCGGTGGCCGCGAAGCCCCAGCTCAGCTACGCCGAGGTGTGAGGATGGCCACCAGGCGTCGCACGACGTAACGGGCGGGAAATACAGGAGAACCGAGACCGTCACGCGGTGTTGACAGTCTCGGTCCTCCGCACGACCGAGCAACAGCGGGACGAGAGCCGGGTATCACGCCATGCAGGACGACGACGCACAGCACGGGCCCCTCGCGGGCTTCACGGTCGGGGTGACCGCAGCCCGTCGCGCCGAGGAGCTCGGGACGCTCCTCAGGCGCAGGGGCGCGTCGGTCCTGCACGCGCCGGCCCTGCGGATCGTGCCGCTGGCCGACGACAGCGAACTCCTGGCCGCCACCGAGCAGCTGATCGACGACGCACCCGACGTCGTCGTCGCCACCACCGCCATCGGCTTCCGGGGCTGGGTGGAGGCCGCCGACGGCTGGGGCGTCGGTGAGCGGCTGCTCGACCTGCTGCGGGGCGTCGAACTGCTCGCACGCGGCCCCAAGGTCAAGGGCGCCATCCGTGCGGCCGGGCTCACCGAGGCGTGGTCGCCGCTGTCGGAGTCGATGGCCGAGGTCCTGGACAGGCTCCTGGAGGAGGGGGTCTCCGGGCGCCGGGTCGCGCTCCAGCTGCACGGCGAACCGCTGCCCGGCTTCGTGGAGGCGCTCCGGGCGGCGGGCGCCGAGGTCGTGGGCGTGCCCGTGTACCGGTGGATGCCCCCGGAGGACATCGCCCCGCTCGACCGCATGCTCGACGTCACCGTCGCCCGCGGTCTGGACGCGCTGACCTTCACCAGCGCCCCCGCCGCCGCCTCGTACCTGAACAGGGCCGAGGCCCGCGGCATGCTCCCCGAGGTCCTGGACGCCCTGCGCCATGACGTGCTGGCGGCCTGCGTCGGACCGGTCACGGCGCTGCCCCTGCAGGCGAAGGGCGTCGACACCGTCCAGCCGGAACGCTTCCGCCTGGGGCCGCTCGTCCAGGTGCTCTGCGGCAGGCTGCCCGCCCGCGCCCGCACCCTGCCCGTCGCCGGGCACACGGTCGGGATCCGGGGCCACGCCGTGCTGGTCGACGGCGTCCTGCGCCCGGTCCCGCCGGCCGGCATGGCGCTGCTGAACAGCCTGGCCCGCAGGCCGGGCTGGGTCGTCTCGCGCGCCGACCTGCTGCGCGCGCTACCCGGCAGCGGCAGCGACGAGCACGCGGTCGAGACGGCGATGGCCCGGCTGCGTACGGCACTCGGGGTGCCGCGGCTCATCCAGACGGTCGTCAAACGCGGCTACCGGCTGGCGCTGGACCCCGCCGCCGACGGCAAGTACGACGGCTCCTGACCGCGTACTACCGTGCGGGCATGATCGATGACACCCACCCGCTGACCGACGACGTCCGGATGCGGCCCGCGGCCCTCGGTGACGCGGCCTCCTTCGCCGAGACCCTGACCCGGAGCCGTGCCTACATGCGGCGCTGGGATCCCGTCCGCCCCGACGCCTTCTACACCCCCGAGGGCCAGGAGCAGCGGCTGACCGCGCTGCTCGCGGACCGCGACGCGGGGCGCGCGATGCCCTGGGTGCTGGCCGACGGGGACGACCGCGTCGTCGGGGCGATGACGCTCGTGTCGATCGAGCGCGGGGCGTTCCGCAACGCCAGGCTCGGCTACTGGATCGACGTCGACCACGCCGGACGGGGTCTGGCCACGGCCGCCGTGTCGCGGGTCTGTGAGCTGGCGCGGGACGGGCTCGGACTGCACCGCGTCGCGGCGGGCACGGTCCTGGACAACGTCGCCTCGCAGCGCGTGCTGGACAAGTGCGGATTCGAGCTCTACGGCACCGCGCCGCGCTACCTCCACATCAACGGTGCGTGGCAGGACCACCGGATGTTCCAGCGGATCCTGCACGACGGCCCGCCGCAGGGCTGAGCACCGCCGCGCGGGAGTGCCGGTGGCCGCCCAGGAGATACCGCGGCGGCCGGGCCGGCACAGCCTCGGCCATCGGGAAGCCGGACTTCTCGGCGACGCGGCAGGACGCCTCGTTGCCCACCTCGTGGAAGAGGTCCAGGCGCCGGAGACCGTCCTCGGCGAAGGTGGCGAACGCCCAGTCGGTGAGCGCCCCCAGCGCACGCGGGGCCACGCCCCGGCCGCGCGCGGACGCCGCCGTCCAGTAGCCGGCCACGGCGGTCTCCGCGCCGGGCACGGGGCGGTTCAGCGCGAGGTTGCCGACGATCTCGCCGCCCCGGTCCGTGTCGGTCACGGCGAAGCTGAACCGGGTGCCGGCTGCCCAGCCGTCCCGCTGGACCGCCATCCAGCGCGCGGCCTCCCCGGCGTCGGGGACCTGGGTCCTGAGCCACCGCCGCATCGCGGGGTCGTCGTACGCCGACAGCAGCTGCGGCACGTCGTCCGGATGCCAGGGCCGCAGCAGCAGCGCACCGGCCGTCAGTATGACCGCGTCCTCGTTCATGCGGACACGGTACGGCGGTGCCGGGAGGGGTTACGGGCCGGGCCGGATGGGGGCACTCTGGGGACGGCTCTCCTCGACAGGTGACCCCGAGGCGGTGGCAGGCTCATGGCGGCGGGTACGGGCGTTCACGACCGGTGGTTCACATCCGGGCGCGTCTGCCTGGACCTGGTGGCGACGGGGGCGGGGTCCGGTGGCCGTGAGCGGCTCGACCGCCCCGCGCGCCTCGCCGAGTGGCTGGCGGCCTCGGGGCTCGTCCCGTACGGGACGCCGCTGGCGGCCGTGGACGAGACCTGGGTGGCCCGCTTCCGGCAGTTGCGTGCGGTCCTCGACCGTCTGATGGCGTCCCAACTCGGCGGCGAGCGGGCGGAGACGGCTCTGGACCAGGTCAATGCGCTGGCCGCGGGACCTCCTCCGGGGCTGCGCGCGGTGCGCGATCGGGACGGTGCGCTCGTCCGGGTGCTGCCCGCGGCCCCGGCGTGCGGTGAACTGCTCGCGGCGGTCGCCCGCGACGCCGTGGACCTGCTGACCGACCCGGTGGCGCGGGCGGGGCTGCGCCGGTGCGAGGGCGACGCCTGCGCGCGGCTCTACCTGGACACGTCCAGGGGGCTGCGGCGCCGCTGGTGCTCCAGTGAGGTCTGCGGGAACAGGGAGCGGGTGGCGCGGCACAGACGACGCGTGCGCGCCCTTCCGTGACACGCCGTCACGAACACGTCGTCCTCCCCCATATTCCCCTGTCCGAAAGAAAGTTGGGCCGAGTCTGAATGAACCCGGTCCCGTTCCCGTATCGATGGGGACAGAGCTCGACAGGGTCTCGACCGGGAGGTTCGTGTGCGCAAGGATGCGGCCGTGGCCGATGACCGTCCGCGCAGGGCCCGGCATCGTGGTGCACCGACCCCCTCCTCCTCCGAGGTCCCCGACGAGGAGCTGATGCGGGCGTTGTACCGCGAGCACGCCGGACCCCTGCTCGCCTATGTCCTCCGTCTCGTGGCGGGTGACCGCCAGCGGGCGGAGGACGTGGTGCAGGAAACGCTCATCCGTGCCTGGAAGAACGCCGGTTCGCTCAACCGGGCCACCGGCTCAGTCCGCCCCTGGCTGGTGACGGTCGCCCGACGCATCGTCATCGACGGCCACCGCAGCCGGCAGGCCCGGCCGCGCGAGGTCGATCCGTCGCCGCTGGAGGTCATTCCCGCGGAGGACGAGATCGACAAGGCGTTGTGGCTGATGACGCTGTCGGACGCGCTCGACGATTTGACCCCGGCACACCGGGAAGCATTGGTCGAGACCTACTTCAGGGGCCGTACGGTCAACGAGGCCGCCGAAGTGCTGGGAATCCCCAGCGGGACCGTGCGGTCCCGGGTGTTCTACGCACTCCGCTCCATGAAGCTCGCACTCGAAGAAAGGGGGATCACGGCATGAGCGACGACGGATGGCAGCCGTTCGGGCCTCCTCGGTCCGGTCCCCGCGGGCCGGCGGGCTCCTCCGGGCCTCCGCGCGCGTCCGGCCCCTTCGGCTTCCCCGAGGAGGGCGCGGGCCACGACGCCGCCGGTGCCTACGTGCTGGGAATCCTCGACGACGCCGAGACGAGCGCCTTCGAGGCCCACCTGGCCGGCTGCGCGCTGTGCGCCGCGCACCTCGACGAGTTCGCCGGGATGGAGCCCATGCTGGCCATGCTGGCCGAGGCGCCGTCGGCCGACCCGGGAGCGCGGCCCGTCCCGCACGTGCCGGTGCCTCCCGCGCCCCGGCTGCTGGACGGCCTCGTCGACGAGGTCGCGCGGAAGCGCTCCCAGCGGCGGCGGCGCGCCGGGTATCTGATCGCGGCGGCCGCGGTCCTCGTGATCGGCGGCCCGGTGATCGCCGTCACCGCGACGGCGGGCGAGGACTCCGGGAAACGGGTCGAAGCGGCGGGCCCGCATCCCACGAGCCCCGCCGAGGACGCCTTCTTCAACCACATGCCGGAGAAGAAGTCGGCCACCGACCCCGTGACGAAGGTCGACGCCACGGTCGGCATGGAGCCCAAGGCCTGGGGCACGCACACGGTCCTGGAGCTCAAGAACGTCAAGGGACCGCAGAAGTGCAGTCTGATCGCCGTGTCGAGGAACGGCGACGAGGAGGTCGTCACCTCCTGGTCCGTGCCGAAGTGGGGGTACGGCATCGAGGGCTCCTCCCACGAGAGCGCCGCGCACCCGCTCTACGTGCACGGCGGCGCCGCGATGGCCCGGGAGGACATCGACCACTTCGAGGTGCGGACCTTCGACGGGGACCGGCTGGTGGAGATCGGCGCGTGAGCGGTTTCGTCCGGATCAGGCCCGGTCCGGATGAAACGCACAAAACGCAACACGGGCGGCAGGTGCGCTCGGGGCCCCCTTTCGCGTACGGTTGACGGCTGCCCGATGCACGTCAGAAGGGGGCCTCGGTGGCCGCGCAGGATGCCGCTGTCGATTCGTTGCGGGACCGGGAAATCGGTGTCGAACAAGAACATCTGGACCGGGTCTACCACCGTCTCGAAGAGAAGATCGACGAGGCGGAATTTCTCATGCGGGACGCCAGCCGGCGGGGCCAGGTCGGCACCCCCGGGGCACTCGCCGAACGGGACGCCCAGGTCTTCCGCGCCGGAGTCCATCTCAATCGGCTGAACAGCGAGTTCGAGGACTTCCTGTTCGGGCGCATCGACCTGCTCCGCGGCAAGGACGGCGAACGCGGTCCGGACGGCGCCTTCACCTCCGTGGAGGCGGCCGACGACGCCGTGCGGGAGGACGGCACCGCCGAAATCGCGGAGACCCTCCACATCGGCCGCATAGGAGTCCTGGACTCGGACTACGCGCCGCTGGTCATCGACTGGCGCGCACCGGCCGCCGCGCCGTTCTACCGGTCGACGCCCAAGGACCCCGGCCGGGTCGTACGCCGCCGGGTCATCCGCTCCAAGGG
The DNA here is from genome assembly GCF_042892135.1 of Streptomyces sp. NPDC001822. Taxonomy (NCBI): domain Bacteria; kingdom Bacillati; phylum Actinomycetota; class Actinomycetes; order Kitasatosporales; family Streptomycetaceae; genus Streptomyces; species Streptomyces sp. NPDC001822. The sequence goes on from NZ_JBIATW010000008.1 coordinate 78,107, forward strand.
CCGCAGGGTCCTGGGCGTGGAGGACGACCTCATGCGCCCGGAGCTGACCGCGCACCTGGGCGGCGACAAGCTGCCCGTGGTCGGCGACGGCGCCCTGATGGCCGCCCTGGGCCAGGCCCGCAGCCATACGATGCGGGACATCGTCTCGTCGATCCAGGCCGAGCAGGACATGGTCATCCGCGCTCCCGCGGCGTCCGTCACCGAGGTGTCCGGCGGGCCCGGCACCGGCAAGACGGCCGTGGCCCTGCACCGGGCCGCCTACCTGCTCTACCAGGACAGGCGGCGGTACTCGGGCGGCATCCTCGTCGTCTCGCCGACCCCGCTCCTGGTCGCCTACACCGAAGGGGTGCTGCCCTCGCTCGGCGAGGAGGGCCAGGTAGCGATCCGCGCCGTCGGGTCACTGTCCGACGAGGCCGCCGGCGTCGAGGGCGCGACCACGTACGACGAGCCCGCCGTCGCCCGGATCAAGGGCTCCTCGCGGATGCTCCACGTGCTGCGCAAGGCGGCCCGCGGGGCGCTGGAGCAGCCGGCTCCCCGCTCCGCGGCCCAGGAGGGGCAGCTGGAGTTCGGTGACGCCGCCCCGGCGGAGGCGGGGACCCCCACCCGGCTTCGGGTGGTGGCCTTCGGCGCCCGGGTCGAGCTCGACGCCGAGGAGCTCCGGCGCATCCGGCACAACGTCCTCGGCGGCACCGCCCCGGTCAACCTGCTGCGCCCGCGCGCCCGCAAACTGCTCCTGGACGCCCTGTGGAGCAAGTCGTCGGGCCGGGGCCGCTACACCGATCCCGAACTGGCGGCGGAGCTGCGGTCCACGTTCGACGACGACGTGTCGACCGAGACCCCGTTCCTCGCGTTCCTGAACGCCTGGTGGCCGGAACTCACCCCCCGCCGGGTCCTGGCCGCGATGGCCGACGAGCGGCGGCTGAACCGGTGGGCGCGCCGGATCCTCAACCAGGGTGAGGTCCGCCGTCTGGCCCGCTCGCTGAAGCGGCTGGACGAGGACGGAAAGGGCCCGCTCTCCGTCCACGACGTGGCGCTGCTGGACGAGCTGCAGACGCTGCTGGGCACCCCGGCACGCCCCAAGCGCAAGCGCGAGCTCGACCCGCTGGACCAGCTCACCGGGCTGGAGGAACTGATGCCCCGGCGCGAGGAGACCCAGCGCGAGCGCGCCGAGCGGCTGGCGGCGGAACGCACGGAGTACGCCCACGTCATCGTCGACGAGGCGCAGGACCTGACGCCGATGCAGTGGCGGATGGTCGGCCGCCGGGGGCGGCACGCCACATGGACGATCGTCGGCGATGCGGCCCAGTCGTCCTGGTCGGATCCGGACGAGGCGTCCGCGGCCCGCGACGAGGCGCTCGGCAGGCGCCCGCGGCGCCAGTTCACGCTCACCGTCAACTACCGCAACCCGGCGGAGATCGCCGAACTCGCGGCGAAGGTGCTGGCACTGGCCATGCCGGGGATGGAGTCCCCGGCCGCGGTCCGCTCCACGGGTGTCGAGCCGCGCTTCGAGACGGTGCGGGACGGCGACCTCGCCTCGACCGTCCGGGAGGAGGCGCGCAGGCTCCTCGCGGCGGTGGACGGCACCGTCGGTGTGGTCGTGGCGATGAACCGCCGTGCGGAGGCCCGTGCCTGGCTGGAGGAGCTCGGCGAACGCGTGGTCGCGCTCGGCAGCCTGGAGGCCAAGGGCCTGGAGTACGACGCCACGGTGGTCGTCTCGCCGGCGGAGATCGCCGACGAGTCGCCTGCCGGACTGAGGGTGCTCTACGTGGCCCTCACCCGTGCGACGCAGCAGCTGACCGTCGTCTCGGGGGAGCGTGACATGCCCGACGAGGACGGTGTTCCGGACCTGCTGAGGGACTGAGGCGGCCCTGTGCGGAGCGGCTCCCGAAGTCAACCCGCCGTACGGGAATCACTTTTCCGGGGTCTTTGTTAGCCTGGAGTCGGCACCGGCTCGATCCAAGCCCCCGGGCCCAACCTTCGTCGCTACGAGCGACCACTTGCCGCGAGGCGAGCATGGCGGGCCGGTGTCGTTCGACTGCTGGAAGACAGACCCGCGTCACCTGCTGGTGACGCGGGTCTGTTTGCGTTTCCGGCAGCGGCAGCGGCAGCGGCAGCGGCAGCGGCAGCGGCAGCGGCAGCGGTTGCCGGCCGGCCGGGGTTACGCGCGTCGGCCACTTCTCGTATGGTGGAAACAACTTTCCGAAATGTGGCAGTCATTACCGGCTACCGGCCAGTAGGTGCGACGATCGGAACGCGCGTACGGGGCCCGGCCCCGCCCGCGCGAGGCAACGAAGCTCAGGAAAGCGAAGGACTCGGCCATGGCAACGGCGCCCAGCGTCTCGTACTCGATGACGGTCAGGCTGGAGGTGCCCGCGAGCGGCACCGCGGTCTCCCAGCTCACCACGGCCGTGGAGTCCTCCGGCGGCTCGGTCACCGGCCTCGACGTGACCGCTTCCGGCCACGAGAAGCTGCGGATCGACGTCACGATCGCGGCTTCCTCCACCTCGCACGCGGACGAGATCGTCGAGGGCCTGCGCGGCATCGAGGGCGTCCTCCTCGGCAAGGTCTCCGACCGTACGTTCCTGATGCACCTCGGCGGCAAGATCGAGATGGCGTCCAAGCACCCCATCCGCAACCGTGACGACCTGTCGATGATCTACACCCCGGGTGTGGCGCGGGTCTGCATGGCGATCGCCGAGAACCCCGAGGACGCCCGCCGTCTGACCATCAAGCGGAACTCCGTCGCCGTCGTCACCGACGGCTCCGCCGTGCTCGGCCTCGGCAACATCGGCCCCATGGCCTCGCTGCCCGTGATGGAGGGCAAGGCCGCCCTCTTCAAGCGCTTCGCCGGCATCGACGCCTGGCCGATCTGCCTGGACACCCAGGACACCGACGAGATCGTCGCCATCGTCAAGGCGATCGCCCCCGGCTTCGCCGGGATCAACCTGGAGGACATCTCCGCCCCCCGCTGCTTCGAGATCGAGGCACGGCTGCGCGAGGCCCTCGACATCCCCGTCTTCCACGACGACCAGCACGGCACGGCGATCGTCGTCCTGGCCGCGCTGACCAACGCGCTGCGCGTGGTGGGCAAGGCGATCGGTGACGTACGGGTCGTCATGTCCGGTGCGGGTGCCGCCGGTACGGCCATCCTCAAGCTGCTCATCGCCGCGGGCGTCAAGCACACGGTCGTCGCCGACATCCACGGTGTGGTGCACGCGGGCCGCGAGGACCTGGTGGACGCCACCCCGGACTCGCCGCTGCGCTGGATCGCCGACAACACCAACCCCGAGGGCGTAACGGGCACGCTCAAGGAGGCCGTGGTCGGCTCGGACGTCTTCATCGGAGTCTCGGCCCCCAACGTGCTGGACGGCGCCGACGTCGCGGCGATGGCCGACGGCGCGATCGTGTTCGCGCTCGCGAACCCGGACCCCGAGGTGGACCCCGCCGTCGCGCGCGAGACGGCCGCGGTCGTCGCGACCGGGCGTTCCGACTTCCCGAACCAGATCAACAACGTGCTGGTCTTCCCGGGCGTGTTCCGCGGCCTGCTTGACGCCCAGTCCCGCACCGTCGACACGGGCATGATGCTGGCCGCCGCGCGGGCCCTGGCCGACGTCGTGGCCGAGGACGAGGTCAACGCCAACTACATCATCCCGTCCGTCTTCAACGACAAGGTCGCGGGCGCCGTGGCCGGCGCCGTCCGGGACGCCGCCAGGGCGGCCGGGGTGGCGGAGGCCACGACCGACCCCGCGTAGGGCCGTTGGGCCGTACGGCCCAGTCACACCCCGTCCCCGGGGGCCGTCACCGGCTCCCGGGGACGGTGCCGTACCTCACGTCCGGGCGCTCCGTACGGCGCGTCGCGGGTCGCGGCGTCCCAAACGCCCCTTTAGGGTGGGCGGGCAGCGAGCCCCACAGGCCCTGCAACCGCTGCGGACCGCTCCAACAAGTCGACGGAACGTCATCACAGGCAATCGGTGGTGCTTTTCGTGTGACGTCGAGGGGTTCCGGATTGGCGTTAGCGCCGCAGGTGGGGGCAGGATGCGTATTCGGGCGCGAGGGTCTGACATCAGACCCGGGTCCGGGGACTGTCAGAGGGCCCTGGCAGCATCGGCTTCGATCTCACGCCTCACAGGCAAGAAGAACACGGGAGTACAAACATGAACCGCAGTGAGCTGGTGGCCGCCCTGGCCGACCGTGCCGAGGTGACCCGCAAGGACGCCGACGCCGTTCTGGCCGCGCTCGCCGAGACCGTCGGCGAGATCGTCGCCAAGGGCGACGAGAAGGTCACCATCCCCGGCTTCCTGACCTTCGAGCGCACCCACCGTGCCGCTCGCACCGCTCGTAACCCGCAGACCGGCGACCCGATCAACATCCCGGCCGGCTACAGCGTGAAGGTCTCCGCGGGCTCCAAGCTCAAGGAAGCCGCCAAGGGCAAGTAAGGCCCCCAAGGCATCAAGAAGGGCGGCCGTCCCGACCGGGGCGGCCGCCCTTCGGCGTACCCGGGGCCAGTGGCCGTCGGGTTCCGCCGGAGCGGACACCGTCCCTGCGGGCCCTGGGGGCCTCCTGCGGCGCCCCGGCGGCCGCGGGCGGCCCGGGGGAGGGCCGCCGCGCTCGTCCGGCCCTGTGGCGGCCCCCAGTGGCACCGGGCCCGCGTGCGGTGCGCGGGACCGGCGGGACGGCCGCCCGGGTGCACGCAGAAGCCGTGCCCACAGAAGCCGGTGCACAGAGCGGATGCGCGCAGAAACGGGTGCACGCAGAAGTCCGCCGCCCCGGTCCCTCGCGGGGCCGGGGCGGCGGACTGTGGTGCGCGGGGCGCAATGCTGTGTGCGGCAGCACTGTGCGCGCGCCGGAGCGCGCCCGGAACGGCGTCAGACGAGCGAGCCGCCCGGCAGTTCGACCTTGGCGCCGAGCTTCTCCAGCTTGTCCATGAAGTTCTCGTAGCCGCGGTTGATCAGGTCGATGCCGTGCACCCGGGACGTGCCCTGGGCCGCCAGTGCGGCGATCAGGTACGAGAAACCGCCGCGCAGGTCGGGGATGACCAGATCCGCGCCCTGGAGTTTCGTGGGGCCGGACACGACCGCCGAATGGAGGAAGTTCCGCTGCCCGAAGCGGCAGTCGGAGCCCCCGAGGCACTCGCGGTAGAGCTGGATGTGAGCACCCATCTGGTTGAGCGCCGAGGTGAAGCCCAGCCGGGACTCGTACACCGTCTCGTGGACGATGGACAGGCCGGCGGCCTGGGTGAGGGCGACCACGAGCGGCTGCTGCCAGTCGGTCTGGAAGCCCGGGTGCACGTCCGTCTCCAGGGCGATGGCGTTCAGAGCGCCGCCGGGGTGCCAGAAGCGGATGCCCTCGTCGTCGATCTGGAAGGCGCCGCCGACCTTGCGGTAGGTGTTCAGGAACGTCATCATCGAGCGCTGCTGGGCGCCGCGCACGTAGATGTTGCCCTCGGTCGCGAGCGCGGCGGACGCCCAGGAAGCCGCTTCCAGGCGGTCCGGGATCGCGCGGTGGGTGTATCCGTCGAGCCGGTCGACACCCGTGATCCGGATGGTCCGGTCGGTGTCCATGGAGATGATCGCGCCCATCTTCTGCAGAACGCAGATGAGGTCCTCGATCTCCGGTTCGACGGCCGCGTTGGACAGCTCGGTGACGCCCTCGGCGAGCACGGCGGTCAGCAGCACCTGTTCGGTGGAGCCCACCGACGGGTACGGCAGCCGGATCTTCGTGCCGCGCAGCCGCTGCGGGGCCTCCAGGTACTGGCCGTCGGCCCGCTTCTCGATGGTCGCGCCGAACTGACGGAGCACCTCGAAGTGGAAGTCGATCGGCCGGCCGCCGATGTCGCAGCCGCCGAGGCCCGGGATGAAGGCGTGCCCCAGCCGGTGCAGCAGCGGGCCGCAGAAGAGGATCGGGATGCGCGACGAGCCCGCGTGCGCGTCGATGTCGGCGACGTTCGCGCTCTCGACGTGCGACGGGTCGAGGATGAGTTCGCCCGGTTCGTCGCCGGGGCGGACGGTCACGCCGTGCAGCTGCAGCAGCCCTCGGACCACCCGCACGTCGCGGATGTCGGGCACGTTGCGCAGCCGGCTGGGCCCGCTGCCGAGCAGCGCGGCGACCATTGCCTTCGGCACCAGGTTCTTGGCGCCTCGGACGCGGATCTCGCCCTCCAGCGGGGTGCCGCCGTGGACAAGCAGGACATCGTCTGTGCCGGTCATGTATCTCGCGTTCCGGAGTGGTCGGGCAAGGGGCAAACAAAAGGGTAATGGCCGCAGACCCCCCTTCAGTAAGGCCCCGGGGGGCTCGACCCCGTCAGGAATCCGCCACACCACGTTCTGCTGCCCCCTCCTCGCGGAGGGTCACCGTCCGGCTCCCGTGTCCGGGCATCCCACGATCGTGCGCTCCCCGTGCGCCCGTGCGGCGCTCGTGCGCCCTGAGCTGCGGACGGACTGCCGCCGCCGCCGGGAGTGCCGCACGGTCCCCGCCGGGCGCGAAGATGCGGGATCATCTGAGCCATGACGGAGGTGTCCTCGCTCACAGGCCGGCTGCTCGTGGCGGCTCCCGCCCTGGCGGACCCGAATTTCGACCGCGCGGTGGTGCTGCTCCTCGACCACGACGAGGAGGGCTCGCTCGGCGTGGTCCTCAACCGGCCGACCCCGGTGGGTGTCGGCGACATCCTCGCGCCCTGGGCCGGCCTGGCCGGTGAGCCGGACGTGGTCTTCCAGGGCGGCCCGGTCTCGCTCGACTCCGCGCTGGGCGTCGCGGTCATCCCCGGGGACGAGGGTCCCGTCGGCTGGCGGCGGGTGCACGGGGCGATCGGCCTGGTGGACCTGGAGACGCCCCCGGAGCTGCTCGCGGCGGCGCTCGGCTCCCTGCGGATCTTCGCCGGATACGCCGGCTGGGGACCCGGCCAGCTGGAGCGGGAACTGAAGGACGGCGCCTGGTACGTCGTCGAGTCGGAGCCCGGTGACGTCTCCTCGCCGCGCCCGGAGAGCCTCTGGCGGGCTGTGCTCCGCCGCCAGCGAAGCGAACTGGCCATGATCGCGACGTATCCGGACGACCCTTCGCTCAACTGATGCCCGGAGCTTTCAGTACGCTTGGCAGTTATGAGCACTCTTGAGCCCGAGCGCGGGGCAGGTACGGGGACCCTCGTGGAGCCGACACCTCAGGTGTCGAACGGCGACGGTGACCACGAGCGCTACGCGCATTACGTCCAGAAGGACAAGATCATGGCGAGCGCCCTGGAGGGCACTCCCGTGGTGGCACTGTGCGGCAAGGTCTGGGTCCCGGGGCGCGACCCCAAGAAGTACCCGGTCTGTCCGATGTGCAAGGAGATCTACGAGTCCATGGGCGCCGGTGGCGACAAGGACAAGGGCGGCAAGGACAACAGCGGCAAGAAGTAGTCCGCGGCCCTCAGGCCTCCTTCCGGACGTCCGTCCGGATCCTCTCCGGGCCCCCGCCCGGTTCCCTCCGGATTTCAGCCCGGTCCCCGGACCGGTCACGGCCCCCGGGGCACGCGTCGCCGCGTGCCCCCGGGGGCCGTCCGCATGTCCAGGGCCCGCGGGGGGCGGGGGGTATCGCTTTCCCCCGGACCGGACCCGACCGGACCGCGGGCGCGCGTCGCGTGGGCCGCGTCGGCTGGTCACAGAGTGGTGGAGACCACTTGTCGGCGTACCGCCACGCCCTTAGTCTCCTGCCAGTTGTGCAGAACGAAACGCGCGTTGCACAGGATGCAACGCATGACCGGTTGGGGTCCCGGATGAAGTTCTCTGCCCGAATCGCCGCTCCCGCAGCGGCTCTTGTGCTTGCGGGAGTCACCGCCACCGGCTGCGCGCCACAGACCTCCGACACCGGCGCCAAGGGGGACGAGAAGTCCGGGACCCTGCGCGTCTGGCTCTTCCAGGAGGTCGGCAACAAGCCCAAGGAGAAGGTCGTCGACGCCGCGGTGGCGGGCTTCGAGAAGTCCCACGCGGGGGCCGAGGTCGAGATCGAGTACATACCCGTCGACACCCGGGCCCAGCGCATCAAGGCGGCCTTCAACGACCCGAAGAGCGCGCCCGACCTCATCGAGTACGGCAACACCGACACCGCCGGCTACGTGAAGGACGGCGGACTCGCCGACGTCAGCAGCGAGTTCGCGGCCTGGGACGAGGCCGAGGACACCGACCCGACCGCCAAGCAGTCCGTGACGGTGGACGGCAGGATCTACGGAGCGCCCCTCTTCGTCGGCGTACGCGCCCTGTACTACCGCACCGACGTCCTCGCCGGCCTCGGGATCGAACCGCCGAAGTCGCAGGACGAACTGATCGCCACCGCGAAGAAGATCCACAAGGCGGAGCCCGGCCTGTACGGCCTCGTGGTCGGCGGCGCGTACACCTACGGCGCCATGCCCTTCATCTGGGCGCAGGGCGGCGAACTGGCCGAGGAGACGGGGGTGACCTACAAGTCCTCCATCAACAGCGAGAAGGCCCGGAAGGGCATCGAGGCCTACACCTCGCTCTTCGGCGACGACAACTGCCCGGCGGCCAAGTGCGCGGCCATGGGCGGCAACGCCACGGTCACCGCGTTCGCGGCCGGCAAGGCGGCCATGGCGATCGGCGGCGACTTCAGCCACGCCGCCGTAGAGGCCGGCGCCGTGAAGGGCAAGTACGCCGTCGTGCCGCTCCCCGGCGTGAAGGAGGGCTCGATCGCCCCCGCCTTCGCTGGCGGCAACAACATCGGTGTGCTCAGGAGCAGTTCGCACCGCACACTCGCCGTCGACCTGATGAAGGCACTGACCGGCAAGAAGACGCAGGCCGAGATGTTCGACGCGATGGGCTTCCTGCCGACCTACTCGGACGTGCGGGACACCGTCGCGCAGAAGGAGCCCTTCGTCGGGCCCTTCGTCAACTCGCTCGAATCGGGTGCCAAGTTCGTGCCGGCCTCCCCGGCCTGGGGCCGGATCGACGCCTCCCTGGTCCTGCCGACCATGTTCCAGGAGATCGTCAGCGGCCGTAAGGACGTGGCCGCCGCCTCGGACGACGCGGCGAAGAAGATGGACGCGGCGTTCGCCGAAGCGGGCTGACGATGACCGCGAACACCACGGTGCGCAAGGCCACCACGGTGCCCGGGGCGGGCACGGCACCCGTCCGCGCGCCCGGGAACCGCCCCGGGTCGTCCGCGCGGCGACCCGGCTGGACCCCGTGGCTGTACCTGCTGCCCGCCCTCGTCCTGCTCGGCGGCCTGCTCGTCTACCCGATCTACCAGCTGGGCCTGATCTCCTTCCTCGAGTACACCCAGGCCCAGGTCAGCGGCGGCGAACCGACCACCTTCCAGGGCTTCGGCAACTACGCGACGCTCTTCCGGGACAGCCAGTTCTGGCAGGTGCTCCTCGCGACCGTGCTCTTCGCGGCCGCCTGTGTCCTCGCCACCCTGCTCGCCGGCTGCGCCCTGGCGGTCCTGCTGACCCGCGTCCGCGCCCTGCCCCGGCTCGCGCTCATGCTGGCCGCCCTGGGGGCGTGGGCCACGCCCGCGATCACCGGCTCGACCGTCTGGGTCTTCCTCTTCGACCCGGACTTCGGACCGGTCAACAGGGTGCTGGGGCTCGGTGACTTCTCCTGGACCTACGGGCGCTACAGCGCCTTCGCGCTGGTGCTCCTCGAAGTCCTCTGGTGCTCGTTCCCCTTCGTGATGGTCACCGTGTACGCCGGCATCCGCGCCATCCCCGGCGAGGTGCTGGAGGCCGCCGCGCTGGACGGCGCCTCCCAGTGGCGGACCTGGCGGTCGGTCACGGCGCCGATGCTCCGGCCGATCCTCCTCGTCGTCACCATCCAGTCGGTCATCTGGGACTTCAAGGTCTTCACGCAGATCTACGTCATGACCAACGGAGGCGGTATCGCGGGCCAGAACCTGGTACTCAACGTCTACGCCTACCAGAAGGCGTTCGCCTCCTCCCAGTACAGCCTCGGATCGGCGATCGGCGTCGTGATGCTGGTGATCCTGCTGGCCGTGACACTCGTCCACCTGCGCCTCGTGCGTCGCCAAGGGGAGGAACTGTGAGCGCACGCACACTTCTGCGCGTCCGCCGGCCCGGAAGGCTCGCGGCGGAGACCGCGGCCCTGCTCATCGCCGCGGCCGTCGCCTTCCCGCTGTACTGGATGGTGCTGTCCGCCTTCAAACCGGCCGGGGAGATCCAGTCCACGCAGGCGCGCCCCTGGACCCTCGCGCCGTCCCTCGACTCGTTCCGCAGGGTCTTCGAACAGCAGGATTTCGGCCGCTACTTCCTCAACAGCCTGCTCGTGGCCGGCACGGTCGTCGTGCTCTCCGCACTGACCGCGTTCCTCGCCGCGACGGCGGTGACCCGGTTCCGCTTCCGGTTCCGCACCACCCTGCTGATCATGTTTCTCGTGGCGCAGATGGTGCCGGTCGAGGCACTGACCATTCCGCTGTTCTTCCTGATGCGGGACTTCGGGCAGCTGAACACCCTGGGATCACTGATCCTGCCGCATCTGGCCTTCTCGCTGCCCTTCGCGATCTGGATGCTGCGCGGCTTCGTGAAGGCCGTCCCGGAGGCCCTGGAGGAGGCCGCCGCCATCGACGGGGCGAGCCGCACCCGCTTCCTGTGGCAGATCCTCTTCCCGCTGGTCTTCCCCGGCCTCGTGGCGACCAGCGTCTTCTCGTTCATCTCGACCTGGAACGACTTCCTGTTCGCGAAATCGTTCATCATCAGCGACACCTCCCAGTCGACGCTGCCCATGGCGCTGCTGGTCTTCTTCAAACCCGACGAGAACGACTGGGGAGGGATCATGGCCGCTTCCACGGTGATGACCATTCCCGTGCTGGTCTTCTTCGTCCTCGTACAGCGACGCCTCGTCTCCGGACTCGGCGGAGCGGTGAAGGACTGACATGGACAATCTGATTCCGGCGCCGGTGCGCACACGCGGCGGCGACAGCGGCGCATTCGTCCTCGACGGCGCCACGACACTGACCGCGGGACCCGGTACCGAGAACACCGAACGCTGGCTGCGCGGCACCCTCGGGGCCGCCTTCGGCCTTCCCCTCGCCCCCGCGGCCAAGGGCGCGCCGAGCAGCGTGAACACCGTCGAGCTGCAGGTCGATCCCGCACTGGGACCCGAGGACTACCGGCTCGGCGTGGACGCCGTCCGGGGCGTCAGGATCACCGGTGGCGGCGCCGCCGGGGTCTTCTGGGGGGCGCAGACCCTGCGCCAGCTCCTCGGCCCCGAGGCATTCCGGCGGGCCCCGGTGAGTCCCGGTGCTGCAAGGCGCATTCCCCTCACCGAGATCGAGGACGGCCCGCGCTTCGGGTGGCGCGGTCTGATGCTCGACGTGGCCCGCCACTTCATGCCGAAGGACGGCGTGCTGCGCATGCTCGACCTGCTGGCCGCCCACAAACTCAACGTCTTCCATTTCCACCTCACCGACGACCAGGGCTGGCGGATCGAGATCAAGCGCCACCCCCGGCTCACGGAGGCCGGCGCGTGGCGGGCCCGCACCAAATACGGGCACCGCGCGTCCGAGCTGTGGGACGAGACACCGCACGGCGGTTACTACACGCAGGACGACATCCGGGAAATCGTCGCGTACGCCGCCGAGCGGCATATCCGCGTCGTCCCCGAAATCGACATCCCCGGCCACTCGCAGGCAGCCATCAGCGCGTATCCGGAGCTCGGCAACACCGATGTCGTCGACACGTCCGTCCTTTCCGTCTGGGACACCTGGGGCATCAACCCGAACGTACTCGCCCCCACCGACAACACCCTGCGCTTCTTCGAGGGCGTCTTCGAGGAAGTGCTCGACCTGTTCCCGGCCGAGACCTCGCCGTTCATCCACGTCGGCGGCGACGAATGCCTCAAGGACCAGTGGAAGGAGTCACCGGCCGCGCAGGCCCGCATGACCGGACTCGGCCTGACGGACGAGGACGGGCTGCAGTCCTGGTTCATCCGCCACTTCGACCGCTGGCTCGGCGAGAGGGGCCGCCGCCTCATCGGCTGGGACGAGATCCTGGAGGGCGGGCTCGCCGACGGCGCGGCAGTGTCGTCGTGGCGCGGTTACGCGGGCGGCGTCACCGCCGCCGAAGCCGGCCACGACGTCGTGATGTGCCCCGAGCAGCAGGTCTACCTGGACCACCGTCAGGACGGCGGTGCCGACGAGCCGATGCCCATCGGCTTCGTGCGGACCCTGGAGGACGTCTACCGCTTCGAACCGGTCCCTCCGGGCCTCTCCGACGAGGCCGCGGGACACATCCTGGGTGCCCAGGCCAACGTCTGGACCGAGGTCATGCAGGACGCGGCCCGCGTCGACTACCAGGTGTTTCCCCGGCTCGCGGCCTTCGCCGAGGTCGTCTGGTCGCCCCTCCCGGCCCCCGGCGAAAGGGACTTCGCCGGCTTCGACCGCCGTATGCGCGCCCACTACGCCCGGCTCGACGCCCTGGGCGTCGGCTACCGGCCGCCCGCCGGCCCGCTGCCGTGGCAACGCCGGCCCGGTGTCCTCGGTCGCCCGATCGAGGGACCGCCCCCGACCGTGTGACCGCTGTCCCGCCCTCCGGCCAGGGGAACCGCATAAGTCGTACGAACTCGCTGAAGAGTAGCAATTCGTGCGCGGGGCAGAACACCTGCCAAACGGGATTTATCCCCTGGCCGGGGACGGAAACGCCCTTCGCGGACCCTCGCGTCGGACCGCCCGGAAGATGTGCCAGAGTTGCCACGTCCCGGCCGTGAGCACGTACCGTACGGCGGACAGGCGGGACTGCCGGGACACCGGGAAGGGGCAGCTGGGTTGACCACGCACGCACCGCAGGCGATGCGGTCGGTAACGCTGCCGGCCTCGCTCGACGAGGCCGTGGCGGCTCTCGGCGCCATGCCCGCCGCCGTCCCCGTGGCAGGCGGCACGGACCTCATGGCCGCCGTCAACAAGGGACAGCTGCGGCCCTCGGGACTCGTCGGCCTGGGCCGCATCAGCGAGCTGCGCGGCTGGCACTACCAGGACGGCCACGCCCTCCTCGGGGCCGGCCTCACCCACGCACGCATGGGGCGGCCCGACTTCGCCGCCCTCATCCCCGCACTGGCGGCCTCGGCGCGCGCCGCGGGCCCGCCCCAGATCCGTAACGCCGGAACCCTCGGCGGCAACATCGCCACCGCGGCCCCGACCGGCGACGCGCTGCCGGTCCTGGCGGCCCTGGAGGCCGAACTGGTCATCGCGGGCCCCGACGGCTCCCGCCGTGAGATCCCCGTCTCGCACCTGCTGGCGGGCCGCGAGATGCTCGAACCCGCCGAGCTGATCGGCTTCGTCCGCGTGCCGCTGCTGCACGCCCCCCAGGTGTTCCTGAAGGCGACCGGCCGCACCGGCCCGGGCCGCGCCACCGCCTCCGTCGCGATCGTCCTGGACCCCGCCCGGCGCGGCGTGCGCTGCGCGGTCGGCGCGATCGCCCCGATGCCGCTGCGGCCCCTGGAGGCCGAGCGCTGGATCGCCTCCCTGATCGACTGGGACGGCGAACGCGGCCTCGCCCCCGACGCGCTGGCCGCCTTCGGCGAGTACGTGGCCGCGGCCTGCATCCCCGACCAGGAACCACCGGAAGACGGGGGAGAGGCGCCCGCGCTGTCGCCCGCCGTCCTGCACCTGCGGCGCACCGTCGCCGCGCTCGCCCGACGCGCGCTGGGGAGGGCACTGTCGTGAGCAATGAGGAGAACCCCGGGCAGCCGCAGGGCCTGCCCGACCCCTACGCCGGCTGGGAGCCGACCCCGCAGGGCGGTGAGTACGACGCGGAGGCCACCGCCTTCGTCCACCTGCCCCCGGAGGACTTCCCCGACCTCGGGGGCGACCCGCTGGCCGCGCCCGGGCACAGCTACGTGCCGCCCATGATCCTGCCGCTGACCCCGGCCGCCGGGCTCGACCCCGCGGCGACGGGCAGCTGGGTCCTGCAGACGCAGAGCCAGCAGGAACGCGCCGCCGAGCACGCCGCCGGCCAGGAGGCCGCGGCGGACGATGCGCGGTGGCCCGACCCGAACCAGCAGCAGGAGCAGTACCAGCAGCCGTACCCGGACACGTCGCAGTACGCGCAGACGTCGTCCACGACGGCCCACTGGAACTACACCGAGGCCGTGCACCCCGCCGAGCCCGAGCCGTCCCCCGAGCCCGCCGGGCACACGGGCCAGTGGACGATCCCGGTCGCGGGCGGCGACATCCCGGAGGAGTCCGGCGAGTTCTCCGCCTCCGCGGTGGCGTCGCAGTGGTACGCGGACACGCCCCCCGCCACCCTGCCCGGCGGGGCCCCCGCACCGTGGGCGACGCAGGAACCGGCGCACGAGGTGCCCGAGCCCGCGGCCGCCGGCGAGCACGCCCCCGCAGCCCCGCAGGACGCCGCCGATGCGCCGCAGGAGGCCGGGGCGACGGGACACCCCGCCGAGCCCGCAGAGGACGCCGTCCCGGCCCCGGAGGGCCCGTCGGAGGACGCGGAGACCATCGGTGGGCCCGCGGAGGCCGTGGAGATCGCCGAGGCCTTCGAAGCCGTCGAGATCGCCGAGGCCTTCCAGGCCGTCGAGGAGCCCGAGCCGGTGGCCCCCGCCCCGGACACCGAGGCCGCCGAACTCGCCCCCGAGCCCGTCCCCGAGCCCATCGGCGTGCCCGCCCCCGAGCACGCCGACGAACCGGCCGCCGCGCCCGTGGACGCGCCGAGCGAGCACCCCTCCGCCTCGTACGTCCTCCACGTGAACGGAGCCGACCGACCGGTCGCCGACGCCTGGATCGGGGAGTCGCTGCTCTACGTCCTGCGCGAGCGTCTCGGCCTCGCCGGCGCCAAGGACGGCTGCTCGCAGGGCGAATGCGGCGCCTGCAACGTCCAGGTCGACGGCCGTCTCGTCGCCTCCTGCCTGGTCCCCGCCGCCACGACCGCGGGCAGCGAGGTACGCACCGTCGAAGGCCTCGCGGTGGACGGCGAACCGTCCGACGTACAGCGCGCCCTCGCCGCGTGCGGAGCCGTCCAGTGCGGCTTCTGCATCCCGGGCATGGCCATGACCGTCCACGACCTCCTGGAGGGCAACCACGCCCCCAGCGAGCTGGAGACGCGCCAGGCCCTGTGCGGCAACCTCTGCCGCTGCTCCGGCTACCGGGGCGTGCTCGACGCCGTACGCGAGGTCGTCGCGGGCCGCGAAGCGGTGTCGGAGGCGGCGACGGGCACGCTGGACGACCTCGAACCGCGCATCCCGCACCAGGCCGCCCCCGGTGAGGGCGGCGTCCAGCACGAGGGAGACGTCCGGTGAACTCCGTGCCGTCCCCCGCACGACCGCTCACCCCCACCACCAGCCGCCGCAGCGGAGCGAACGACAAGGAGGCGGCGTGACCAGCGACGCAGCCACCGCGACCAGCACGCGTACCGCCCCGCAGCCCGAGGGCGCCGCACCGGACCAGGAACTGCCCGCGCACGGCCTGGGCGCCTCGCTGCCGCCCGCCGACGCCCGCGCCAAGACCGAGGGGACGTTCCCCTACGCGGCCGACCTCTGGGCCGAGGGGCTGCTCTGGGCCGCGATGCTGCGCTCCCCGCACCCGCACGCCCGCATCCTGTCGATCGACACCTCGGCCGCCGCCCGGATGCCCGGCGTCCGCGCCGTCGTCACGCACGAGGACATCCCCGGGGACGGCGCGTACGGCCGCGGGGTCGTCGACCGGCCGGTGTTCGCCTCGGAGCTCGTACGCCACCACGGCGAGGCCATCGCCGCCGTCGCCGCCGACCACCCGGACACCGCACGGCTGGCCGCCGCCGCCATCACCGTCGAGTACGAAGTGCTCGAACCGGTCACCGACCCCGAGAAGGCCTTCGCCGCCGAAGCGCTGCACCCCGACGGTAACCTCATCCGCCACATCCCGCTGCGCTACGGCGACCCGGACACCGTGGGCGAGGTCATCGTCGAGGGCCTGTACCGCATCGGGCGCCAGGACCCCGCCCCGATCGGCGCGGAGGCCGGACTCGCCGTCCCCCGTCCCGACGGCGGCGTCGAGCTCTACACGGCGTCCACCGACCCGCACACCGACCGGGACCTCGCCGCCGCCTGCTTCGGCCTGGATCCCGAGCGCGTCAAGGTCGTCGTCACGGGCGTCCCGGGCGCCACCGGCGACCGCGAGGACCCCGGTTTCCAGATCCCGCTCGGCCTGCTCGCCCTGCGCACCGGCTGCCCCGTCAAACTGGCCGCCACCCGCGAGGAGTCCTTCCTCGGCCACGCCCACCGGCACCCGACCCTGCTGCGCTACCGCCACCACGCGGACAACGAGGGCCGGCTGGTCAAGGTCGAGGCCCAGATCCTCCTCGACGCGGGAGCGTACGCCGACGCCTCGTCCGAATCCCTGGCCGCCGCCGTGGCCTTCGCCTGCGGCCCCTACGTCGTCCCGCACGCCTTCATCGAGGGCTGGGCGGTCCGCACGAACAACCCGCCCTCCGGCCATGTGCGCGGAGAGGGCGCCATGCAGGTCTGCGCGGCGTACGAGGGCCAGATGGACAAGCTGGCGGCGAAGCTGGGCATCGACCCGGTCGAACTCCGCCTGCGCAACGCCCTCTCCACCGGCGACATCCTGCCCACCAGCCAGACCGTCACGTGCCCCGCGCCGGTCGCCGAACTCCTCCGGGAGCTGCGCGACTTCCCGCTCCCGACGCTCCCGAAGGACGCCCCCGAGGACGACTGGCTGCTCCCGGGAGGCCCGGAGGGCGCCGGTGAGCCCGGCGCCGTACGCCGAGGGGTCGGCTACGCGCTCGGCATGGTCCACATGCTCGGTGCCGAGGGCGCGGACGAGGTCTCCACGGCCACGGTCCGGGTCCACGACGGCGTCGCCACGGTGATCTGCGCGGCCGTCGAGACCGGCCAGGGCTTCACCACGCTCGCCCGGCAGATCGTCCAGGAGACCCTGGGCATCGAGGAGGTCCACGTCGCGGCGGTCGACACCGACCAGCCCCCGGCCGGGCCGGCGACGCACGGCCGCCACACCTGGGTCTCCGGCGGCGCGGTCGAACGCGCCGCCAAGATGGTCCGCACGCAGCTCCTCCAGCCGCTGGCCCACAAGTTCGGCATGTCGACGGAGCTCCTCCAGATCGCCGACGGCAAGATCACCTCGTACGACGGTGTGCTGTCCACGACGGTCACGGAAGCGATGGACGGCAAGGAACTCTGGGCCACCGCCCAGTGCCGCCCCCACCCCACCGAACCCCTCGACGAGTCGGGCCAGGGCGACGCGTTCGTGGGCCTGGCCTTCTGCGCGGTGCGCGCGGTGGTCGACGTCGACATCGAGCTCGGCTCGGTCCGGGTGGTGGAGATGGCCGTCGCCCAGGACGTCGGCCGGGTCCTCAACCCGTCCCAGCTCGCGGTCCGCATCGAGGCGGGCATCACCCAGGGCATCGGCGCCGCGCTCACGGAGAACCTCCGCTCGGCGCGCGGCCTGATCCGCCACCCGGACCTCACCGGATACGCGCTTCCGACCTCGCTGGACGCACCGGACATTCGCATCGTGAAACTGGTGGAGGAGCGCGACGTGGTCGCCCCCTTCGGCGCCAAGGCGGCCTCCGCCGTACCGGTGGTGACCTCCCCGGCGGCCGTGGCGTCCGCAGTGCGTGCCGCCACGGGCCGTCCCGTCAACCGCCTCCCGATCCGGCCCCAGGCCGCGGTGGCCGCCGCGAAGTCCTGACCTGTGATTCACGTTGCACCTGCAACCCGGGGGTGCGATGTGTCACCGGTGCTGACTACAGTGATCCCTGAAGTCGTGGCCGGCCGGATACGGGGAGGGTGCTGTGCTGCCGAGTGATGGAGTGAGCGCGGGACTGATGGCGGTGCCGGGCCTGGGAGTCACCACGGCGGCCGCCGCAGTCGAACTGGCCACGGAACTGACGTCGTTCACCAAATTCCGCAACCGCGTCGACGAGATACTGGCGGACCTCAAGAAGTCACCGGCCGGAGCGACGCAGCTCGGCGAAGACCCCATGGTGCGGACCCAGTTCGGTGGCGGCGCCAACCAATGGGCGGAAGCCGCGAGTCTCTTCGCGTCGTACCAGACGGTCATCACCGAGCTGGAGACGTTGTCCAAGGCGCTCTCCAACTCCATAGAGGGCATGAGCATCGCGGTCCTCGCCGCGCACAACGGCTACGAGAACCTGGACATCGACATCCGGCGCCGCATGCTCGCGATCTCGGACGACGCGAAGAAGCACTACGGCGGCGAGTACGACCCGACGAAGCCGGCGAAGCAGAGCGGGGACACGGGGCCGGAGAAGCCTGCGCCGAAGCCGACCACCGGGTCGATCTGATGACGACGACGTTCACTGGCATTGCGCGGGGATAGACGGGGGCTGGGATGGACCACAGGGAAGCAGGACAGGGCACACCGTTCGACAGCATGACGCACGAGACCATGCTGGCCTGGCTGGACAAGGCCAACAGCGGTGCGATCCAGAGCGCGTCGGACCGGCTGCTCAGCGCCGCCACGGAGATCCGGAAGATCGCGGAGGACCTGAAGGTCCGCCCGCAGACGGTCGAGTGGAAGGGCGAGGGCGCCACGGCCTTCCGCACCTGGGGCGCGGACCTGGCCAACGCGACGCTGCGCCTCGGCGACTACAGCGAGGGCGCGTCGAAGTGGCTGGCGCAGGCCTCCGACGCACTCGCCTCGGCGCAGGTGGCCATCCCGCGCACCGACGCGGGCGCCCAGGCGAACCTGGAGGCGGCGAAGGCCGCGCACAACGACCCGGACGCCTCGGCGGTCGAGAAGAAGTCCCTGGAGACGCTGCTCGCCGCCAAGGAGTCCAACCGCCAGGAGGCGGCTGCGGAGATGCGGAGGCTGGCGCAGTCGTACCAGTTCTCGGCCTCGCAGATGGACGGCCTGGAGCGGCCGGTGTTCCCGCCGCCGCCGGGGGAGTTCGTTCCGGATCGCAAGGAAACCATCGCTGATGGAGGGACATGGGGGGCTACGGGAAGTGGCTCCGGAAACAGCTCGGGCTCGAGTGGTCCTACTTATGTCTCCACTGCATCGGCATACGACATCGAAGGGGCTTCAAGCGCTTCGAACCCTCACGTCATCAAGGAGCCGCCACGCGCGGACGCGACTGTGGGTATGGAGATCGATGGGGTAGGGACTCTCCCATCGCCTTCTTCTGCCAATACGGTGACGCCACCGGCCCTGCAGGCGACGGGCAAGGCAGATGCCGCGCTTCCACTCGGACCAATGACCACCCCGCCTGCCTTCGGGAGCAGTTCGTACCCGCTCCAGGGCTCGGTCGCGGGGGGAAGACCGGTATCCGGTACTCGCCCACCGTCACTGCCCGGCTCCGGCGGACTGGCTGTCGGTCCAGCGGGCAGGCCGCCGCGGGATGGCGGCATCATCGGAGGACGTCCCGTTGCACAGTCAACCGGAAGGTCGACCGGAGGGCTCCCTCGCGGCACGGTTGTTGGCAGCGAGGGCGCGCATGCCGGTCGCGCACCCATGGGCCAGGGCGGCGGCATGAGCGGCGCCGGAGGTAACCAGGGCGGCATTGTCGGCGGCCGCCGATTGGCTGGCGAGACCGGTGGAGTGGTGGGTGGGCGGCCTCAACAGCCCGGCCGCACGGGCGGGCGCCCGTTCACGCCCGGAGGCACGGGCTTGGTACGAAATACCGGGTCGTCGGAAGGTGGTCGTGGCGTCGGTGCTGCTGGGCGTGGCGTCTCGGGAAAGCGACCTGGTGAATCGCGTCGGGACGAATCTGAGCGACCGGATTACCTTGTTGAGGATGAGGAAACCTGGCGGCAGGTTGGTCGACGCACCGTTCCACCAGTCATTGACTGATCAGTCAGCACCCTGCAGAGGATCCAGATGTATCACAGCGCTACTACCGGAGTGGCCCGTTGTCGAGCCGCCGTCCCTGCACTGCTCGGGGCGCTGCTGGTGGCCATCCTTCCCACGACTGCACACGCGGATTCCGTTCGTTCGAACCAGTGGCACCTGACAGCCATGAAGGCTGAGGAAATGTGGCGGAAGAGCACCGGGAAGGGTGTCACGGTCGCCGTAATTGATTCTGGAGTTGACAGATCGAACCCAGACCTGCAGGGGCAAGTCCTCAAGGGTAGGGACTTTGCCCTCAGCGAAGAGGGTGATGAGCATACCGATCTGGGTACCCATGGCACGGGCATGGCTGCCTTGATTGCCGGAACCGGTGACAGCCGCGGTGGTGACGGCGCCTTCGGGCTAGCTCCTGGTGCAAAGATTCTGCCCATCAGAGTCCCTGACAAGGCCCCCAACCTTGCGGCCGACATCAAGCAGTTCAACACCAATGTGCCTCTCGCAATCCGATACGCCGCTGATCAAGGGGCGAAGGTCATTAATATTTCGTTGGCCATGAGCGAAGGATCGGAGCAGTTGACCGATGCCGTGAAGTACGCATTGGACAAGGGTTCTCTCGTATTCGCCGGTATGGGCAACGACGCCGAGAACGTCAACGGGGTAAAGTATCCGGCTGCGACTCCCGGAGCCGTGGGTGTCGGCGCCATCGGCCAGAATCTGAGGAGGACCGACGAGTCGCAGTTCGGCCCTCAGGTGGATTTGTCCGCCCCAGGGGAAGACATGATTCACGCTTGCCCGAGCGAAACCGGTTTGTGTAAGTCTCATGGCACGAGCGACGCCACAGCCATTGCCTCCGCCTCCGCCGCTCTCATCTGGTCCAAGTACCCGGAATGGACCAACAATCAGGTCCTGCGAGTCATGCTCAACACCGCAGGTGGACCGACGACCGGTGAGGAGCGGGCAGACGACATCGGTTACGGCATCGTCCGACCCCGCATCGCCCTGAAAACCCCGGGCGACCCCGGCCCCGCCGACGAGTACCCGCTGCCCGATCTGGCTGCCGCCGCGTCTCCGTCCCCCGTGCCGTCTGCGGAGGCGTCGAAGGCCGCCGCAGGGTCGGAAAGCAGCGGCAAGCCCACCGCCGCAGCCCCGGCGGCCGATGACGAGGGCAGCAGCACGGGCCTCTGGATCGGCCTGGGTATCGGAGCCGCAGCCCTCGTCGCTGCCGGGGTGGCTGTGGCAGTCGTCCGCTCCCGCCGCCGCAGCGCGGCTCTGGTGGCAGCCCCGGCCGCCCCTCCGTATGGCCCTCCGCCCGGTACGCCTGGTACTCCCGGCACTCCGGCTTCCTACGGCGGCCCGCCGACGCAGGGGCCCGGCGTCTGAAGCCACGCGCGGCGCGGGCGGAGCGCCGGCCCCTCCTGATCACCCTTCCCCGGGCTCCTCGTCGAACACGAAGTAGAGGGCGAGAGTGAACGGTTCGGGCTCGCCGTCCGCGTAGTTCCACGACACGTCCACCACGGACAGCTGGTGCTCGTGCTCGTTCATCCACTGCTGGGCCTCACCGAAGACCTCGGCGGCGCTGCGGGCCGAGAACAGCAGTCTGGCGACGGGGTGGACCTGTGCGTCAGCGTCGGAGTCGTCGAAACTCGCCGGAACGGGGAGGCGGAAATCATGATTCATGACCCGCATTCTCTTCTCCTGGGTGCGACTCAGGTGCGGGTTCGGCCATTACCGGTCCGCGCCGCGCCCGCGTCTAGGTCCGGACTCGCTCAAGGAAGCCGCATCAACTCGCGGAGTGCGCCGACATGGGCCGCGACATCGCGTACGAGGGCGGGGTGGGGCGGCCTCAGGCTCCGTGCCGGGCGCCGGGATTCGAGCGCCCGGGCGCCTTCGCCTTCTTGGTCCCGCTTCCTCTCGATGCGGGTGAACTGTGCAACCGGCCCAGCCCGCCGCGGCGGAATCGGACCCGCTAGCGTGAGGGCGTCAGTGAAGCCGGAGTTCGTGACTCCGGTGGCCCATAGCGATAGGTACGGGGAATTTCGTGACGTTCGACGCAGAATGGGCGGCCCTTCGCGCGGAGTCGACCCAGCGGGTCGACATGCGGCTCAACAGCATCCCGGCGGACGGCGGCAGTGGCGGCGGTGGGCCGAGCGGCGCCGATCTCGCGGTCAACCAGGACAACCTCGGGGCCATCGGGCATGACGCGTACGGCCTGCGAACCCGGCTCTCCAAGGACGGGGACCACGCGCGCCCGTCCACCTTCGACGCGGCCATCGCGCTCACCAACGGCAATTTCACCAGTGGCTCCGCGCTGCTCAAGGTGCACGACCGCTGGAACACGCATATGAAGACACTGCTCGACGCGTGTGCCCAGATCTCCAACCACCTGGATTACTCCAAGGCCGCCCACGCGAAGGACGACGTTCAGATCGGCGGCGATCTGATTTCCGTCTCCAAGCTCAACGATTACCTGAAGTAGATCCTAGAAGCAGCGTCCGGGGGAGCACAGCAATGCCGAAATACGAGGACATCGTCGATGCCCCGGTCGCCAAGCTGAAGGCGGCGGCCGACGACTGGTCCGACATGGCCACGAAGCTGGACCGGCTTGCCGACGACGCCAACGACGGCATGAAGATCAAGGCTGACAAGGCGGAGTGGGAGGGCGCCAACGCCGGCGTCACCAGGGCCTTCATCGGCAAGACGGCCAAGGAGTTCAAGGACGCCGCTGCCGAGGCCAAGGGCGTCAAGCAGATCCTTGAGGAAGCCCACGCGGCCATCAAGAAGGCCAAGGACGACCTGATCGATATCCGGGACCACGAGGGACCCGCGGCCGGCATGCACGTCGACGCCAAGGGCAAGGTCACCGCACGTCACCCGGTGGAGGACATCCCTGTCGCTCAGCGCCACCACGACCCCGACTACCCGGAGCTGCTGCGTCAGCAGAACACGAACATCGCCGCGTGGCAGAAGAAGATCGACGCCATCGTGGAGGCTTGCGAGGACACCGACGTCACCTTCCGGAACACCCTCGAAGCGAATGTGACCGAGGGAAAGGACTTCAACGCCCCCACGTACACGAAGATGGACCAGGAGGAGGCCGCCCGGGCCGCCACCCACGCCGCTGCTCTGGCCGCAAAGGGCCGCGACATCACGCACACCGAACTCCAGACGCTCAACGAACTGCTGCACGAGAATGGCAAGTCCCCGGAGTTCGCCAAGCGTTTCTACGAGAAGCTCGGCCCGGAGAAGTCACTTGCGTTCTTCGGGCAGCTCTCCACGGACACGTACAACGGGGTCAACCCTGACAAGGAACGCCTCAAGGACGTCCAGGCGCTCCAGAAGAACCTGGGCCTCAATCTGGCCACCGCCTCCCACGACAAGGCCTTCGCCGCCGAATGGGGCCCCGAGCTGCGGAAGCTCGGCACGGAGCGCATCCCGTTGGGCAAGTATGAGAGCGGACCATTCGGTTACCAGTTGCTCGGCGGAATCATGCGATACGGGAACTACGACCCCAAGTTCCTCAATCCCATCGCTGAGCACGTGGTCCAGTTGCGACAGAAGGATCATGACTTCTTCTACGATTCCAAGGGATTGCCGGGCGGCCCCAAGAATCCCTTGAACCCGTCGGGAGTCAACGGTTCGGGCTACGACCCGGTGACCAGCATGATGGAAGCCTTGGGGCACAGTCCGGATGCCGCGAAGGAGTTCTTCTCCGCAGATCCCACCGCGTACAACGAGGACGGCACCGTGAAGGGGGGCGCTGCTGACCTCGGGAAGAGCAAGGACGGGAAGGCGATCACGAGCTACCTGGACTTCTTCCAGAATGAGGCCTATGACCCGTTCTATGACATCACGGGTCACGATCCGGATGACATGAAGAAGTCCATGGCGTACACGCCTGATGCGCTCGGGAAGGCTCTGGAGGCGGCGACCACCGGACATGCTTGGGACGATCCTTCGCCCACGCTGAGGCGCGATGAAGTGACGGCCGGGATCATGAAGGACGTCATCGACAGCTACGGTACGGACTCAGACCTGCTGGGACGGCACGAGGCGCTGAAGGACAACCTCGGCCGTATGGGGGCTGCGTACATCGACGACCTCAATTACTCCACGTACAACTTTGGCTCCGCCGGCGACGAACTCGGACGGAAGTCGCTGTTCGCGAACAGCAGCGACGGTTCCGAGCGGACCGACTTCGGTGAATCTGCGAGCCGCAGCTTCATGGGCGCGGTAGCTGCCGACGAGGAGGGATGGAAGTCGTTGTCGTCGGCGCAACAGGTATACGAAGCAAGCGGTTTGAAGGCGTTCGGATCCGAGCGTGAAGATTCTGCCCTGATCTTCGGGTCAAATGGCGCGAAGGTGCATGGAATTCTCGATGAGTCGCGTATCGAAGGTATACATCAAAAGTTCAAGGATGATGAGGATGCCAAAAATCTCGAAATGGAGAAGAATGCCGAGTGGAGAAAATTCGGAGTGAGTTCCGGGGCGGGTGCAGTGGTGGGTGTCGGTACCGCGGTGGTTCTGGGTCCCGCTGCGGGTGTAGTAGCTGCCACGGTGGTCCCCCTCGTGATGGACACGGCGACGGCGGCAATTGACACCGGATATGCCGGTGAGACCATGGATTACCTGAAGGAGCGCGAATTTGACAATAACGACGATGCCCTGAAGGGTATCGAAAAATTCAAGGCGGTGGGGGAGCGAGGTGCTGTCACTCCTCTGCTCAATTATGCGGATGATGTGGGCATGTCTGAAATTGAGAAGCAGCGGCTCGCCCTGGATATCGAAACCCATTACGGGAACGGAAAAACTGCTGCAGGAGATCGAGGGAGGGTCAATTAGTGATGTCGCGTCACTCGAACCGGCTGGCGGCCGTCGGGGTTCTGGTCATTGGCGGCCTTCTTGCGGGATGCTCCGGGGGTGAGGATCGCGCAGAATCACCGGAGCTGGGGAGGTGCAAGTCGTTGCTTGGCGCCGGGAACGTGGACGCGGCCGTCGCGACGACGGGCGCAAGCGATGTCGAGGTGAGCGGGACGCGCCGCGCTGATGCGCTGGCGGACGGTCTCGTGCGGGAGGCCAAGCGGTGGCAGAAGTCGGATCTGCTGCACAACTCCTACACCGGTTGCCGCATAGATGCGTTCGAGGGAGATGAGATCAGTGGCACGGTAGACGTGTCGGTCAAGTGGTCCGTGATCTCCCTTGGGTTGCTGGATGATCCCAAGAGCCGCCTGACGTGGCGGCAGATGAGCGATTCGGTGTACGTGGCGCCGGCCCCTGGTCCGGCCAGAATGCAGTTGATCGCGGCATGCCCAGTACCCGGAGCGATTGCGGCGCAGCCGACCGGTCTCCCTCTCCAGTTCGAGGTGAGGGGCGCGAGTCTCGGAGCCGAGCTGCGGTGGAAGTTGCTGCGGACGTTCGCTCAGTCGGTCACGGAAACGATGGGGTGCACCACGCCCCCCGTCATCCCCTCCGCACTGCCATCGGCTTCGTGAATCCAAGGACTGCCCTGCCCCGAGCACATGCTGGACCGCGCCGGCCTGCGGGTAATGATGTCGGTCTCTCTCCACGCTCTCGTACCGGTTGAAGGGCACCGGCTCATTCCCGTGGTTCCCTTCCCACGGCCATGGCAAAGCGGTGCCCCGTGGATCCGACGCTGGGCTCGGTGAGCGCGTCCAGGGTGTGGGCCCGGAGTCCTGATCGTCCGTGACGAGCTCCCGAGCGCCCAGGTGCTGGACGACTGGAAAAGCCCCTTGGGCGTCGCGGGACGGACGGGCGGTGGGCGACAAGCGCGCTTTGACGGATGCGGTGCGGCCGACGGTCATCCGACGACGAGATGGAACGCTATGAGCGAAGTGGGTGTGGACGAGTGAGGCGATGGCTGACCGCCGCCGGACTGGTAGTGGCCGTGGGTGCCGGAAGTGTGGCATGTACGTCGGAGAAGAAGGAGAGCCCTTTCGTCGGGGCGGCAGATGTGTGCGGCGATGTCTTCGCCGGGCCTTTGGCCGAGATGGTCGAGAAGGCTACGGGGGACAAGGTCTTCTTCCGGAAGAGCCCGAAGGGCATGGAGAGGGTCGTCGCTGCACTCAAGGAGGGCTATGCGTCCGGTCGTCCGTGGGCTGAAGGGGACACGCTGTGTCTCTTGCGTCCGAAGGACTCGGATCAGACGGACAAGGGTGGAGTGACGTTCACCATGTATGCCCCGCAGGACGTCGAGGACGAAGGTCTTCCGGCCGGTCACGAGCTGTACACCATGGGTGTGCAGTCCTCGGTCGGCCGTGGTAATGCGGCGCTCTACTTCGAATGCGTCAGTCCGCGACTGAAGGGCTCGGACACAACTCCACTGCGTATCCACGGCAGCTTCGGCCGAGGTGAGAGCGACGCCCCGGACACGCGGGAGTACCGCGACCTGAACATGACCATCCTGCATGCCGTTTCCCTGAAACTGGTCAAGGAACTCGACTGCGCGGACAACGGCGGGCTGCCGGAGTCTCCCGTACTCACGCCGAAGTAGAACCTCTTTCGCCGGACCGGCCCACCTGGTGCCGGTCCGGTGGTCCTCCGGACATGCGCACACGGAAACGGAAACGGCCGCCCCCAAGTCCTGGAGGCGGCCGTTTCCTTTCTTCGGGATCTCCCGCTGGAGGCCGTGACCGGATTCGAACCGGTGTAACTCGAGTTGCAGTCGAGCCCCTGAACCTCTCGGGCACACGGCCGTGCGTTTCTTGATCTGCTGTCGACCGTACGGGCCGGGCGGGGCCGCCTCAAGGGTGTCGCGGGGGCCGCAACGCGACTGCCACACCGCGTTCACGTTCGGCCGGTCGCCGCGGTGACCGGCACCGGACCGGGCGCCTCCGAGGGCCCTGACCGACACGACCCGGACCCTCCGGGGCCTGAGGCGTACGTCGAAGGGACCAGCCCGATACCCGCCCTCCGACAGGGGTCATCCGGCGTATCGCCTTTTACGCTGAGGCTCATGACCGCCCTGGAACCCCGTGACGCCGAGGTCACCGCGACCCGCGTGGAGACCACCGCGCCGACCGGGGGGTCCGCCCCGGAGGAGGGCGTGCTCGGGCGTACGTACCGGGCGCTGAGCATCGGCATCGTGTCCGTCGTCCTGCTCATCGCCTTCGAGGCGACCGCCGTCGGTACGGCGATGCCGGTGGCGGCCCGGGAGCTGGACGGCATCCCGCTCTACGCGTTCGCGTTCTCCGCGTACTTCACCACCAGCCTCTTCGCGATGGTGCTCTCCGGGCAGTGGGCCGACCGCCGTGGTCCGCTCGCCCCGCTCGCCACCGGCATCGGCGCCTTCGGGGCCGGGCTGCTGCTCTCCGGTACGGCGGGGACCATGTGGATGTTCGTCCTTGGCCGGGCCGTGCAGGGAGTCGGCGGCGGGCTGGTGATCGTGGCGCTGTACGTCGTCATCGGGCGGGCCTACCCCGAGCGGATCCGGCCCAGCATCATGGCCGGATTCTCGGCGGCCTGGATCGTCCCGTCCGTCGTCGGGCCGCTCGCTTCGGGGACCGTGACCGAGCACCTCGGGTGGCGCTGGGTCTTCGTCGGCATCCCGGTGCTCATCCTCCTGCCGCTGGGTCTCGCACTGCCCGCGATACGACGGATGGCGGGCGGGCCGGCCGACACGCGGGCGGCGGCGGCGAAACCGTACGACCGGCGGCGCATCCGGCTCGCGCTGGGGATCTCGCTGGGCGCCGGGCTGCTGCAGTTCGCCGGGCAGGAACTCCGCTGGGCGTCGCTGGTTCCGGCCGTCGCCGGCGCGGCGCTGCTCGTCCCCGCCGTACGCGGGCTGCTGCCCCGGGGGACCGTGCGGGCCGCGCGTGGTCTGCCCGCGGTGATCCTGCTGCGGGGGATCTCGGCGGGGTCGTTCATCGTCGCCGAGTCCTTCGTCCCGCTGATGCTCGTGACCCAGCGCGGGCTGTCCCCGACGCTGGCCGGGCTCTCGCTCGCGGCGGGCGGTCTGACCTGGGCCCTCGGCTCGTACGTGCTGGCCCGGCCCCGGCTGGAGCCGCACGGCGGCGCGCTGATGGTGGGGGGCATGGTGCTGGTCGCCCTGTCCATCGTGGCCGCGCCGAGCGTGCTGATCGAGTCGGTGCCGGTGTGGACCCTGGCGGTGGTCTGGGGCGTCGGCTGCTTCGGCATGGGCATCGTGATCGCGTCGACGAGCGTGCTGCTGCTCAAGCTGTCGGCCCCGGAGGAGGCGGGGGCCAATTCGGCGGCGCTCCAGATCTCCGACGGTCTCGCCAACGTCCTGTTGCTCGCCGCGGGGGGCGCGGCGTTCGCCGCGCTCGGCGGCGGCGCGGTGGGAGCGGCGGCGCACGGCGCCGTGGACGGCGGAACGGCAGCGGCGCACCCCGGCGCCTTCACCATCGTCTTCCTGCCGATGGCGGCGGTGGCGCTGGTGGGGGTGTGGGTGGCGAGCCGGGTACGGGAGAGGGCGTGAGGCCCCGTGGGTGACGAGGGACGGACTCCGTGGGCCGGGGAGGCGCCGGGTCCGCCGCAGGGGCGCCGTCTGTGAAGAGCGTCTCAGCGCCACCCGACGGCGGCTCGTCCGTAGGGGGTTCCGAGGCGCCCGCCGGTAGGGTGGCCCGGTTGTCGTATCGCGTACGTGCCCGTCCCGGTCCGTGCGGACAGCGCCCCACGTACCCGAGTGCCCCGAACCGGAGACCGTGACTACTACCGCCTCCCACCACCTCTCACCCGCCTTTCCCGGCCGTGCCCCCTGGGGTACCGCCGGGAAGCTGCGAGCCTGGCAGCAGGGTGCGATGGAGAAGTACATCCAGGACCAGCCGCGCGACTTCCTCGCCGTCGCGACGCCGGGCGCGGGGAAGACCACCTTCGCGCTGACCCTCGCCTCGTGGCTGCTGCACCACCACGTGGTGCAGCAGATCACCGTCGTGGCGCCCACCGAACACCTGAAGAAGCAGTGGGCGGAGGCCGCGGCCCGCATAGGCATCAAGCTCGACCCCGAATACAGCGCGGGGCCCGTGAGCAAGGAGTACCACGGGGTCGCGATCACGTACGCCGGTGTCGGGGTGCGCCCCATGCTGCACCGCAACCGGTGCGAGCAGCGCAAGACGCTCGTGATCCTCGACGAGATCCACCACGCCGGTGACTCGAAGTCCTGGGGCGAGGCGTGCCAGGAGGCCTTCGACCCGGCGACCCGTCGGCTCGCCCTCACGGGTACGCCGTTCCGGTCCGACACGAACCCGATTCCGTTCGTGGCCTACGAGGAGGGCAACGACGGCATCCGGCGCTCCTCGGCCGACTACACGTACGGCTACGGCAACGCGCTCTCCGACGGGGTCGTGCGCCCCGTGATCTTCCTCAGCTACAGCGGCAACATGCGCTGGCGCACCAAGGCCGGTGACGAGATCGCGGCCCGGCTCGGTGAGCCGATGACCAAGGACGCCATCGGGCAGGCCTGGCGCACGGCACTCGCGCCGACCGGCGACTGGATCCCCAACGTGCTGGCCGCCGCCGACAAGCGGCTCACCGAGGTGCGCAAGGGCATCCCGGACGCCGGCGGCCTGGTCATCGCGACGGACCAGGAGTCGGCGCGCGCCTACGCCAAGATCCTCAAGTCGGTCACCGGCGAGAAGCCGACCGTGGTCCTCTCCGACGAGAAGGCCGCGTCGAAGAACATCGACAGGTTCAGCCAGGACGGGTCGCGCTGGATGGTCGCGGTCCGGATGGTGTCGGAGGGCGTCGACGTGCCGCGCCTCGCCGTCGGGGTGTACGCGACGACCATCTCCACCCCGCTGTTCTTCGCCCAGGCCGTCGGCCGTTTCGTGCGGTCGAGGCGGCGCGGCGAGACCGCCTCGGTGTTCCTGCCGACGATCCCCATGCTGCTCGACTTCGCGAACGAGATGGAGGTCGAGCGCGACCACGTGCTCGACAAGCCGAAGAAGGGCGGCGACGAGGAGAACCCCTTCGCCGAGGAGGACCAGCTCCTCGCCGACGCGGAGAAGCTGGAGGACGAGGAGACCGAGGACCAGCTGCCCTTCGAGGCGCTGGAGTCCGACGCCGTCTTCGACCGGGTGCTGTACGACGGCGCCGAGTTCGGCATGCAGGCGCACCCGGGCAGCGAGGAGGAGCAGGACTACCTCGGCATCCCGGGCCTCCTGGAGCCCGACCAGGTGCAACTGCTGCTCCAGAAGCGGCAGACGCGGCAGATCGCCCACAGCCGTCAGAAGCCGGCTGCGGAGGCCGACCTCCTGGAGAAGGCCGCGGAGGACCGGCCCGTCGTCACGCACAAGAAGCTGCTGGAGCTGCGCAAGCAGCTGAACACGATGGTGTCGGCGTACACCCACCAGAGCGGCAAACCGCACGGTGTGATCCACACCGAGCTGCGGAGGGTCTGCGGCGGGCCGCCGAGCGCGGAGGCCACCGCCGGGCAGATCCAGGACCGGATCAAGAAGGTCCAGGAGTGGGCCACCCGGATGCGCTGACCGGGAGGCCGTCGGGGACCTGAGGGCCCGGCGCGGGGGAGGCCCCGCGCCGGGCCCGTTCCGTGCCGTGAGCGGGTCCGCGAGCCCCGCTCCCCTGTGGTGCGCGCGACCTGTCCGCACGAGGTCCGCCGTCGCGCAGGGCAGGCGCACGGCGCACTCCCGTGGTGCGCCGGGGCGCGCGTGGCGCTGCCGGCGCCGGGCGTGTGCCGGATGCGGAAAAAAATTGTGGCACGTATTTCACAGTGAGTTAACACACGTTCACACGTGTTGCACGGAGCGTCGCCGCGAAGTCACCCGACCTGGACGCGCGTAGATGTTCGCGTTCCGGACGGTTTCCCGCTGACCGGCGGTTATGCCGCCGCGTTCGGGAGGTGGACCGGATTCTGGACGAGGTCTTCCGCTGAGCGGACCCGCTCGCTAATCTCCCCGAAACATGAACGCCCCGTGGCAGTGTGGCCGCGGAGCGCAGCCGGTGCCATGGCCAGTCGGCGGCCTCTCGGTGCGTCGCCGCGGGACCGGCGTCGGCATCTCCGGAGAACCGCCCCGCTCACCACGAGGGAGAGGGCGTCGTGACCGCGGAGACTTCTCAGACGCTCGACCGGGGACTGCGTGTCCTCAAACTGCTCGCCGATACCGACCACGGCCTCACCGTCACCGAGTTGTCCAACAAACTCGGCGTGAACCGCACCGTGGTCTACCGACTGCTCGCCACCCTGGAACAGCACGCCCTCGTCCGGCGCGACCTGGGCGGCCGGGCCAGGGTGGGGCTCGGCGTACTCCGTCTGGGCCGGCAGGTGCACCCGCTCGTCCGGGAGGCGGCACTGCCCGCGCTGCGTTCCCTGGCCGAGGACATAGGGGCCACCGCCCACCTCACTCTGGTCGACGGGGCGGACGCCCTCGCGGTCGCCGTGGTCGAACCGACCTGGACCGACTACCACGTGGCCTACCGGGCCGGGTTCCGGCACTCCCTGGACCGGGGCGCAGCGGGCCGTGCCATCCTCACCGCCCGGCAGAAGACCGTCGACCACCCCGGCTACACCCTCACCCAGGGCGAGCTGGAGGCCGGAGCCTGCGGGGCTGCCGCACCCCTGGTCGGGGTCTCCGGCGTGGAGGGCAGCGTGGGTGTCGTGATGCTCGCGGACGCCGTACCGGAACGGGTCGGGCCGAGGGTGCTCGACGCCGCCCGGGAGGTCGCGGACGCCCTTCGGTGAGTGCTGCCGCCCCGGTGGCACCGGGGCGGACGGAGCCGAAGGCGCGTGGCGTTAGATTGGGCGGGTGGCCATTCGTCTCTCACGCCCCCGCGCCCTCGCTCTCTGCGCGCTGCCCGTGCTCGCCCTGTTCGGCACAGCCGCCTTCGCGCCGCTGCCGTTCACCGTGGCGCAGCCCGGCACCACGGCGAACGTCCTCGGGGACAGCAAGGGGGAGCCGGTCATCACGATCACCGGCGCGCCCACCCGCACCACCGACGGTCAGCTGCGGATGACGACGATCCTCGCCACCTCGCCCACGGCCGACATCGGCGTGGCAAGCGTGGTCGACAGCTGGTTCCGCGCGGACCGCGCGGTCATGCCGCGCGACTCGGTCTATCCGACCGGCGGCTCCGAGAAGGAGATCGAGCGGCACAACCTCCAGGACATGGAGAAGTCGCAGAACTCCGCTGTCGACGCGGCCCTGAACTACCTGCGCAGGTCACCCGGTTCGGTGGACATCACCCTGCATCTGGAGGACGTCGGCGGGCCCAGCGCCGGTCTGTTCTTCGCGCTGGGAATCGTCGACAAGCTCGACGGCGACGGCTCGGGCGGCGACCTGACCGGCGGCCGCACCGTCGCCGGCACGGGGACCATCGAGCCCGACGGCACCGTCGGCGCGGTCGGCGGGGTCTCCCTGAAGACGCAGGCCGCCCGGCGTGACGGCGCGACCGTCTTCCTCGTGCCGAAGGCGGAGTGCACGCAGGCGAAGGCCGAGCTCCCCGAGGGCCTGCGGCTGATCCCCGTCACGACACTGAAGAACGCGGTGTCCTCCCTGCGGGCCCTGGAGCGGGAGGGCAAGGTTCCGAGCTGCTGACCTGCGGCCCGGGGCTCTCCATGGAGCGCCAGGCGGGGAAGACCAGCGGACTCAGCGTCGCGAGGAAGTAGACCCCGCCCATCACCAGCAGTGCCCCCGTCGCACCCGCGCTCTCCACCAGCAGACCCGCCGCGAGGCCGCCGACCGGCATCGCGAGCTCGGAGCCCGCCGTGAGCGCGCCGGACACCCGGCTCCGCAGCTCCTCCGGGACGCGCTCGTACGTCATCGTCGTCAGGATCGGGTTCAGCATGCCCCCGGCGACACCGCCCAGGGCCATCGTGACCGCCAGCGGCAGCGTCGTCCCGGTGAGGCCCGCGACCACGAACCGCGGCGCCCCGCACAGCATCACGCACACCGTGAACACCGTCCGCCGCGAGAAGCGGTGGCCGACCGCGCCGTACAGCAGCGCGCCCGTCAGTCCGCCCGCCCCGAACAGTGCCGTGAGCAGCCCGATGTCGGTCGCGCCGCCCAGCTCGGCCTCGGCGTGCACGGGCAGCAGGACGGCGTGCCAGCCCTGGTCCGTGCCGTTCATGAACATCACCATGAGCACGACGGCGAGCAGGAGCCGGTTGCCCAGCACATAGGTGTACCCCTCCCGCAGTTCGCCGCCGTAGGCGCGCAGCGAGACGGGGGCCGCGGCCTTGCGGGGCTCGGCCGCGCGGACCCCGCGTACACCGGCCGCCACCAGCAGGGCGGACAGCGCGAAGGTGGCCGCGTCCAGCAGGAGTACGGACTCGGCGCCGACGGCGGCGATCAGCACGCCCGCGAGCGCCGCGCCGACCATCCGGGCGCCGCGCGACACCGCGTCGAAGAGGCTCGCGGCACGGGCGAGCGTGGTGCCCGCGTGTTCGGCGAGGTCGGGCACGAGGACGTAGCGCGCGGTGTTGCCGGGGGTGTGGGCCAGCCCGTTCAGCGCCATCAGGGCGCACAGCATCCAGAATTCGAGCAGGCCCGCGCGGTGCAGCAGCGGGACGGCGGCGACGGCCGCGCCGCAGACCGCGTCGGATGCCACGGCCACGCGACGCCGGCCCAGCCGGTCGATGACGGGCCCGCCCACCAGTGCGGCGACGACGATGGGCAGGGTCGCGCAGAACGCCACCACACCGGCCCGGCCGGCGCTGCCGGTCGTCTCCAGGACGAACCAGGGCACGCCGATCAGGGTGAGTGACGTGCCCGCCGTCGAAATCGAGTTGGCCGCCAGGACGGCCGCGAGCGGTGTACGGCTCCGCAGGACCGGTCCCCCCTCGTCCACGGTCAGACCGCCCGCACGGTACGGGCCGGGGCCGGCGAGGCCTGGGTCAGCCTGAGGCCCAGCTCGATCATCGTCCAGCCCATCCGGTGGCGCAGGCCGGGACGTGCCGGGCGGAACACGGCGGCCGTCGCGTGGAGTTCGGCGGCGCGCAGGTCGTGCAGCACCAGGTGGATGTCGCAGTGCATGACCGTGGTCCCCTCAGTCGGTGGAGCGCGGGAACATGTGCAGGTGGGTGCGGATGACACCCGCCCCCTCGGCGTCGTCGGGGACGCGGCCCCGGTAGCTGCTCATCACTTCGTGCAGCTTCCCGGCGAGCTCCAGGGCGAGCTCCGGGGTGAGTCGGAACTTGAAGTCGCTGATGTCCATGGCCCGCTGCCACTCCTCGGGCCACTCGTGCATGGTCCCGAGCCAGGTGTTCAGCTCCTGGGCGTGCGTGGTCGCGACCTCGTGGAGCACCACGCCTATGGCGCCCCGCACTTCGGGGTCCGCGTGGTGGGTGAAGTCGGCGGCGGCCCCGAACACGGTCCCCGTGTGGGCGGCCTTCCACCACCGCTCGCGCCCCTTGCCGCGCCCCGGATCGTCCTTGACGAAGCCGTACGCCGCGAGCTGCCGCAGGTGGTAGCTGGTGGCGCCGCTCGACTCGCCGAGACGGTCGGCGAGTCCGGACGCGGTGGCCGGCCCGGATTCCCGGAGGGCGTTCAGCAGCCGGATGCGCAGCGGGTGGGCGAGGCCGCGCAGGGTGCGGGCGTCGACGTGGTGGAGATCGGGGTCGTCCGCGTACGGGGACGTGCGGTCTGCCGGTTCACTCGGGGCCATGCTGGAACGGTAGGGCTGCAAAGACTGCTTTGCAACGGTTTTTTTGCAACGAGTTCTTTGGAAGTCGGCCCCGCGCGGTCCGAAGGTGCCCGGAGGGAGGGCCCGCACGCCGAAGCCGGGACCCCCTCCGCGAGCTGCGGTGAAGGCCCCGGCTTCGGCGGGGGCGGCGGGGTGTCCCGCTCAGCCCTCCCGCTCAGCCCTCCTTGATGAATCCTTCCTTCAGCAGCCATTCCTTGGCCACCTCGTGCGGGTCCTCACCGTCCACGTCCACCTTGGAGTTGAGCTCCTGCGCGAGTTCGGTCGTCAGCTTCCTCGTCACCGGCGCCAGCATCCGCGCGATCTCCGGATACTTGTCGAGGGTCGCCGTGTGGATGGCGGGTGCGGCGTTGTAGTTCGGGAAGAACTGCAGGTCGTCCTCCGTCACGTCCAGGTTCATCGCCTTGATCCGGCCGTCCGTGGTGTACACCTCGCCCAGCAGGCAGGAGTCGGACTTGTTCACCTGGGTGTAGATGATCCCGGCGTCCATCTTCTTGATGTTGGCGGCCGGCAGCTTCATCCCGTACTTCTTCTGCATCCCGGGCAGTCCGTCGTCGCGCGAGGCGAACTCGTTCTCCACGCAGAGCGTGACGGCCTTCGGGTCCTTCTTCGCGAGCGCGGCCACGTCCGAGAGGGTCTTCAAGTGGTACTTCGCGTTGTTCTTCTTGCTGATCGCCAGGGCGTACGTGTTGTCCAGGGTCGCCGGCGGGAGCCACGTCACCCCGTTGCCGATGTCCTCGTCACGGACCGCCTTCCACTGCTTCTGCGGGTCGGCGATCGGTTCGGCGTGACCCAGATAGGTGATCCACGCCGTGCCCGTGTAGTCGTACAGCGCGTCCGCCTCACCCTTGACGACCGCCTCGCGCGCGCTGATCGACCCCGGGAGGTTCGTGCGGTCCAGCACCTCGGCGCCGGCCGCCTTGAAGATCAGGCCGATGACGTTGCCGAGGATGATGTTCTCGCTGAAGTTCTTCGAGGTCACCGTGAGGGACGCGCCCTTGAGGGGCTGCCCCTTGCCGACCGACCCCGGTACCACCTCGTCCACCAGTGGCGATCCGCTCTTCAGCCCGCACCCCGTGAGCACGAGGGCGAGCGCGGCCACCGATGCGAGGCCCGTTCGTATCCTCACGCTTCCTCCAGTCCGCGCGGCGTCAGCCACAGTTCGACCAGCGAGGCCAGCCAGTCCACCAGCAGCGCCAGGACCACCGTCAGCACGGAACCCAGCACCAGCACCGGCATGCGCTGCGTCTGGATCCCGGAGGTGATCAGGTCGCCCAGCCCGCCGCCGCCCCCGAAGGTGGCGAGGGTCGCCGTGCCCACGTTGAGGACCAGCGCCGTCCGCACACCCGCCAGGATGAGCGGGACGGCGAGCGGCAGTTCGACCCGGGTGAGCGTGCCCATCGCCGACATGCCGATGCCCCGGGAGGCCTCGACGAGGGTCGGTTCGATCGAGTTCAGACCCGCCACCGTGTTGGAGAGCACCGGCAGTACGGCGTAGATGACCATGCCGACGATCGCGGTCGACGGCCCGATGCCCAGCCAGATCACCAGCAGCGCCAGCAGCCCGATCGCGGGGGTGGCCTGACCGATGTTGGCGAGGGCCGTGACGCCGGGGGCGGCCTTCTTCAGACCGCGCCGCGTCAGGGCGATGCCGAGCGGGATCGCGATGATCAGCACCCAGAAGGTGGAGATCGCGGTCAGCCTGACGTGCTGCCACCAGCGCACTTCGACGATGTCGCCGGCGATCGAGTTCTCGGCGACGGAGTCGAGCTCGACGTTGGAGATCCACAGGTACGTGGCGACCAGGACGACGGCGAGCACCGCCGGCACCACCACGAGCTTCTGCCAGGTGATCCGTCGTGCGGGTGCGGACTGCGGCGGTGGCGGCTCCGCCTCCTCGTCACGGAACGCGTGGCCCTTGACGTCGTGTTCTCCGGGTGGCCGGGACCCCTTGGGAGGAGCCTGATGACTGGGGGTCACAGCCCGCCGTCACCTCCCTCCAGCTCCTGCTCCGTCCGGTGGACGCGCAGCACCTCCAGGTCGTGTTCGTGCTCCATCGCGGTGAGCCGGTCGGCCTCCAGGAGTTCCTGCACGGAGTTCATCAGGGTGTGCATGTCGACGACGCCGATGAACTCACCGCGCCGCCCCGTCACGGCCACCCGCCCGCCGCTGTCGGTCAGCACGGCCTCCAGCGCGTCGTGCAGGGTCGCGTCCCGGGTCACCGTGTCGTGCACCAGCTGCCCGGCCCGGGCGAGCGACCCCTTGGCCCGCATCAGGTCGCCGCGCCGCAGCCACTTGTAGGGGCGGTTGCGGCGGTCCAGCATCAGCAGTTCGTTGTGACCGCCGTCCCGCAGCTTGTTGAAGATCGACTGGAGCGGGTCCTCGACCGTCACCGTCGGGAAGTCGGCGATGCCCACGTCCCGCACCCGGGTCAGGTTGAGCCGCTTGAGCGCGGCGCCCGCACCGACGAATCCCGAGACGAAGTCGTCCGTCGGGTTGGTGAGGATGGCTTCGGGAGTGTCGAACTGCGCGATGTGCGAACGCTCCCGCAGCACCGCGATCCGGTCGCCGAGCTTGATGGCCTCGTCGAAGTCGTGGGTGACGAAGACGATCGTCTTGTGCAGCTCGTGCTGGAGCCGGATCAGCTCGTCCTGGAGGTGGTCCCGGGTGATCGGGTCGACCGCCCCGAAGGGCTCGTCCATCAGCAGGACGGGCGGGTCGGCGGCCAGGGCCCGCGCCACCCCCACGCGCTGCTGCTGCCCCCCGGAGAGCTGGCGGGGATAGCGCCCGTGGAACTCCCGCGGGTCGAGCCCGACCAGGTCGAGCATCTCCTCGACCCTGTCCTTCACACCGGACTTCGACCAGCCGGTCATCTTCGGCACGAGGGCGATGTTCTCCGCGACCGTCATGTGCGGGAAGAGACCGGAGGACTGGATCGCGTAACCGATCTTCCGGCGCAGCTTCACCGGGTCCATGTCGGTGACGTCCTCGTCGTTGATCCTGATCCGCCCGGACGTCGGCTCGATCAGGCGGTTGATCATCTTCAGGGTGGTGGACTTCCCGCAGCCGGAGGGGCCCACGAGGATCACGGTCTCGCCGGCCTTGATGTCCATGGAGACGTTGTCCACGGCCGGGGCCGCATTGCCGGGGTAGGACTTGCTGAGGTTTTCGAGCTGGATGGTGGCACCCGAGGCGGTGGTGCGTTCCGGGGCCGACTCCGTCGGCCCGGTGGTGGTCTCAGGCACGGATCCCCCTGGGGATGGTCAGCCGCCCGAGGAGGACGTAGGCGGCGTCGAAGAGCAGAGCGAGGATGACGATGCCGATGGTGCCGGCGAGGACCTGGTTGATGGCGTTCGCGCTTCCGAGTGAGGCGAGGCCGCGGAAGATCTCGTTGCCGAGTCCGGGGCCCGAGGCGTAGGCGGCGATGGCGGCGATCCCCATCAGCATCTGGGTGGAGACCCGGATGCCAGTGAGGATGGGCGGCCACGCGAGGGGCAGTTCCACCTTGAGCAGCCGCCGCGTCCGGGACATGCCGATGCCCTTCGCCGCGTCGACGAGGGTCGGGTCGACCCCGCGCAGTCCGACGATGCAGTTGCGGACGATGGGCAGCAGCCCGTACAGCGTCAGGATGATCACGGTGGGCGGTACCCCGAGGCCGACCAGGGGGATCAGCAGACCGATCGCGGCGAGCGAGGGGATCGTGAGGATCGCCGAGGTGGAGGTGATCGCCAGTGAGCCGCCCCAGCCGCTCCGGTAGCTGACGACACCGATCAGGACGCCGAGGAGGGTGGCGATGACCATGCACTGGAAGACGGCGCTGGCGTGCTGATACGTGTCGGTGAGCAGTTGCTGGTGGCGGGTGCCCACATACTCCCAGAAGTTCACATGTTGCTCCGTAGGCTCAGTCGGTGTCCTCTGCAGCCTGCTCAACCAGCGGGATAATACGCAGCGGTACCGGGTTTTCCATGACGATCGCCGTCGAGGCCCGGACGATGCCATCAAAGCCGACCACGCGGTCGATCACCCGCTGGAGATCGGCGTTCGAGCGGGCGACCAGCCGGCAGAGCATGTCCCCGTGCCCGGTCGTCGTGTGCAGTTCCAGCACCTCCGGGACGCCACTCAAGTGGGCCCGTACGTCGGCCCCTTGTCCCTGCTTGATCTCCAGGGTGGCGAAGGCCGTGACCGGGTAGCCGAGTGCCGCCGGGTCCACCTCGGGCCCGAAGCCGCGGATGACGCCATTCGACTGAAGGCGGTCCAGCCTCGCCTGGACGGTGCCGCGCGCCACCCCGAGCCGCCTGGACGCCTCGAGTACACCGATGCGGGGCTCACGGGCCAGGAGCAGGATGAGCCGGCCGTCCAGATGATCGATCGCCATGATCCTTCTCCCGATGGTCAGGCTGTACACATAGTCCGCACATCCTGGCGTGAGGCTGAGCACATTGACCAGTGGATGCGCGAACTGTTGCGCACCTTGCGAAGCGGCGGGAACCTTCGGACATGACTGAGACTCTGCACACCACCCCCGACACCGCCCGGCAGGCCGATCCCTTCCCGGTCAAGGGAATGGACGCGGTGGTCTTCGCCGTGGGCAACGCCAAGCAGGCCGCGCACTACTACTCGACCGCCTTCGGCATGAAGCTCGTCGCCTACTCCGGACCGGAGAACGGCAGCCGCGAGACCGCGAGTTACGTCCTGACCAACGGCTCCGCCCGCTTCGTCCTCACCTCCGTCGTCAAGGCGTCCACGGAGTGGGGCACCTTCCTCACCGACCACGTGCACGCCCACGGCGACGGTGTGGTCGACCTCGCCATCGAGGTCCCCGACGCCCGGAAGGCCTACGCCTACGCCGTCGAGCACGGCGCGACGGGTATCACGGAGCCCTACGAGGTCAAGGACGAGCACGGCACGGTGGTGCTGGCCGCCATCGCCACGTACGGCAAGACCCGCCACACGCTCGTGGAGCGTTCGGGTTACGACGGCCCCTACCTCCCCGGTTACGTCGCGGCGGCGCCGATCGTGGAGCCGGCCGCCAAGCGGACCTTCCAGGCCATCGACCACTGCGTCGGCAACGTCGAACTCGGCCGGATGAACGAATGGGTGACCTTCTACAACAAGGTCATGGGCTTCACCAACATGAAGGAGTTCGTGGGCGACGACATCGCCACCGAGTACTCCGCCCTGATGTCGAAGGTCGTCGCCGACGGCACGCTCAAGGTGAAGTTCCCCATCAACGAGCCGGCGATCGCGAAGAAGAAGTCGCAGATCGACGAGTACCTGGAGTTCTACGGCGGCGCGGGTGTCCAGCACATCGCCCTCGCCACGAACGACATCGTCGCGTCCGTGCGGGCCATGCGGGCGGCGGGTGTGCAGTTCCTCGACACCCCGGACTCCTACTACGACACGCTGGGCGAGTGGGCGGGCGAGACCCGGGTCCCCGTGGAGACGCTGCGCGAGCTCAAGATCCTGGTCGACCGCGACGAGGACGGCTACCTGCTGCAGATCTTCACCAAGCCGGTGCAGGACCGCCCGACGGTCTTCTTCGAGATGATCGAGCGCCACGGCTCGATGGGCTTCGGCAAGGGCAACTTCAAGGCGCTCTTCGAGGCCATCGAGCGCGAGCAGGAGAAGCGCGGCAACCTCTAGGCGTCCTGTCCGGATCGGACCGGCCTTCACGTGAAGGGCGCCCCCTCCCGGCCGGGAGGGGGCGCCCTTCACGCCGTCTACGCGCCGGCCGACGCGCTCGGCTTCACCGCACGGGGTGACGGGGACGGGGCCGCCGACCGCGACGCCTCCGGCTTCTGCCCGGACCCGGACCCGGCCTCGGACTTCGGCGCGGTGTCGGGCGTGGCCCCCGGCTTCGCCGTGGCGGAGGCCGGGGGAGAAGCCGAGGTGGAGGGCTCCGGGTCCGGCGGCGGCCGCATGTCCGCCGGGCCGCCCGCGTCCGGGTCGCCCAGCGATTCCAGTGCCTCCTGGGCCAGGGGGGCCGCCAGCGGGGAGAAGTCCGGATTCGTCCGCAGGGCCTCCGCCAGATGACCGCGGGCCGGTCCGTCCTGGCCGAGGGCCGCCTCGATCGTGCCCAGGTGGTAGGCGTACGAGGCGTCCCGCACGCCCGTCTCCACGGCCTGGTCGGCGTACTGCATCGCCTCCTCCGACTGCCCCGCGCGGTGCAGCGACCAGGCCAGCGTGTCCGCGATCTCGGCGCTGCGGCGCTGTGACGCCCACTCGGTGCGCATCAGCTCGACCGCCGCCTCCGGGTCGCCGTGGTCGGCCTCGAAGCGGGCCTCCGTCAGCGACTCGTCGACCCCGGCGGCCTTGGCCTCGGCGAGGAGCGTGCGGAGCCTCGCGTACTGGGTGCGTGCGTCGCCGTCCAGCTCCAGCGACTCGTACAGCTCGCCGAGTTCGAGCACGTATTCGGGGCGGGGCAGCTTCGCCGTCACCGTCCGGTAGTCCGCCTGCGCCTCGCCCGTGCGGTCCAGCGCCACCAGCGCCCGGGCCCGGCCCGCGAGGGAGGCGAGATGTCCGGGGTCCGTGCGCAGGGCGGCGTCGTACTGCGCGAGGGCCTCGGCGGGCTCGCCGCGCTCCGCCGCGTACTCGCCGAGCCGGTGCAGGGCCGCCGCCTTCTCGGCGGGGGAGGAGGCCCGGTCCGCCGCCTCCTGGGCCGTCGCCAGGGCGTCCTCGCGCCAGCCCTGGTTGCGGTACATCTGGGCCGTCCTGGCCAGGGCCGGGACCCCCTTGCGCAGGGTGCCGAACTTCTCGGTGGCCTTGGCCGCCGCCGCGTACTCGCCGAGGCCGTTGTAGGCGTCGATCAGGACCGGATACGCCGCCCAGGTCTTCGGAGACCGCGCGCGCACCGTCTCGCCCCACTTCTTCGCCGCGAGGTAGTCGTGCCGGGCGTTCGCCAGCGCGCCCAGACCCACCCAGGCGGCCGTGTTCCCGCGTTCGCCGGGCTGGGCGGCCAGCGAGCGCTGGAGCGCCTGTTCGGCGCGGGTGAAGTACGCCGCGTCGGCGGACCGCCGTCCCCACTCCGCGTAGGCCGTGCCGAGCTGCGCCCATGACGGCGCGTCGGACGGGTGCGTCTCCACCCACTTCTGCCGGTCGCCGATGAGCGCCGTGAGGTCGGACAGGGATGCCGGGGACCCGGCCGCCGCGGCGTTCTCGGCCCGCGCGACGGGCCCGGGCAAGGGGGGCGCGGCCTCCTCCGAGTCGTCGGGCACGGCGATCACCGCACCGGCCACGAGTACGGCACCGGCCATCGCGCCGAACGCCGCGCGGCGCAGCGTGGTGCGCATCGACGCGGGAGGCGGGGGGAGGGACGTCGCACCCTGGGGCGGCAGGGTGGAGGCGGGCTGCTCCGGGTTCTGCTGCGGCTTGGCATCCATGGCCATCACTGTGCGTCAGTACGAAGATCGCATCGCGCTGGACGAACGTCGGCGCAGACGGGTTCACACCATTGGCCCTGGGTGCCAGGCTTGGATCATGGACGCTCTCCTCGAACGACTGCGCACGGGTCTCCCGGCCGAGGCCCTGATCACGGACCCGGACATCACCGCCTCGTACGCCCACGACATGGCGAGCTTCTGCGAGGCGGGCAGCCCCGCGGTCGTGGTGCTGCCCCGCACGGTCGAGGAGGTCCAGCACGTCATGCGGACCGCGACCGCGCTCCGGGTCCCCGTGGTGCCCCAGGGCGCGCGGACGGGCCTGTCGGGTGCCGCCAACGCCTCCGACGGCTGCATCGTGCTGTCGCTGATCAGGATGGACCGGATCCTGGAGATCAGCCCGGTCGACCGGATCGCCGTGGTCGAACCCGGCGTCGTCAACGCGACGCTGTCCCGGGCCGTCAACGAGCACGGGCTGTACTACCCGCCGGACCCGTCGAGCTGGGAGATGTGCACCATCGGCGGCAACATCGGCACCGCGTCCGGCGGTCTGTGCTGCGTGAAGTACGGCGTCACCGCCGAATACGTCCTCGGCCTGGAGGTCGTCCTGGCCGACGGGCGGCTGCTGAACACCGGCCGCCGCACCGCGAAGGGCGTCGCGGGATACGACCTCACCCGGCTGTTCGTCGGCTCGGAAGGCAGCCTCGGCATCGTTGTCAAGGCCGTACTCGCGCTCCGCCCCCAGCCGCCGCAGCAACTGGTGCTGGCCGCCGAGTTCCCCTCCGCGGCGGCCGCCTGCGACGCGGTGTGCCGGATCATGGAGCGGGGACACACCCCGTCACTCCTCGAACTGATGGACCGTACGACCGTGCGTGCCGTCAACGCGATGGCCTCCATGGGACTCCCCGAATCGACCGAGGCGCTGCTGCTCTGTGCCTTCGACACACCCGATCCGGCCGCCGACCTCGCCGCCGTAGGAGAGCTGTGCGCCGCGGCCGGCGCCACGGAGGTCGTGCCCGCCGAGGACGTCGCCGAGTCCGAACTCCTGCTCCAGGCACGCCGGCTCGCGCTGCCGGCCCTGGAGACGGTCAAGTCCGCCACGATGATCGACGACGTCTGCGTGCCGCGCTCCAGGCTCGGGGCGATGATCGAGGGCACGGCAGCCATCGCGGAGAAGTTCGGCCTCACCATCGGTGTCTGCGCCCACGCCGGCGACGGCAACACCCACCCCGTCGTGTGCTTCGACCACACCGACGCCGACGAGTCCCGCAGGGCCCGTGAGTCCTTCGACGAGATCATGGCGCTCGGCCTCGAACTCGGCGGGACCATCACCGGAGAGCACGGCGTGGGCGTGCTCAAGAAGGAGTGGCTCGCCCGTGAACTGGGCGAGGTGGGCCTGGAGGTGCAGCGCGGGATCAAGGCGGCCTTCGACCCGCTGGGGCTGCTCAATCCGGGCAAGCTGTTCTGACGGCCCCGCACCCGGTCAGGCCTCACCGTCCGGCGTCTCGTCCTGGGACCAGGGATCGGTCAGCCACAGGTCGTCGGCCGGGAGCGGGGCGAGCAGTTCGGCGAGGGCGCCGTCCAGGCCGAGCAGGGTGCTCTCGGTGCCCGGGGGAACGACCCGCAGGGTGCGTTCCACCCAGGCGGCGACCGCGACGGACGGCACCTCCAGCAGGGCGTTGCCGTCCGGTGAGGTGAGGGCGAAACAGATGACGGCCCGGTCACCGACCTTGGTCGGCCAGATCCGTACGTCGCCGTGTCCGCAGGGCCGGAACACCCCTTCCACCAGCAGTTCCCGGGCGAACGTCCAGTGCACGGGCGATTCGGAACCGATGTGGAAGACGATGTGCACCGCGTACGGGTCGTCGGTGAGGTAGGAGAGGCGGGCGGGCACGGGGACGGACCGCTCGGGCGACAGGACCAGCTTCACTTCCAACTCGCGTTCCACGGCGTTCTGCATGAGGGTGCACGACCTTCCGATGCTCGTGGGCCGGTCCCGTGACCGGCCCGCACGGGGTGAGAGCGCCCTCCCGGACGTCTATGACGCGACTTCCCAGAAAAACTTCCCGCGACCTGGAAAGTGGTCCAAACGACAGGACCGGCCCGGGGGCGCTCGGTGGTCTGATAGATGTGGACCCTTGTATTGAGGCCTCGAAGAGATACGGGACCACGGTGATGAGCGCCCCAACCCCGGCACCCGGTGACGAACGCCCCAGCGAGGGGTACTACCCCGACCCGTCCATTCCCGGATACGTCCGGTACTGGAACGGCGCCTCCTGGGTCCCCGGCACGAGCCGGCCCGCGCCCGCGCAGAGCGGGCCGGCCCCCGCGCCGCAGTCCGCCCCGCCCGCGGACCCGGCGCCGCGGCGTCCGGCCGCCCCGGTCGAGGAGACCGGACCGATGTACTTCGACGAGGTGCCGGGGACGGCCGGGGCCGACGGGGCGCAGGGGAACGTCACCGGTGGGTCCGACGCACCCGGACGGCCCCTGCCCGCGTCCGCGTGGCAGGCGGACACCTCCCGGCAGACCGGCTTCGGCGGCGA
The DNA here is from genome assembly GCF_042892135.1 of Streptomyces sp. NPDC001822. NCBI lineage: Bacteria > Bacillati > Actinomycetota > Actinomycetes > Kitasatosporales > Streptomycetaceae > Streptomyces > Streptomyces sp. NPDC001822. The sequence goes on from NZ_JBIATW010000008.1 coordinate 122,424, forward strand.
CCGGGACCGCCTCGTCTCCTGGGGCGGCCAGGACCCGCGTACGCCCGACGCCCCGGCACCCGCCGCCTCCGCGCAGCCCGCGCTGCCGGCCGGCCGGACTCCCGCCGGCCCCGCTCGGGCCGCCGCTCCCGATCCGACCCGGGGCGCGCTGCCGGGCATGCGTGACGGCGGCTCCGCCGCCGGCCGGCCGGAGGCCGGCGAGACCACCGCGGGCGGGGACGCGGCCCGTGCGCCCTCGGGCGGCGAGGCCGTCCGCGCCCCGGGCCCGCGTGAGGAGGGCCCGGTGCGCGCCGAGGGCACGATGGCGATCCGCGCGGTGCAGCCCGGCGCCACCGCGCAGCCCTCCGCCCCGGACCGGCAGCAGGCACCTCACGTACCGCAGGCACAGGCACAGGCACCGGCGGCACAGGTCCAGGCGCCGGGGCTGAGCACGCCTCTGACGCCCGGCCCCGGTGGCGGCTCTGCTTCCTGGGCGCAGCAGGCCCACCAGCTCGCCCGTCCCGAGCAGGCGGCCCGCCCGCAGCAGCCCCGGCCTCAGCCGCAGAGCCCGATGCCGCCCCAGCAGCAGGGCGTCCGCCCCGAGCAGCGTCAGCCGGTCGTGCCCTGGAAGCCGCCGGTGGACGACCCCTTCCAGCAGCTGGCGCGTGCCCAGGCATCCGCCCGGCCCGCCGGTCTGGGCAGGCGGCTGGCCGCGCGGCTCGTCGACTCCGTCGTCCTGGGGGCGCTCGTGGGAGCGGTCGCCCTTCCGCTGGTCACCCGTGCCGTGGAGCACATCGACCGGAAGATCGAGGCGGCCGAGCAGTCCGGTGAGACGGTCACGGTCTGGCTGCTGGACTCCACCACGGCCGGCCTGTTCGGCGGGGTGCTCGCCGCGTTCCTGGTGCTCGGATTCCTCCTGGAGGCCCTGCCGACCGCCAAATGGGGCCGCACGCTGGGCAAGCGTCTGTGCGGTCTGGAGGTGCGCGACATCGAGTCCCACGACGCGCCCTCCCTGGGAGCCGCCCTGCGCCGGTGGCTCGTCTACGGGGTGCTGGCCCTCGTCGTCGTCGGCGTGGTCAACGTGCTCTGGTGCCTGGTCGACCGGCCGTGGCGCCAGTGCTGGCACGACAAGGCGGCCCGCACCTTCGTCGCGGGCTGAGACCCGGCGTACGCCCGTGTGCTGACGCACCGTCCCCCGAAAGCACCTCAGCCCTTGCGGGCCCCCGCGGGCCGGGGTGCACTGCCCCCATGAGCAACGAGCCACCGCCTCCGCCGCCGGGGCAGCCGCCCGAGGACGACCCCTTCTCCAAGCGGCCGCCGCAGGGGCCTCCGCCGGGCGGTTCGCCCTACGGCGGGGAGTCGCCGCCACCTCCGCCCCCGCCGAACGACCCGTACGGCGGCGGGCCCTACGGTGGCGCCGATCCGCTGGCGGGCATGCCGCCGCTCGCGGAGCCGGGCAAGCGGATCCTGGCGCGGCTGATCGACTTCCTCATCATCTCGGTGCCGCTGTACCTGATCTCGCTGCCCTGGGGCGGGGCGGTCGACGTCTCGGACGACGACGACGACTTCGGCAACGCCGTCGGGGACGCCTACAGCGGGCACCAGCTGGTCTGGTCGCTGATCGCCCTCGTGCTGTACGTCGCCTACGACACGTACTTCACGCACAAGGACGGCCGGACGCCGGGCAAGCGGCTGCTCAAGATGCGCGTGGCGATGCTCAACGACGGATCGGTGCCGGACACCAGTTCCTCGTTGATGCGGGCCGCGGTGCTGTGGGTCCCGGCCCTGTTGTGCTGTCCGTGCCTGTGGTGGCTGATCAACATCGTGCTGATGTTCACCAGCAAGCCCTACCGGCAGACCCTGGAGGACAAGGCGGGCAGGACGGTGGTCGTCAGTACCCGCTGAGGCGTGCTGTTCAGCGGTGCAGCGAGTGCTCGCCGATGTGCTCGCGCCGCGCGGCGGCCAGCTCGATCTCCTCGACGGTGCGGTGGGTCCGGGCGGCGGCCGACGGCGCCGTGGAGCTCGGCGTCCTCTTCGCGCTCTTCGCGCGGGCGGGCAGCTGCACGGTCAGGGCGACCAGGAGGCCCAGCGCCAGTGCGGAGCCGCAGACGGCTGCGATCCCGATGCCGGATTCCGCGCCCGACAGCAGCAGCATGGCGAACGCCGAGAGGACGACGGTGACCGAACCGTAGGAGAACTGTGCGGCAGTCGGATGCGGCATGGCGGTATCCGTCCTCGGGGCGTCGTATGGGGGAGTCGCTCGGCACGTTCGCACTGTCAATCGACTCTACGACGGTGGATGCCCGGGAGGGACCGGCGGTAAGCGCGACCTGACCCACGGTACCGGTGCACGGGGGGCGCACGGAGTCACGCTGCCGACGGGCTCGGGATTCGGCGCGCCGGTCGGGCGGATCGCAGGCCCGGATGCCACGTCCGGATAGCGGAACCGGACTCCCACATAGTGCACTTGGCTTGGTCAAGTCAAGATCTGTCTTTTCTCTCATAACTCCGATCGAATGTCGTCACTTGTGACGCGTTTAATCGCGCGCGGCCCTGATTCACACCCGGCCGCGGACGCGAACGCCGGGGAGGACTGCATCAAGTGACCACTCAGAGACGAGCGCTGCGCGCCACCGCCGTGGCCGTGGCGCTGGCCGCCACCGCCGCGACGGCATCCGCCTTCGCCACCGCGCAGGCGTATGACGGGGCGTCGGCATCCGGCGCCTCCAGCGTCGACCGGCGCGACCCCGCGCCGGTCAAGGCGCACGAGCACGACCTGGAAGGCCCCTTCAGCAAGGAGCAGGACGCACAGCGTCAGGCCGCGCTGGAGCAGGTGCTGTCCGGGGACAAGAAGGTGACCGCCCGGGGCGGCTCCAAGGTCGTCCAGCTCGGCAAGAGCAAGTACGTCGAGCTCGGCCGGGAGAAGACCGACAAGATCTTCACGATCCTCGTGGAGTTCGGCGACCAGGTCGACAACACCACGATGTTCGACCCGGACGGGGCCGCCGGCCCGCTGCCGCCCGTCAAGAAGTACGGCGGCACGCCCGGCCCCCTGCACAACAAGATAGCCAAGCCGGACCCGAAGAAGGACAACAGCACCGCCTGGCAGGCCGATTACAACCAGGCCCACTTCCAGGAGCTCTACTTCGGCCAGGGCGCGGGCAAGGACTCCCTCAAGACGTACTACGAGAAGACGTCCTCCGGGCGCTACTCGGTCGACGGCGAGGTCTCCGACTGGGTCAAGGTCCCGTACAACGAGGCCCGCTACGGCTCGGACTACTGCGGCCAGACCAACTGCGCCAACGTCTGGGACACCGTCCGCGACGGCGTCAACGCCTGGGCCGCGGACCAGAAGGCCAAGGGCCGTACGCCGGCCCAGATCAAGGCCGACCTGGCGCAGTACGACCAGTGGGACCGCTACGACTTCGACGGCGACGGCAACTTCAACGAGCCGGACGGCTACATCGACCACTTCCAGCTGGTCCACGCCGGCGAGGACCAGTCCGCGGGTGGCGGAGTCCAGGGCTCCGACGCCATCTGGGCGCACCGCTGGTACGCCTACGGCACCAACGCCGGCGCGACGGGCCCCGCGAACAACAAGGCCGGCGGCGCCGAGATCGGCGACACGGGTATCTGGGTCGGTGACTACACCGCGCAGCCCGAGAACGGCGGCCTGGGCGTCTTCGCCCACGAGTACGCCCACGACCTGGGTCTCCCGGACCTGTACGACACCTCCGGCGGCGGCGAGAACTCGGTCGGCTTCTGGTCCCTCATGTCGGCGGGCTCCTGGCTCGGCACCGGCAAGGGCCAGATCGGCAACCTCCCCGGCGACATGACCGCCTGGGACAAGCTCCAGCTCGGCTGGCTCGACTACGACAAGGCCAAGGCCGCGACGGCGTCGACCCACAAGCTGGGCGTCTCGGAGTACAACACCAAGGACAAGCAGGCGCTCGTCGTCGAGCTGCCCGACAAGGAAGTCACCACCACCGTCGCGAAGCCCGCGGAGGGCTCGAAGCAGTGGTGGAGCGACATGGGCGACGACCTGTCGAACACCCTGACGCGCTCGGTCGACCTGACCGGCAAGACGTCCGCCTCGCTGGACCTGTCCGGCTGGTACGACATCGAGGCCGACTACGACTACCTCTACACCGAGGTCTCGGACAACGGCGGCTCCTCCTGGACCGCGCTCGACGGCACGGCGGACGGCATGGCCATCCCGCGTGACGCCAGCGACAAGCCGGCCCTCACCGGCGTCTCCGGCGCGGTCAAGAGGCTCTCGTACCCGCTGAACGCCTACGCGGGCAAGAAGATCGACCTGCGCTTCCGCTACCAGACGGACGGCGGCGCGGGCGGCAAGGGCTTCACCGCCGACGCCGTCACCGTCACCGCCGACGGCGCGGTGCTCTTCACGGACGGCGCCGAGGGCGACGACAACGGCTGGACCGCGAAGGGCTTCTCGCGGATCGGTGAGTCGTTCACCAACGACTACCCGCAGTACTACCTCGCCGAGAACCGCCAGTACGTCTCGTACGACAAGACCCTTGAGGTCGGCCCGTACAACTTCGGCTTCCTCAAGACCCGTCCGGACTGGGTCGAGCACTACGCGTACCAGAACGGCCTGATGGTGTGGCTCTGGGACACCTCCCAGAAGGACAACAACACCTCGGTCCACCCGGGCCAGGGTCTGATCCTTCCGGTGGACTCCCACGCCAAGCCGCTGAAGTGGACGGACGGCACGCTCCTGCGCAACAAGATCCAGCCCTTCGACGCGCCGTTCAGCTGGTACCCGAACAAGGGCTTCACGCTGCACAACGCGGACGTGGCGCTGAGGATCAAGCCGTCGCTGGGCGTCCCCGCCTTCGACGACCGCAAGGGCACCTACTGGTACAAGGAGAACCCGACGGGAAGTGTCAAGGTTTCTGACACCAACACCCGGATCTCCATCGTCGGCGAGCCGCGCGACGGCTCCACGATGACGGTCAAGGTCGGCCCCTCGGGCAAGTAGTCGACAAAACAGCAGGTCACAGCATGATCGGCCGTCGCCCTCTAGCGGGCGGCGGCCGATCGTGTTTAGGTGCGTCCTACCGGATCCTTATTGACACGAAGTCTTACGGGGGAGCGCGAAGCATGGCAGGCGGAGGTTTCTGCAGATTGCCCAACGGCACGGTGGTGGTGGCACTGGCCCTGAACAGACCGGCGGACGGAGCCGGACCGGGAGGACCCGTGCGGGTCCTCGTCCACGCGGCGAACCGGGCGCGCGCCCTGACCAGGCTGCGCAACCTCGGACTGCGCGCCGTCTATCTCCGGGGCAACTCCCACCCGCCCACCCCGGACGAGATAACGGCCGTCCTGCACCACCCGGACGGGCTGCTGTGGCGGACCGCGCCGCAGGCGGGGCAGGAGCTCTGGCACCCCATACGGGCGCTGCTCGGGCCGTCCGGATACGCCGGGCCGGCCCGCCCGGCCGCCTGAGCGCGGGCCGCTCCCGGGACGGCGGGTCCGGCCGCGCCGGATACGCCTTCCCCGGAGGGTCAGACGACCGGCTTGCCGGACAGCTCCACGCCGGCGGTCCGCATCTCGCCGAGGGCCCGTTCCGTCGTCGCCTCGGCGACGCCGGCGGTCAGGTCCAGCAGCACGTGCGTGGCGAAGCCCTCGCGGGCGGCGTCCAGGGCCGTGGCCCGCACGCAGTGGTCCGTGGCGATTCCGACGACGTCGACGGCCGTCACCGACCGGTCCCGCAGCCACTGGGCCAGCCCGGTGCCGTTCTCGTCGACGCCCTCGAAGCCGCTGTAGGCGACGGCGTAGGCACCCTTGTCGAACACGGTGTCGATGGCGCCGGAGGCGACGGCCGGGGCGAAGTTCGGGTGGAAGCCCACGCCCTCCGTACCCGCGACGCAGTGCGGCGGCCAGGAGCGCTCGAAGTCCGGGGACGCGGAGAAGTGGTCACCCGGGTCGATGTGGTGGTCACGGGTGGCCACCACGTGGCTGTACCCGGGCTGGGCCTCGCCGATCAGGTCGGTGATGGCGGCGGCGACATCGGCGCCGCCCGCCACCGCGAGGCTGCCGCCCTCGCAGAAGTCGTTCTGAACGTCAACGACGATCAAGGCGCGATGCATGACGGTTGTCCTTCGGTGGGGGTCCTGCGTTGCTGTGGACGGGGACGGTGGGGATGCCATCGAGCCTAGAGACTCGGCGCACCGTGCGGGAGGGGGCGCACACGTCGGCTCTCCCTCCCCGGCGCGCCCTGCCCGGCGGGAGCGGCCCCCGGACGGGCCCGGGGGGCTCGGGCCCGCCCGGCGGCCCGGACAGGCCTCACGCCTGCCCCGTGGGTCACTCTCGTACCCCGCCGCCTCAGACGTACTCCGTGGACAGCACGGGCTCCCCGCGTGACAGCTGCATCGCCGACATCGGCAGTCCCGCCCGCGCCGCGGTGTGCCGCTCCCGCGCCGCCTCCAGCGGCTCCCTGCCGACCACCTCGCCGCCCCTGACGAGCTCCACCAGCAGCTGCCCGTCCGCGTACTCCTCGGGCACCTCGCCCGTGCCGATCACCTCGGCCTCGGCGACGCCGTACTCGTCCAGGCGGCGTGCCGCCCACTTGCGGCCACCCCTCGACGTCTTCGCGCCCAGCGACTTCTTCGCCACCGGAAGCACCGGGTCCGCCGGATCGGCCGACCGCGCACGCGCCACCAGCTTGTAGACCATGGAACACGTGGGGTGCCCGCTGCCGGTGACCAGCTGCGTCCCCACCCCGTAGGTGTCCACCGGGGCGGCGGCCAGCGAGGCGATGGCGTACTCGTCCAGGTCGGAGGTCACCACGATCTTCGTCTCCGTGGCCCCGAGCTCGTCGAGCTGCTGCCGGACGCGGTGCGCGACGAGCAGCAGGTCGCCCGAGTCGATGCGTACGGCGCCGAGCTCCGGGCCCGCGATCTCCACCGCCGTGCGCACGGCCTCGGTCACGTCGTAGGTGTCCACCAGCAGCGAGGTGCCCCGGCCCAGCGAGTCCACCTGCGCCCGGAACGCGTCGCGCTCGCTGTCGTGCAGCAGGGTGAAGGCGTGCGCGCTCGTCCCGACGGTCGGGATGTTGTAGCGGAAGCCCGCCGCGAGGTCCGAGGTGGAGTGGAAGCCGCCGATGTACGCGGCGCGGGCCGACGCCACCGCCGACAGCTCGTGGGTGCGCCGGGCGCCCATCTCGATGAGCCGCCTGCCGCTCGCCGCGGCCGACATCCGGGACGCGGCGGCGGCGATCGCGGAGTCGTGGTTCAGGATCGACAGGATCACGGTCTCCAGCAGCACGCACTCGGCGAAGGAGCCCTCGACCCGCAGGAGCGGCGAGCCCGGGAAGTACACCTCGCCCTCCGGGTAGCCCCAGATGTCGCCGCTGAAGCGGTAGTCCGCCAGCCAGTCGACGGTCGGCCCGTCCACGATCCTCTGGTCGCGCAGGAAGGCGAGCATCTCCTCGTCGAAGTGGAAGTTCTCCACCGCGTCCAGCACGCGTCCGGTTCCCGCCACCACGCCGTAGCGCCGGCCCTCGGGGAGGCGGCGGGTGAAGGCCTCGAAGACGGAGCGCCGGTCCGCGGTGCCCGCCTTCAGCGCCGCCTGCACCATCGTGAGCTCGTACTGGTCGGTGAAGAGCGCGGTCGACGGCACACCGACCCGTCGCCCAAGGTCCGCTGAGTTCATGCCGGGGATGCTACTCCCTATTCGTCAAAGTGACGAGATGGGGGCGCCGTTTGTGCGCGGGCCCCTCCCTGGTGGCAGCATGGGGTAGGTGAGCGTTGCTGCCCCCGTAGAGATCGAACGTCCCGAATCGGCCGAGGAGACCTTCGCCGTCCCCGAGCCCGACGTCCCCTGGGTGACGCTGGTGCACAACGACCCGGTGAACCTCATGAGCTACGTGACCTACGTCTTCCAGGCGTACTTCGGCTACTCGAAGGACAAGGCGCACAAGCTGATGCTCGACGTCCACCAGAAGGGCCGCGCGGTCGTCTCCAGCGGAAGCCGCGAGGAGATGGAACGCGACGTACAGGCCATGCACGGCTACGGGCTCTGGGCCACCCTGACCCAGGACCGGAACTGACCGGTCGCCCCCTTCCCCTCCGCCCGACCCACTCATCGGAGAACTCATGGCCGGCCACTTCGAGGCCAACCCAGGCGGCGGCGCGTCCGTCGCGCTCGACGAGGTCGAGGTCGCCATCCTGCGCTCCCTCGCCGTGCAGCTGCTCGAACTGATCGGCCCGGGCGACGAGCCCGCCGAGGGCGAGGACCCCCTCGCCGCCCTCTTCGCCGAGGGGCCGAGCGAACCGCCCTCCGACCCGGCCCTCGCCCGGCTCTTCCCGGAGGCCTACGGCGACGCGGACAAGGAGCTGCGCGAGGCGTCCGCCGAGTTCCGCCGCTTCACCGAGAACGACCTGCGCACCCGCAAGCGCGACGACGCCCTCGCCGTCGTGCGGTCGCTCGACGCGCTCGCGCCCGTGGCCGACAGCGGCGCCGTACTCACCCTCACCGGCGACGAGTGCCACCACTGGCTCGGCTCGCTCAACGACCTCCGGCTCACCATCGGCACGCGGCTGGAGGTCTCGGACGAGGACGAGGGCCAGGACGGATCGCTCTACCGGCTCCCCGACGACGACCCCCGCAAGCCGATGGTGATGGCCTACCTCTGGCTCGGTGCGCTCCAGGAGACGCTCGTCGAAACCCTGATGCAGGACTGAGGCGCTTCGGGCCCGCTCCTGCCGATCCGTTCTTCCCGGTCCGTTCTTCCCGGTCCGTGCTCCGGGTCCGTTCCTCCGGGTTCACTCCTTCGGGTTCGCTCAACTGATGCTCAAATCGGAATAACGATCCCGTCACCTGAATGGCGTTCTTTGCAGCGCCTGGAAACGCTTGTCCGCTTTTTCCTGTGGTGTGCGCCACATAATGTCCGTCGGCCCTGCCGGGCGACCGTGATAAATCTTCACGACCGCCCGGGGACGCCACCCCTGTTCCCGGGGGCGCTACAAGCCGGCCGAACGCCGGCGGCACTCCATCCATATCCGGGGGGATCAGGACCTGATCCGACGCCGACGACGGCGCGGATCGGCGTGGAGAAAGGCGCACCACCATGACATCGGCGCAGGTCGACAACGGACAGGCGGACGGCCCGAAGGCCGTCGACGCCCCGGCGGGCGAGGGCTACCAGCGTGGCCTCGGAGCCCGTCAGATCCAGATGATCGCCATCGGCGGAGCCATCGGCACGGGACTCTTCCTCGGCGCGGGCAAGGCCATCGACAGGGCCGGACCCAGCCTCATCCTGGCGTACGCCATCGCGGGCCTGGTCATCTTCTTCATCATGCGCGCCCTGGGCGAACTCCTCATGTACCGCCCGGTGTCCGGCTCCTTCTCGGAGTACGCACGCGAATTCCTCGGCCCCTTCTTCGGATTCGTGACCGGATGGACGTACTGGCTCTTCTGGGTCGTCACCGGCATCACCGAAGTCACCGCCGCGGCAACGTATATGACGTACTGGTGGGATATCCCGCAGTGGCTGTCGGCGCTCGTGTTCACCTTCATTCTGTACGGCGCCAACCTGATCTCGGTGAAGCTCTTCGGCGAGCTGGAGTTCTGGTTCTCGATGGTCAAGGTCACCGCGATCCTCGGCATGATCCTCATCTGCGCCGGTGTGCTCACGATCGGCTTCTCCGACGCCGGTGACACCGCGACCGTCGCCAACCTGTGGAACGACGGCGGCTTCTTCCCCGAAGGCATCAGCGGCACGCTGATGACCCTCCAGATCGTCATGTTCGCCTTCCTCGCCGTCGAACTCGTCGGCGTCACCGCGGGTGAGTCCAAGGACCCGAAGACGGTCCTGCCGAAGGCCATCAACACCGTGCCGTGGCGCATCGCCGTCTTCTACGTCGGCGCGCTGATCATGATCCTGTCCGTGGTCCCGTGGAGCACCTTCAAGCCCGGCGTCTCCCCGTTCGTCGCCGCGTTCCAGGAGATGGGCCTCGGCATCGGCGCCGCGATCGTCAACTTCGTCGTGCTCACCGCCGCACTGTCCTCGTGCAACTCCGGCATGTACTCCACCGGCCGCATGCTGCGCGACCTCGCCCTCAACGGTCAGGGGCCGAAGGCCTTCACCAGGCTGACGAAGAACGGCCTCCCGCTGGTCGGCACCACCGCCTCCGCCGCACTCATGCTCGTCGGCGTCTGGATCAACTACCAGTGGCCCGGAGACGCGTTCACCTACGTCGTCTCCTTCGCGACCATCTCCGGCATGTGGGCCTGGATCATGATCCTCGTCTGCCAGATCCGCTACCGGGCCAAGGCCGACCGCGGCGAGCTCCCGCAGCCCACCTTCAAGGCGCCGGGCGCACCCTTCACCAGCTGGTTCGCGCTCGCGTTCATCGGCCTCGTCATCATCATGATGGCCGTCGACAAGGACGCCAGGATCTCCCTGTACTGCGCACCGCTGTGGGGCCTCATCCTGGGCGTCTCCTACCTGGTGCTCAAGTCCCGCAACCCCGACAACAAGGCCTTCGCCAAGCGCTGACCCGCGCGACGGCATCCCCGGGACACCGCCGCCCCAACGGCCACGTCCGGCATACGGGCCCTCACGTACCACTCCTCGGTACGCGGGGGCCCGTCTGCTTATCCTGACGCCATGCTGACCCTCACCCAGGCGCTCCACGACCAGATCGTCGCGCACGCCCGCGCCGACCACCCCGACGAGGCGTGCGGAGTGGTGGCGGGCCCGGCCGGGACGGGCCGCGCCGAACGCTTCGTCCCCATGCTCAACGCCGCACGCTCGCCCACGTTCTACGAGTTCGACTCCGGGGACCTGCTCAAGCTCTACCGCGAGATGGACGACCGCGACGAGGAGCCGGTGATCATCTACCACTCCCACACCGCGACCGAGGCCTACCCCTCACGCACCGACCTCACCTACGCCAACGAGCCCGGCGCCCACTACGTGCTGGTCTCCACCGCCGACACCGACGACGCGGGCCCCTTCCAGTTCCGCTCGTACCGCATCGTCGACGGCGAGATCACGGAGGAAGAGGTCCAGGTCGTGGAGGCGTACCCCACCACCGCCTGACGTCCTCGGGGCGGCGCCGCATGCGCCGCCCCGACCCTGCTGTCCGACTCGTGAACGCTCGCCATCCACCATGTGGGATCACACTCCGGATTCCCGGTGGGGAATCGATACGATGAGCCCATGGTTCCCCATGACGTGAGCGACAAGACGCCGGGCATGCTGCTCGTCGCGCGGCTGCACGTCGACCTGTGCAGGCTGTCCAGCGCGATGTGTCCCGCCGCGGCCTGCCCGTGAACCGCCGGGCCTGAGCCGCGGCCCGAGCGCCACCACGCACGCACCACCCCCGCGCGGGGGCAGTCACACGCGCGCCCCACGCCACCTCCCCGCATCCGACAGGAGCCCACGCCATGGCCATCGAGGTCCGCATCCCGACCATCCTCCGCACCTACACCGACGGCGCCAAGGCGGTCGAGGGCAGCGGGGACACCATCGCCGACCTCCTCGCCGACCTGGAGAGCCGCCACACCGGCATCCGCGAGCGCATCGTCGACGGCGACCAGCTGCGCCGCTTCGTGAACGTCTACCTCAACGACGAGGACGTCCGCTTCCTCGACGGCATCTCCACCAAGCTCACCGACGGCGACAACATCACCATTCTCCCGGCCGTCGCCGGCGGCATGCGCTGATGCGGTACGACTCCCCGCTCGCGGCCGTGGGCAACACGCCCCTCGTCCGCCTGCCGCGGCTGTCACCGTCCGACGAGGTCCGGATCTGGGCCAAGCTGGAGGACCGCAACCCCACCGGCTCCGTCAAGGACCGCCCCGCGCTCCACATGGTCGAACAGGCCGAGAAGGACGGCCGGCTGACACCCGGCTGCACGATCCTCGAACCGACCAGCGGCAACACCGGCATCTCGCTCGCCATGGCGGCCAAGCTCAAGGGCTACCGCATCGTGTGCGTCATGCCGGAGAACACCTCGCAGGAACGGCGCGACCTCCTCACCATGTGGGGCGCGGAGATCATCCCGTCGCCCGCCGCGGGAGGCTCCAACACAGCCGTACGCGTGGCCAGGGAACTCGCCGCCGAGCACCCCGACTGGGTCATGCTCTACCAGTACGGCAACCCCGACAACGCGGGCGCCCACTACGCCACCACCGGCCCGGAGATCCTCGCCGACCTCCCGTCCGTCACCCACTTCGTGGCGGGCCTCGGCACCACCGGAACCCTCATGGGCGTCGGCCGCTACCTGCGCGAGAACAAGCCCGACGTCAGCATCGTCGCCGCCGAACCCCGCTACGACGACCTCGTCTACGGCCTGCGCAACCTCGACGAGGGCTTCGTCCCCGAGCTCTACGACGCCTCCGTGCTCACCACCCGCTTCTCCGTCGGCTCCGCCGACGCCGTCACCCGCACCCGCGAGCTCCTCCAGCAGGAGGGCATCTTCGCGGGCGTCTCCACCGGCGCCGCGCTCCACGCCGCGATCGGCGTCGGCCGGAAGGCGGTCAAGGCGGGGGAGAGCGCCGACATCGTCTTCGTCGTCGCCGACGGCGGCTGGAAGTACCTCTCCACCGGCGTCTACACCGCCCCCACGACCGAGGCGGCCATCGAGACACTGCACGGCCAGCTCTGGGCGTGACACGCGCCGGACCGGAACGGGCCCGCGCGAACCAGCGGGACCCAGGACCTCAGGAGGCGTGGGGCGGGGATCACGGTCCGCCCCGCGCCTCCCGCGCGCTCACCCCAGACCGCGCACCCGGTCCCACAGCCCCGGCTCCACCTCACCGGCCTTACGGCGGAACGCCGACACCGCCACGTCCCGCAGCTCGTCCGTCTCCAGGAAGCTCCGCCGGCCCCGCGCGTCCCCCACCGCACCCGGCGGCAACGCGATCACCCCCGGACGCTCCTCATGGTGCTTACTGGTGATCTTGGCGACGACGGCCGTGCCACCCCGCACCGACAGCACCAGACACGGCCGGTCCTTCGACCCGGGCCCGTCCTCGTACGGCACGTCGGCCCACCAGATCTCCCCCGGCCGCGGCTCACCGTGCGGCCGGCCCCTCTTCCGCTCCGGAGCCCGCCCCGGCGGACGGCTCCGCCCGCCCGGACGCCGCGGACCACGCCCGCCCCGGCCCCGCGCATCGGAGACCGACGCCACGAGCGCCAGCAGGACCACGGCGGCCAGCGCCGCCCACCACCACGTGTTCATCCCCCGACCGTACCCGCGCCCCACGGCACCCGGTCTTCCATCGAACCGGTGACAGCACAGGTGAGTTCCCCCACAACGGCAGGCCATGGAGGAGCGACCGCCCGTTTCGCGCCTTAGGCTCGACGGATCGCACGAACCCTCCCCGTTCCCAGGCCTCGGAGGTTCACGCTCCATGAAGCTCACCGTCGTCGGCTGCTCCGGCTCGTTCCCCTCCACGGGTTCGGCATGCTCGAGCTACCTCGTAGAGGCCGACGGCTTCCGGCTGCTCCTCGACATGGGCAACGGTGCCCTCGGCGAGCTGCAGCGCCATGTCGGTCTCTACGACCTCGACGCCATCTTCCTCAGCCACCTCCATGCCGATCACTGCATCGACATGTGCGCGTACTTCGTCGTCCGCTACTACCGGTTCGACGGCGGCCGACCCGCCGCGATCCCCGTGTACGGACCCGAGGGCACCGAAAGGCGCCTGACCACGGCTCACGCCGACACCCCGTCCGACCACGCGATGAGCGAGGTCTTCGACTTCCACACGCTGAAGTCCGGATCCTTCGAGATCGGCCCCTTCTCCGTCCGCACGGAAAAGGTCTGCCACCCCGTCGAGACCTTCGGCATCCGAGTCGAGCACGAGGGCCGGGCCCTCACGTACTCGGGCGACACGGGCACCTGCGAGGCGCTGGCCGAACTCGCGGAGGGCGCCGACCTGTTCCTCTGCGAAGCATCGTTCATCCACGGCAAGGAGGACATCCCGGACCTCCACCTCAACGGCCGGGAAGCCGGCGAGTACGCCGCACGCGCCGGAGCGGGCCGCCTGGTCCTCACCCACATCCCGCCGTGGACGGACGCCGAACGCAATCTCTCCGACGCCCGCGAGGTGTACGACGGCCCGGTCGAGCTGGCGGTACCCGGCGCGGTGTACGAGGTCTGAGTCCCGGCCCGCGCAGGACGAAGCCCCCACCTCCCGGATCGGGCGGTGGGGGCTTCTCGGTTCCGTCTGCCAGGGCTTACGCCTTGGTGAGGTCCTCGACCTCCTCCTCGGGCTCACGGCCCGGGGTGGGGAGGTTGAACTTCGTGATGGCGAAGCGGAATACCGCGTAGTAGATCACCGCGAAGACCAGACCGATCGGGATGATCAGCCAGGGCTTGGTCGCCAGGTTCCAGTTCAGGCCGTAGTCGATCGCGCCTGCGGAGAAGGTGAAGCCGGCGTGCACGCCGAACGCCCAGGTAACCGCCATGGACACGGCGGTGAGGACTGCGTGGATCCCGTACAGCACCGGGGCGATGAACATGAACGAGAACTCGATCGGCTCGGTCACACCCGTCACGAACGAGGTGAGCGCGAGCGAGACCATCATGCCCATCACGGCCTTGCGGCGTTCGGGGCGGGCGGAGTGAGCGATGGCTATCGCGGCCGCCGGGAGGCCGAACATCATGATCGGGAAGAAGCCCGACATGAACTGTCCCGCGTGGGGGTCCCCCGCGAAGAAGCGGTTGAGGTCACCGTGGACGACCGCGCCCGCGGAGTTGGTGAAGTCGCCGATCTGGAACCAGGAGACGGTGTTCACGAACTGGTGCATGCCGACCGGGATCAGTGCGCGGTTGATCAGACCGAACAGGCCGGCGCCCACGGCACCCAGGCCGGTCATCCACTCGCCGAAGTCCGAGATGACCTCACCGATCGGCTCCCAGACCAGGCCGAAGAAGACGCCCATGAGGGTGCCGACGAAGGCCATGATGATCGGAACGAGCCGGCGGCCGTTGAAGAAGCCGAGCCAGTCCACGAGCTTCTTGCGATGGAACCTCTGCCACAGCACGGCAGCGAGGAGGCCCATGACGATGCCGCCGAGCACGCCGGGGTTGTTGTAGGTCGCGGCTATGTCCGCGCCGTCCTGGACCTTGGCCTCGGTGACCGGGAAGGCCTTCAGGACGTTGCTGTAGACCAGGAAGCCGACGAGGGCCGCGAGGGCCGTGGAACCGTCCGCCTTCTTGGCGAAGCCGATCGCGACACCGACGCAGAACAGCAGCGGCAGGTTGTCGAAGATCGCACCACCGGCGGTGGCGAACACCGCTGTGACCTTGTCCGGCAGGTTGAGCTTGTCGTGGACGTCACCCTGTCCGAGTCGCAGCAGAAGGCCTGCCGCCGGCAGAACGGCGATCGGCAGCTGCAGGCTGCGCCCGATCTTCTGCAGGCCCTGGAACACGCCGGCACCCCGCTTCTTCGCGGGTGCCGCCGGGGCGGCAGCGGTGTCCGTACTCATGAACTTCCTCCGGTAAGGCAAGGCGTCGCCGGGGACGGGGATACCGGGGAGGCGACGACTTGAGGAACGCGGCGGAGAGACAGCCGCGTGGTCTGGACCACTCAGTGGTGTAGACCAGTTTTAGCACGGTGAGGGTTGGATAAGGAACCTTCGAATACCTCCTGTTTGCGGCGTAGTTCCACCGCCACCCTGGGTGACACGGCGAAGGCCCCCGGACCGGTGGGTCCGGGGGCCTTGCGGAAGGGAAGGGGCCTCTACTACTTGGTGAGGTCCTCCTCCGTCTTCCTCTCCTCCTCCACGGGCTCCCGCCCGGGGGTCTGGAGATTGAACTTGGTGATCGCGAACCGGAAGATCACATAATAGATCACCGCGAAGCACAGCCCGATCGGGACGATCAGCCACGGTTTGGTGTCCAGGTGCCAGTTGACGACGTAGTCGATCAGTCCCGCCGAGAAGCTGAATCCGGCGTGCACGCCGAACGCCCACGTGACGCCCATCGAGACACCGGTGAGGATGGCGTGCACCCCGTACAGCAGCGGAGCGACGAAGAGGAACGAGAACTCGATCGGCTCCGTCACACCCGTCACGAACGACGTCAGTGCCACGGAGAGCATGAGCCCGGACACCTCCTTGCGCCGCTCCGGCCGCGCGGTGTGCGCGATGGCCAGGGCGGCGGCGGGCAGCCCGAACATGAAGATCGGGAAGAAGCCCGAGGTGAACTGACCCGCCGACGGGTCTCCGGCGAAGAACCGGGAGATGTCGCCCTGGACGGTCGCCCCGTCCCCGCCGGTGAACTCACCCGCCTGGAACCAGAAGAAGGTGTTCAGGAACTGGTGCATGCCGATCGGGATCAGCAGCCGGTTCGCGAACCCGAAGATCGCCGCACCCCAGGCGCCCAGATCGATCAACTGCTTGGCGAACCAGGTCAGCGCGTCACCGACCGGCTGCCAGAGCAGGCCGAACAGGGTGCCCAGGATCACGCAGAGGAACGCCATCAGGATCGGGACCAGGCGGCGGCCGTTGAAGAAGCCGAGCCAGTCGACCAGCTTGGTGCGGTGGTAGCGCTGCCAGACGACCGCGGTCAGCAGGCCGATGATGATGCCGCCGAGGACCCCCGGGTTCTGGGGCGTCCCGGCGGGCAGCGCCTTGGTCACCGAGCCGTCGACCGGGAACGCCGTCAGCACACCCCGGTAGACGAGGAACCCGACCACCGCCGCGAGCGCGGTCGAACCGTCGGCCTTCTTCGCGAAACCGATGGCCACGCCGATGCAGAACAGCAGGGGCAGGCCCAGGTCGCCGTTGAGGATCGCCCCGCCGCCGTTGAGCAGGACCTTGGAGAACTTGTCCCAGAAGGCGCCGTGCAGCGAGGAGCCGAAGAGATTGCCGAGGCTGACCAGGAGGCCGGCGGCGGGCAGGACGGCCACCGGCAGCTGCAGGCTGCGGCCCACCTTCTGCAGGCCCTGGACCGGCCCGTTCCACCACTGCCGCTGCGGTACTGCCGCCGCGCTCGAACTCATCGGCTTCCTCCCGGAACAAGCCTGGTTTGGCCGTCGTTGGAAACTGGTGTAGACCAGTTGCGATACGGTGCGGAGCCCTGCCGGAAGGCAGGGTGCCGGTGATCGTCATCATTGGGGACCGTGCGGTTACTCGCCCGCGAAGTTGGGCCAACCGTGCGTTACCGTGACGAAACGGACCCACGGTGGGCCGCCCCACGCACGCACAGACCAGGGAGAAGGACATGGCCAGCAAGGCTGAGAAGATCGTCGCCGGCCTCGGCGGTATCGAGAACATCGACGAGATCGAAGGCTGCATCACCCGCCTCCGCACCGAGGTCCACGACCCCAGCAAGGTCGACGAAGCCGCGCTCAAGGCCGCCGGAGCCCACGGCGTCGTCAAGATGGGCACCGCGATCCAGGTCGTCATCGGCACCGACGCCGACCCCATCGCCGCCGACATCGAAGACATGATGTGACCGGCTGACACCACCGGCCCACCCGAACCCACGCGCAGGCCCCGCTCCGCCCCCGACCGGCAAGGAGCGGGGCCTGCCGTGCACCCGAACAGACCCCGCGTCCCCAGCCGATAGGCTCGACGCCATGTCTCGCATCGACGGCCGCACCCCCGAACAGCTCCGCCCCGTCACCATCGAACGCGGATGGAGCAAGCACGCCGAAGGCTCCGTGCTCATCTCCTTCGGCGACACCAAGGTCTTCTGCACGGCCTCCGTCACCGAAGGCGTCCCCCGCTGGCGCAAAGGCAGCGGCGAAGGCTGGGTCACCGCCGAGTACTCCATGCTGCCCCGCTCCACCAACACCCGCGGCGACCGCGAATCCGTACGCGGCAAGATCGGCGGCCGCACCCACGAGATCAGCCGCCTCATCGGCCGCTCCCTGCGCGCGGTGATCGACTACAAGGCCCTCGGCGAGAACACCATCGTCCTCGACTGCGACGTCCTCCAGGCCGACGGCGGCACCCGCACCGCCGCCATCACCGGCGCCTACGTCGCCCTCGCCGACGCCGTCGCCTGGGCCCAGGGCAAGAAGATCATCAAGCACGGCCGCAAGCCCCTCACCGGCACCGTCGCCGCCGTCAGCGTCGGCATCGTCGACGGCACCCCCCTCCTCGACCTCTGCTACGAGGAGGACGTCCGCGCCGACACCGACATGAACGTCGTCTGCACCGGCGACGGCCGCTTCGTCGAAGTCCAGGGAACCGCCGAGGCCCAGCCCTTCGACCGCACCGAACTCGACGCCCTCCTCGACCTCGCCACCGCCGGCTGCGTCGACCTCGCCAAGCTCCAGGAAGAAGCCCTCGCCCGCACACTCGGCGAGTAAAGAAGCAACCAAAAGCGCAGCGCACAGCGTCGTAACGAGCACGGGCGCACGGGTCGAACCGTGTGCCCGTCCACGCATCCGCTCCGGGGAGGGACCGCACCATGGCCTCGCGCCGCCACCACCGCACCGCACTCGCCGTCACCGCAACCCTGCTGACCCTCACCGCCGCGGCAGGCTGCGGCGCCGTCGACAAGGCCCTCGACTGCGTACGCACCGCCGACGCCATCGCCACCAGCGTCAACAGCCTCCAACAGGCGATATCCAACGCTTCCAACGACCCCACGCAAGCCTCGGAAGCCCTGGACCAGATCGACAAGGACCTCAAGGACCTCGGCGACACCACCGACAACGCCGACCTCAGCAAGGCGGTCGACGACCTCCAGGCCGGCGTCACCAACGTCCGCGACTCCCTCGACAAGGGCGACGCCACCCCCGACATCACTCCCGTCACCGACGCGGCCACCGAGATCGGCAAGGTCTGCACCCCCTGACCGGGAACGGCCCCACCCCGGGACCGGGAGGGCCGAACCCGTCGGCAGGCGGCGATAATCGACGCATGACGCGCCTGATCCTCGCCACCCGCAACGCCGGGAAAATCACCGAACTCCACGCGATCCTCGCCGACGCGGGCCTGACCCACGACCTCGTCGGCGCGGACGCGTACCCGGACATCCCCGACGTCAAGGAAACCGGCGTCACCTTCGCCGAGAACGCACTCCTCAAGGCGCACGCCCTGGCCCAGGCCACCGGCCACCCCGCCATCGCCGACGACTCGGGCCTCTGCGTCGACGTGCTCGGCGGCGCACCCGGCATCTTCTCCGCCCGCTGGTCCGGCACCCACGGCGACGACCGGGCCAACCTGGACCTGCTCCTGGCCCAGCTCGGCGACATCGACGCCCCCCACCGCGGCGCCTACTTCGCCTGCGCCGCCGCCCTGGCCCTGCCCGACGGCACGGAACGGGTGGTCGAGGGCCGCCTCAACGGCACCCTGCGCCACACCCCGGCCGGCACGCACGGCTTCGGCTACGACCCGATCCTCCAGCCGGACGACGAGACCCGCACGTGCGCGGAACTCACGCCGGCGGAGAAGAACGCGATCAGCCACCGGGGGAAGGCGTTCCGGGCGCTGGTGCCGGTGGTGCGGGAGCTGGTGGGGTAAGTCTCCGGACGCACAAACGGCCTGCGCATCGATCCTTCGATGCGCAGGCCGTTCAGAGTGCGGCGGAAGGGATTCGAACCCTCAAGCCGTTTCACGGGCCACAGATCCTAAGTCTGCTGTGTCACCGATGCACCACCGCCGCTAGCCGTCCGCCATGATACCGGCCTGTCGGCTCGGGTGGTGTGTGAGTCTCGAGGGTGCCCTGTTCGGTGCGCGCCTCCTCGGCACCACGTGCTGGTGATGGCGTGACAGTTCGGGCAGAGGAGACGCAGATTCTCGGCTCGGTCATCCCTCCAGTCACCGTTGATGTGGTCGATCTCCAGGGTGATCGGATTCCCGCGCCAGAGCGGTCCGGTTCCGCATCCACCGCACCGCTCGGGTACGCCGACCTCGGAGAGGGCGCGGCGCAGAAGCGCGGTCTTGGTGCGGCGCTCACCGCGGTGCCTCACCAGTAGATCCCTCGGGTGCCGGGCAGGCGTCGGAGAGGACTTGCCGCGCTGGTGTGCCTGCCCCAGGAAGTGCGAGGTTGACACGCCTTCTTCCGCCATCCACCGGTGCAGCAGATTCCGTTGATGTCCGTTGTCCCGACGGCCAAGCACGCGCAGCAGTTCCGCCAGTGATCGAGAGTTCGCCACTGCCTCACGCAACTCTTCCCGGGATGGGCGGGACGCGACTGTGTCGGAGCCTGTGCGGCGAAAGTGGGAGACATCGATCCCGAAGTGGGCGAACCGTCGTAACAAGTATCGGCCAAGCTGCCCGTGGGGACGAGCGCCGAAGAAGGTCATGACCTCGTCGATGTTCGAGCAGCGCTCTGCGGCATCGGTCAGCCGGTCACGGGGGTACTGGCGCCTCGGGCTCACAGGTCGCTCCGTGCGCGGCGGCCTTTGGCGCGGCCGCGGTATGTGTCGGTCGCCGAATGGCAGTTGGGACAGAGCAGACGAAGATTCTCCAGGCGGTTGTCGCGCCAGTTCCCGTTGATGTGGTCCACTTCGAGCGGGAGCGGGCGCCCTTGCCAGACCGGTTCTGTCTCGCAGAGGGCGCAGAGTTCTGCGACACCCAGTGCTGACATGGCGGATTTGAGGCGGGCGCCCGGAACTCGGCGAGCAGTGGGAGAAGCGTCCTCCGACAGCCACTCCCGGGGCGTGCGGCGCCGCTGCTTCATCCCTGCTCTGGTCAACGGGGTGAAATGCGAGGTACTGATGCCGTATGCCTTGATGCGGCGGCTGATGTTGGTGTGGTGGCCTCCCACCGCTTCGAGTCCGAGGTGATGAAGCACCTCGTACACGCTCGTCGACGCGGCCACCACAGGCTCCAGGACTTCCTTGGTCCATCGAGCACCCTCGCGCTCGAAGTGCCCGGTGGCGACACCCAACTTCTTCATGCGCTCCTGCACGTACCGCCGCGACCCGCTTTTCGGGTCGGCTCCGAGCTTGGTCAGTGCCTCCGAGAGCGTGCGCGACGACGTGGCCGCCTCTGCGAGGCGTTCGCGCGTGTACGGGCTTACTGGCATGTCCCCCTCCGCATCCGGCCACGCGTTCGCGGCCTCGTACGGATCAACGAACCGTTTATCGGATGGTCACGTCCGGAATGCGGCGAGATGCGGAAGGGCCCGTACCGCTTGTGGGGAGGCGGTACGGGCCCTTCCGGGAGGGGGGCGTGTCAGAACTTCGGGTCCGGGCTCTGGGCCTGGACCAGATCGGCCGCCTCCTGCTCCGTCTCCACCGAGGGCGGGGAGCCGGCCAGGGGCTGGTTGGCGGTCTCCTTCATGCAGGCCACCGCGATCACGCCGACCAGGGCCGCCGCCATCGCGTAGTACGCCGGCATGAGGTTCGTGCCGCTCCAGCTGATCAGGGCCGTGATCACCAGCGGTGTGGTGCCGCCGAAGATCGAGGCCGAGAGGTTGTAGCCGACCGACAGGGAGCCGTAGCGGACGTTGGTCGGGAACAGGGCGGGGAGGGCCGCCGACATGGTGCCCAGCAGGCAGACCAGGGAGAGTCCGAGCATCAGCATGCCGGCGGTGATCGCCGGGATGCTGCCCTGGCGGATGAGCAGGAAGGCCGGCAGGGACAGGAACAGGAATCCCAGCATCCCGGTCATCAGCAGGGGCTTGCGTCCGAAGCGGTCGGAGAGCTTGCCGAACCGGCTGATGATCACCATCAGGACCACCATGACGCCGAGCAGGATGAGCAGCCCGTGGGTCTCGCTGTAGCCGAGCTCGTCGGAGAGGTAGGTCGGCATGTAGGACAGGAGCATGTAGTCGGTGATGTTGTACGCGCCGACCAGGGCGATGCAGAGGATCAGTGTCGGCCAGTACTGGCGGAAGATCTTGGCCAGGTCGCCCTTGGCGGTGGACTCGACGTGGTCGGCCGCCTCCGTGGCGTGGGCGGTGCCGCCTTCGAGCTTCTGGAAGGCGGGCGTCTCGTCCAGGCGCAGTCGCAGGTAGAGGCCGACGAGGCCGAGGGGTCCGGCGACGAGGAACGGGATGCGCCAGCCCCAGGACTCCATCTGGCCGGTGTCCAGGAGGGCGTAGAGGAGGGTGACCAGGCCGGCGGCGCCGACGTAGCCGGCGAGGGTGCCGAATTCGAGGAAGCTGCCGAAGAAGCCCCGGCGCTTGTCGGGGGCGTATTCGGCGATGAAGGTCGATGCGCCGCCGTACTCGCCGCCGGTGGAGAAGCCCTGGAGCATCCGGAAGAAGATCAGGAGGACCGCCGCCCACACGCCGATGGTGCCGTGGGAGGGGATGAGGCCGATCGCGAAGGTGCCGACCGCCATGAGGATCATCGTGAGGGCGAGGACCTTCTTGCGGCCGATCTTGTCGCCCATGGGGCCGAAGAACATGCCGCCGAGCGGCCGTACGAGGAAGGCGACGGCGAAGGTGGCGAACGACGAGAGGAGCTGGGTGGTGTCGTTCCCGGACGGGAAGAAGACGTGCCCGATGGTGACGGCCAGGTAGGAGTAGATGCCGAAGTCGAACCACTCCATGGCGTTACCGAGCGACGCCGCCTTCACCGCGCGCTTGACCGCCTGGTCGTCGGTGACGGTGATGTCCGTCCGGCGGAGCCGGGGGTTCTGGCGTTTCCGGATGGCCCGGAAGAGCGCGGGGTGCCGTTTGACCGCATCAGGGTCGGCCGCCTGGTGGGGGTCGGAGGCCGCCATGGCCGGTTCCTTTCGTCGAACGGTGTTCCAGGAAAGGCTTCTGCGCGGTCATGGCGGTTGCAAACCGAATTCACGGTCGTTTGCGACGTCGGTCACATCGTGTGGCGGGGATCGCCCCGGACGGGGTCAGATGCCCAGGTCCTTGATGATCTTGGCGACGTGTCCGGTCGCCTTGACGTTGTAGAGGGCCTTCTCCACCTTGCCCTCTTCGTCGACGACGATCGTGGAGCGGATGACCCCCGTCACCACTTTGCCGTAGAGCTTCTTCTCGCCGTAGGCGCCGTACGCCTCCAGGGTCTCCTTGGAGGGGTCGCCGACCAGGGTGACCTTGAGGTTCTCCTTCTCGCGGAACGTGGCGAGCTTCTCCGGCTTGTCGGGCGACACGCCGATGACGTCGTATCCGGCGCCCGTCAGCAGCTCCAGGTTGTCGGTGAAGTCGCAGGCCTGCTTGGTGCAACCGGGGGTAAGCGCCGCGGGGTAGAAGTAGACGATGACCTTGCGGCCCCTGTGGTCCGAGAGCGAGACCTCCTTGCCGTCGGCGTCCGGAAGGGTGAAGGCGGGGGCGGTGTCGCCTGTCTGCAGTCGCTCGCTCATGTTTCTCCTCGAGTGGCACGCGGGCTGTGTCGCACCGAGCGTAATAGGGGGTGCCGCCGGGTGTAGGGGCGGTCGAGCTGACAGACTGTCGATGAAGGTTTACCGACGACGACCACGGAGGCGGCGCAGTGTCGGATACGAGGACCCCTGCGCAGATCGAGGCGGACATCATCAGCAGGCGGCAGCAGCTTGCGTTGGTGCTGGACGAGATCGGCGTGCGGGTGCACCCGAAGACGATCATGGGTGACGCGAAGGCCAAGGTCGCGTCGACGGTGGACCGGACGGCCGGGCGCGCTTTCGTCGCTGTGAACCGTTCGGTTTCGGACGTGCGGGCACAGTTCGTGTCGGAGGACGGTTCGCCGCGGCTGGAGCGGGTCATTCCGGCGGCGGTGGTGGTGGTCGGCGTGGTGGCGCTGCTGACGCTGTCGACGGGTCGCCGGAAGCGCTGAGGGCCCGTGCCGGGCGTGGCGCGGGGCCGCCGAGGGCCGCTGCCGGCGTGTCGTGTGCCGTGCCGGTGGCCGGTGCCGGCGTGTCGGGCGGCGTGCCGGCGGAGGTTTCCGGGCGGGCCCTGGGGCGTGTCGTGCGGTGCGGGACAGGTAGGTTTCTGCGCGTGAGCGACAACGGCATGAGCAACACCGACGACAAGCTGCCGATCCGGATGCTGCACGACCGTGTGCTGGTCCGGTCGGATTCGCCCGAGGGCGAGCGGCGTTCCGGCGGCGGCATCCTGATTCCGGCGACGGCGGCGGTGGGCCGGCGTCTGGCGTGGGCCGTGGTGGTCGCGGTGGGCCAGAACGTGCGGACGGTGGAGCCGGGTGACCGGGTGCTGTACGACCCGGAGGACCGTGCCGAGGTCGAGGTGCGGGGCGTGGCGTACGTGCTGATGCGGGAGCGGGATCTGCATGCCGTGGCCGCTGACCGGTTCGAGGGTTCGGTGGATTCGACGGGGCTCTACCTGTAGGGCGCGGTGGCGTGCCCGTGAGGCCTGGTGACGGTTTTCACCAGGCCTTTTGCCTGCCCTTTGCTACGGTGGTGGGACCCCGACGAGACGCGCCGTACCGGGTTTTCCGTAAAGACGACGCACCCGTTCTGTTCGCGTGTCTCGTCGTGGAGGTGCTGTCGTGGCCTGGGTTCTGCTGATCGTCGCGGGTCTGCTCGAGGTGGGCTGGTCGATCGGGATGAAGTACACCGACGGGTTCACGCGGCTGTGGCCGAGTGTGTTCACCGGTATGGGGATCGTGGCCAGCATGATGCTGCTGTCGCAGGCGGCGAAGACACTGCCGATCGGTACCGCGTACGGGGTGTGGGTCGGGATCGGCGCGGCGGGTGCGGCGGTGCTGGGCATGGTGGTGCTGCACGAGCCGGTGACGGCGGCCCGGATCTTCTTCGTCTGTCTGCTGCTCGTCGCGGTGGTGGGGCTGAAGGCGACCTCCGGGCACTGACGGTTCAGGTGCGGCCGGGGGCGAGGGGGGCCGTGTCGGCGGGGTGGTGTTCCTCTTCCGGCGCGCCGTGTTCTTGCCGCGCGCCGTGCACTTCGCCCCATGCGCCGTGTTCCTCCTCGGCGGGACGGTTCCGGTCTCCGCCCGGGCGGTTGTCGTCGGGGGTCCTGGGGGCGCTGCCCGCGTTCTCGCGGTCTTCGGACCTCTGTCCTGCCGTTTCCCGGCGGGGCCCGGGGTTGGCGATGCCGTCAGGGGCGGTGGTTCGGGGTGTGCGCGGGACGCGGGAGCTCTCGGTGGTGGTGCGGGTGCCGTCCTGCCCCTCGCCGGATTCACGGGCCTCGCCGGATTCGCGGGCCTCGCGGGACGCGCGGGGGCCGGGGGTCTTATCGGCGTCCCGGGTGTCCCGCGTGTCTCCGGCTTCTTCCGTGTCTTCGGTGTTCTCGGTTTCCTCTTCCCCGTCACTCTCGTCCGGGTCGGGTTCCTCGGGGCCTTCGTCCGCCTCCAGGTCGAAGTCCCGCACCTCGGTGCCTTCCAGCGCTGCCCGGGTGTAGGCGGCCCAGGTCTGGGCGGGTGCGCCGCCGCCGTTCATGCGGGCCAGGCCGAGGGCGCCGTACAGCGGTTTCTGTACTCCGGTCTCGGGGTCCTGGCCCATGACGGCGATGACGGTGGCGAGGTCGGGGGTGTAACCGGCGAACCAGGCGGCCTTGTCCTCCTCGGCGGTGCCCGTCTTTCCGGCGGCGGGGCGGCCCGCGCCCTGGGCGGCGGTTCCGGTGCCGCCGTCGACGACGCTGCGCAGGACGGAGGTCGTGGTGTCGGCGGCCTCGCGGCTGATGGCGCGTCGGGTGGTCCTGGCGGGGAGGGGGAGCGCGTCGCCGTTCTTGCTGATCTTCGCGACGAGCGTGTACGGCCGCTGTTTCCCGTGGTCGGCGAGGGTGGCGTAGGCCGACGCCATGTCGACGGCGCTGGCGGTGGCGGGGCCGAGTGCGATGGAGGGGGAGGCGGTGAGGTCGGGGGTGTCGCGGGGGATGCCGAGGGCGATCGCGGTGTCCTTGACCTCGTCGGGTCCGACGTCCTGGGCCATCTGGGCGTAGACGGCGTTGACGGATTTGTCGGTGGCCTCGCGGACGGTGATGGAGCCGTAGTCGACGTCGTCCTCGTTGGCGGGGGAGTAGCCGGTGGAGCCGGTGGCGCCGCGGACGGTGCGTTCGTTGGTGCCGTCGTAGCGGGTGTTGGGGGTGATCGCGCGGCCCTTCTGGGTGGTGGACCCGTTGGCGAGGGCGGCGGCGAGGACGATGGGCTTGAAGGTGGATCCGACCTGGTAGTCGCGCCGGGTCGCGTTGTTGACGTACTGCCGGGTGTAGTCGATGCCGCCGTAGAGGGCGACCACGTGGCCGTTGGCGGGGTCGATGGAGGCTCCACCGGCGCGTACGTTGCGGTCGGCCTCGCGGTCCTCGCTGGTCTTCGCGAGGACGTTGTCCTTGACGGCGTCGACGAGGGCGTGCTGCTTCTTCTTCTGCAGTGTGGTGGTGATGCGGTAGCCGCCGGTGGCGAGGGTGTCCTCGCCGATGATGCGGTGGGCGGCGAGGTAGTCGTTGACGGCCTTGACGATGTAGCCGCGCTGGCCGGAGAGGGCGGTGGCGGGCTTCACCTTCCCGGGGACGGGGAAGGTCATGGCGTCGCGGTCGGCGGGGGTGAGCCAGTGCTGCTTGACCATGCCGTCGAGGACGTATTTCCAGCGGGCGAGCACGGCGGGCTTGTTCTCCGGGTGGGCGACGACGTCGTAGGAGCTGGGGGCGTTGAGGAGGGAGGCGAGGTAGGCGCCTTCGCCCGCGTCGAGGCGGTCGACGTCCTTGCCGTAGTAGGCGTGGGCGGCGGCCTGGATGCCGTAGGCGTTGCGGCCGAAGTAGCTGGTGTTGAGGTAGCCCTCCAGGATCTCGTCCTTGCTCTGTTCGCGGTCGAGCTTGATGGAGATGAAGAGTTCCTTGGCCTTGCGGACGAGGGTCTGCTCCTGGCCCAGGTAGTAGTTCTTGACGTACTGCTGGGTGATCGTGGAGCCGCCTTGTCTGCCCTTGCCGGTGGCGGTGTTCCAGCCGGCGCGGAGGGTGGCCTTGATGTCGATGGCGTCCTCGGAGTAGAAGTCCCGGTCCTCCGCGGCGAGTACGGCGTGCTGGATGGTGCGGGGGATCTTGCGGAGCGGGATGTTCTCGCGGTTGATCTCACCGTCGCGGGCGATGACGGTGCCGTCCTCGTAGAGGTAGACGTTCGACTGCGCGGTGGCGCTGGCGTTGGCGGCGGGGATGTCGACGAGCTGGTAGCCGGCGATGAATCCGCCGACGAGGACCAGGGCGAGGAAGAGGAAGCCGGCGAGGGTCATGCGCCAGGTGGGGACGGCACGGCGCCATCCGGTGCGTTTGGGCCGCTTGGAGCGCTTCTTGCGCCCTTTGCCGTCCCGTGCGCCGTCGGGCTGCGGGGGCCGGGGGGTCGCGGCCGCGGTCGAGGGGTCCCGGGGGGCCCAGCCCCCGGAGCCCGGCTGACCAGGGTCTCCGCTGTTCTGCGGTGGCTCGTCGCTCATGACTGTGGAGGCTCCTCGACTGCGGACGATTATCCCATAGTGCACTTTTCGGACGGAGAACCCTTGGATCCCTCCACGGAAATGGGGTCGCGGCGGCCGAACGCCCTGGACTAGGGTCGTGCGCTTTGGTCCTGAGTGCCGGAAACGCGAAGGGGGAGGGCCCGCGGTGCGGCTCTATGCGGTGGTTGCGGCCGGTGGGTTCCGGCGGTACGCCACCTACCGGACGGCGACGCTGGCGGGGGTGTTCACGAACACCGTCTTCGGTTTCATCGTCGCGTACACCTATCTGGCCCTGTGGGACGAGCGCCCGCAGCTCGGCGGGTACGACCAGTCGGAGGCCCTGACCTATGTGTGGCTGGGTCAGGCGCTGCTGATGACCTGCGCGATGATGGGCAGCGGCTTCGAGAGCGAGCTGACGGAGCGGATCCGTACGGGTGACATCGCGGTCGACCTGTACCGGCCCGCCGACCTCCAGTTGTGGTGGCTGGCCGGGGACCTGGGCCGGGCGGCGTTCCATCTGCTGGGGCGCGGGGTCGCGCCGATGGTGCTGGGGTCCCTGGCCTTCGACCTGGCGTTGCCGGGTTCGCCGTGGATGTGGCCGGCCTTCCTGGTGTCGGTGCTGCTGGGGGTGGTGGTCAGCTTCGCGCTGCGGTTCCTGGTCGCGCTGTCGGCGTTCTGGCTGATGGACGGGGCCGGTGCGCTGCAGATGGCGATGCTGGCGGGCCTCTTCTTCTCCGGGATGCTCCTGCCCCTGACGCTGTTCCCGGGTGTGCTGGGCGAGGTGGCGAGGGCTCTGCCGTGGTCGTCGCTGCTCCAGGTCCCGGCGGACGTGTTCCTCGGCAGGTACACGGGGTGGGGCCTGTTGAGCGCGTACGCCTTCCAGGCGGGGTGGGCGGTCGTGCTGCTGCTGGCCGGACGTCTGCTGCAGTCCGTCGCGACGAGGAGGGTGGTGGTGCAGGGTGGCTGACGTCCGGGTGGAGGCGGTGGCCGCGCCGGGGCCGGATATCGCGGAGGCCGCCTTCGCCGACCGGTCGAGGTTCGTGGAGGGGGTCCGGGCGTACGGGCTGATCGTGGCGATGTGGGTGCGTTCGACGATGGCCTACCGGGCGTCGTTCGTGATGACGACGGTCGGGAACTTCCTGATGACGGGGTTCGACTTCGTCACGATCATGCTGATGTTCTCGCACGTGGACGCGCTGGGCGGCTACACGCTGCCGGAGGTCGCTCTGCTGTACGGGATGTCGGCGACGGCGTTCGGGCTGTGCGATCTGCTGCTGGGTTCGGTGGACCGGCTGGGGCAGCGGGTGCGGGACGGGACGCTCGACACGCTGCTGGTGCGGCCGGTCCCGGTGCTGGCACAGGTGGCGGCGGACCGGTTCGCGCTGCGCCGGCTGGGCCGGATCTCCCAGGCGCTCCTTGTGCTGGGGTACGCGCTGGTGACGCTGGACATCGAGTGGACCGCGCTGAAGGTGGTCCTGCTGCCGGTGATGGTGCTCAGCGGGGCGGCGATCTTCGGGGCGGTGTTCGTGGCGGGTGCGGCGTTCCAGTTCTACGCGCAGGACGCCTCGGAGGTGCAGAACGCGTTCACGTACGGGGGGACGACGCTGCTCCAGTACCCCCCGTCGGTCTTCGCCCGGGACCTGGTGCGCGGGGTGACGTTCATCGTGCCGCTGGCGTTCGTGAGCTGGCTGCCCGCGCTGTACGTGCTGGGGCGTGACTATCCGCTGGACCTGCCCCGGTGGGTGGCTTTCCTGCCACCGTTGGTCGCGGGTGGCTGCTGGGTGCTCGCGGGTCTGGTGTGGCGGGTGGGGCTGCGGTCGTACCGCAGCACGGGAAGCTGAGGAGTGGGACGTGGACGACATGGACTTCATCGAACTCGACGGCATCGAGAAGGTGTTCGACGTGCGGCGCAGGACGGGCTTCCTGCGCCGTGAGCGGCGGGAGGTGCGGGCGGTGGACGGGATCAGCTTCCGGGTGCCGCGTGGTGAGATGGTCGGCTACATCGGCCCTAACGGGGCGGGCAAGTCGACGACCATCAAGATGCTGACAGGCATCCTGACGCCGAGCGGCGGGCGGTTGCGAGTGGCGGGCATCGACCCGTCGAGGGAGCGGACGAGGCTGGCGCACCGGATCGGGGTGGTGTTCGGGCAGCGCACGACCCTGTGGTGGGACCTGCCGCTGCGGGACTCGTACCGGCTGATGCACCGGATGTACCGGATCCCCGACCGTCGCTACCGGGAGAACCTGGACCGCTGTGTCGAACTCCTCGATCTGGCGGCACTGCTGGAGGTCCCGGTGCGCCAGCTGTCGCTGGGGCAGCGGATGCGGGGAGACATCGCGGCGGCCCTGCTCCATGATCCGGAGGTGCTGTACCTGGACGAACCGACGATCGGGCTCGACGTGGTCTCGAAGGCCAGGGTGCGCGGTTTCCTACGGGACCTGAACGCGGAGCGCGCCACGACGGTGCTCCTGACGACCCACGATCTGACCGACATCGAGCAGCTCTGCGAGCGGGTGATGGTGATCGACCACGGCCGCCTGGTGTACGACGGTGCGCTCGCCGGGCTGCACGAGGTGGGGGAGAGCGAGCGGACGCTGGTCGTGGACCTGGAGCGCGAACTCCCGCCGATCGAGCTGGCGTCGGAGCCCGCGGTGCGGGTGGTGAAGGTGGAGGGTCCGCGGCAGTGGCTGGCCTTCCCGGCGGCCGCGTCGGCCGCGCCGCTGGTGGCGCGCATCGCGGCGGACTATCCGCTGGCCGATCTGTCGGTGCGTGAGCCGGACATCGAGTCCGTCATCGCGAAGATGTACGCACAGGAACCGGTCTCCGAGCGGGCCGGCGGATGAGCCGACCGGTTCGCGGTGCGACACCGGGATGAGTGTCATGGGGTGACCGGTTGTGGGAACCCTGCTTCGTTGCTTCGTTGCTTCGTTGCTTCGTTGCTTCGGCGCCGCGCCTGTAGCAATCATTTGACGAGTCAATTAAATGTGGATTGACTGTTGTTCGACCTCGGAGACGGGCGCCGGTCCGGCCCCGTGCGGCCGAACCACATACGAACCCACTCCCCGGCAGACGGAAAGCAGCGAGATGACAGACGTACTGAGCGGTAAGAAGGCGCTGGTCACCGGAGGCTCGCGTGGCATCGGCGCGGGTGTGGTGCGCCGGCTGGCCGCCGACGGTGCCGCGGTGGCATTCACCTACGTCCGGGCGAAGGACACGGCGGACGCCCTGGTCGCGGAGATAGCGGCGGCCGGAGGCAGGGCCGTGGCCATCCAGGCCGACGCCGCGGACCGCAGCGCCGTCCGCTCGGCGGTGGCGACCACCGTCGCCGAGCTGGGCGGACTCGACATCCTGGTCAACAACGCGGGCCACGGAGAGGTCGCTCCGCTGGCGGAGTTCACGGACGAGGCCTTCGACCGGATCATGGCTCTGAACGTCACCGCCGTCTTCACCGCGATCCAGGCGGCTTCCGAGCACTTCACCGAGGGTGCGCGGGTGATCAACATCGGGAGCGTCGTCGCCGACAGCGTGCCCTTCGGCGGCATGGGGGCGTACAGCGCGTCCAAGGCCGCGGTCGCCGGACTGACGCGGGCCGTCGCCGTCGAGCTCGGTCCCCGGGGTATCACGGTGAACAACCTGCAGGTGGGACCCACGAACACCGAGTCGAACCCGGATTCGGGGCCCGTCGCGCAGTTGATGACGGGGTTCATGCCGATCGGCAAGTACGCCCAGCCGTCCGACATCGCCGACGCGGTGGCCTATCTCGCCAGCCCGGCCGCCTGGTACGTGACCGGTGCGAGCTGGAACGTCGACGGTGGAAGCGGCCTCGGCTTCCACGTCTGACCACGTGTTCCGGCCATGAGGGAGCACGGCCGGGACGGCCGTGGGCTCCGCAGGAGAACGGACGGCCTCCCGCGTCGCGGCGCGGCGCGTGCGACGCGGCGTCGATCCCCCCGTGAATGGCGCAACGGCCGGTAGGCCGACCGGTCATTGCTCTATAGGGTGCGCGGTATGACAAGCGAAAACCCGGACATGCGTGCCTCCGACGCGGAACGTGAGCGGGTCGCGGAGACCCTGCGGGAGGCCGTGGCCGAGGGCCGGCTGGAGATGGACGAGTTCGAGCAGCGGCTGGACGCGACCTACCGGGCGCGCACGCACGGGGAGTTGGTGCCGCTCGTGCAGGACCTCCCGGTCCCCGGCACCCCCGACCGGCCCACGACCGGCCCGGTCGCCGCGCGGACGGGGCGGGACGCCGACTGGGCCGGGCGGATCGGGGGGCGGGCGACGTCGTCGGGGGCCTTCGCCTTCTGGGGCGGCTTCAGCCGCAAGGGCCGGTGGACGGTGGGGCGGCAGTTCACCGCCTTCGCGATGTGGGGCGGCGGGGAGATCGACCTGCGCGAGGCGCACTTCGCGGAGCGCGACGTCGTGATCCGCTGCTTCACCATCATGGGCGGGATGCAGGTGACGGTCCCGCCGGACCTCGACGTCCAGGTGAGCGGGCTGGGCGTCATGGGCGGTTTCGGCGAGCACTCCAAGATCGACGAGGAGGACCCCCACCCGGACTCCCCGCGGGTGAGGATCACCGGGTTCGCGCTGATGGGCGGCGTCGGTGTGGAGCGCAAGCGGAGCAAGGCGGAGAAGCGGCGGCTGCGGGAGCTGGAGGCGGAGCGGCTGCGTCTCCGGAAGCCGGACACGGGAGACGGGCGCAAGGAGCTGGGCTGAACCCCGGCGGCCCGTGCCGGGAGCGCCCCGGGTTTCCCGGCGGCCCGTGCCGGGAGCGCCCGGTGGAGCAGCCCGGTCCTCCCGTCAGAACACGTCGCTCCTCCGCGCCCCGTCGACCTCGTCGAGGTCGACGGCGTGCCCCAGGGTGCGGTAGCCGGTGTCGTTGAAGTGCAGGTGGTCACCGGAGTCGTAGGCGGGCAGGATCCGGTTCGGGGCGTACGGGTCGCGGACCGCCCGGTCGAAGTCGACGAAGGAGTCGAAGACCCGGCCGGACCGGATCTCGTCGTTGACCGCCAGGCGTACGGCGTTGCGCTCGGGCGTCCAGCTCGGGTAGCCCTGGAAGGGGGTCAGCGTCGCCCCGACGACCTTCAGCCCCCGGTCGCGCGCCCGCTCGGCGAGTGCGCGGAGTCCGGCGGTGATGCGGCGGGCGTCCACCTCCTGGGGAGCCTGCTGCACGTCGTTGATGCCGAGCGAGATCACGACGGTCTTCGCTCCGGCGACGGAGAGCACGTCGCGCTCGAAGCGTTGCGTGGCGCTCGGGCCGCCCAGTTTCTTCACGCCGCGGCGGCTCAGCGGGCTGTCGCGCAGGAGACGGTTTCCCGCGATGCCCTGGTTGGCCACGCCGAAGCGGTGTCGCAACCGGTCGGAGAGGACGTCCGGCCAGCGGCTGTTGGCGTCGGTGGTGGAGCCGCTGCCGGCGGTCAGCGAGTCGCCGATCACGACGATCGCGCCGGGCGAGGCGTCGTTGTGGACGTCGACCGCCGTGAGGTAGCGCCACTGAGTGGTGCTCCAGGTGCCGTGTCCGTCGGCCAGGTATGACGTCTGGTGACTCGTGGGGTGCTGGGTGACGGGCCCGGAGGCGTGCGGAGTGCGCAGCGCCACGACGAGGTCGGCGTCGGGTGCGACGGGGACGACGACCGGGTCGCTGACGACCTGTCCGCCCGCGGGGACGGTGACGGCGGGCCGGCCGCGGAAGGTGACCCGGCGGGTGTTGACGGTGGCCTGGTCGATGACGAGGGGGGTGGCACCGAAGAGGTTGGAGAGCGTGATGCGTGCCGCGTCGCCGCCGATGCTGGTGTGCACGATGTTCCGGATGGTGCGGCCGGGGTACCCGTGGGTGGAGTCCGGCTCGGCGCTGACGGGTGCCGCGGTCCAGGTGGCGACCCAGGTGCCGGTGGAGTTCGCCGGGGCGGCCTGGTTACGGGACGCCGCGTGTGCCTCGGGCCCGGGCGGTGCCGTCCGCCGTGCCGCCATGAACGACGTACCGAACGCCACCGCGGCGGCGAGTGCGGCGGTGCCGGCCACGAGGGCGATGAGCAGGGCGTACCCCTGGCGCCTGGGCATGTGCGGTGTTTCTCCTCGCGGTGTGCTGCCCGGCGCAGGGTGCTGCGCGCGGGGTGGTGTCCGAGTCGTTCTCATGATGCGACAGCCCCCGGGGAACTCGGCATGCGGCCCGGGAGTAGGTGGGGTAGGGACAATGCGTACGGCACGGCGTGAGGCGTACGCGGACGGGTGGAGCGGATGGAACAGGACGCGGGGCAGGGAGCGGGACGCGGGCCGGACGGTGACGGCCCCGGGGGTCCGGGGATCGCACCGGCGGGCACCGGGGCCGGGGGGCCGGGGGCCGGGCCGGGCGGTGCGCCGGCCGGGACGTCCGGTGCACGGCCGTCCGGGCTGCCGTTGGGCGGGTTCGCGTACACGGCCGCCGACGAGGAGAAACAGCGCGGCGTGCGCCGCATGAAGACCACCGCCACGGGACTGCTCCTCCTCGTCGCGCTCGTGTACGTCCTCGCCACCTGGGCGGAGAACTCGGGTGTGGGGGGCTGGCCGGGCTACGTCGCAGCGGCTGCCGAGGCCGGAATGGTGGGTGCGCTGGCGGACTGGTTCGCCGTCACGGCGCTGTTCCGGCGCCCGCTCGGCCTGCCCATCCCCCACACTGCCATCATTCCCACCAAGAAGGACCAGTTGGGGGAGTCACTCGGTTCCTTCGTGGGCGAGAATTTTCTCTCCGGAGACGTCGTTCGTGACCGGATTCACGCGCTGCGGGTCGGTGCGCGCCTGGGGACGTGGCTCGCGGAGCCCGCGCACGCCGACCGGGTGACGGCCGAGCTCGCCACGGCTCTGCGGGGTGCGCTGACGGTGCTTCGGGACTCCGACGTGCAGGCCGTCGTCGGGGAGGCGATCACCCGGCGGGCGGACGCCGCGGAAGTCGGTCCGGGCATGGGCAAGATGCTGGAGAGGATCGTCGCGGACGGCGGGCACCGCCGGGTCGTCGATCTCGTCTGCGTGCGGGCGCACGACTGGCTGGTGCTGCACGGCGACTCCGTCATGGACGCGGTGCAGGGCGGGGCGCCCGGCTGGACCCCGCGCTTCGTCGACAAGCGGGTGGGGGAGCGGGTCTACAAGGAGCTGCTGCGCTTCGTCACGGAGATGCGGGACATGCCCGGGCATCCGGCGCGCGGTTCGATCGACACGTTCCTGACCGACTTCGCCGCCGACCTCCAGACGGACAGTGACACCCGGGCCCGGGTCGACCGGCTGAAGTCGGAGATCCTGGGGCGCGGCGAGGTCCAGGACGTCATCGCGTCGGCCTGGTCGTCCGTGCGCTCGATGATCCTGGCGGCGGCCGAGGACGAGCGCAGCGAGCTGCGGCTGCGGGCCAGGGCCTCGCTGATGTCACTCGGCGCGAGGCTGTCCACGGACGAGCGGCTGCAGGCGAAGCTGGAGGGGTGGCTGGAGGACGCGGCGGCGTATGTCGTCACGACGTACCGCACCGAGATCACGTCGCTGATCAGTGACACCGTGGCCGGCTGGGACGCCCGCCAGACGTCGAAGAAGATCGAGGCGCACATCGGCCGCGACCTGCAGTTCATCCGGATCAACGGCACCGTGGTCGGCGCGCTGGCCGGTCTGGCGATCTACTCCGTGTCGAAGGCCCTGGGGGGCTGACCGGGGGCATGCCCGTCCTGTCGTACGGACACGCCCCCGGGTCGTGCGGGGAGTTGCAGTTCAGTACGCACCGCGCGGCGCCCGTGTTCAATCCCCCGGTACGCGCATTCTGCGCGGCGCGTGTTTTCCTTCGCGGTCCGTGGGCCGTCTCAGGCGCTGCGCCGGGTGACGGCCCAGGACGCGGCGGCGATGCCGCCCGCCACGGTGAACACGGCGGGCCAGGCGCCGACCTTCTTGGCCAGCGGGTGCGATCCGGCGAACGCGGCGACGTAGGCGACGGTCAGGGCGGTGGCCGCGCGGGGTCCGGCCTGCCGGTTCCATCCGTACGCCGCCACCGATCCGGCCGCGGCCAGGGCGACGCCGCCCAGCTGGCGCTTCCGGGTCCACCGGGCGATTCCGTACCCGCCGACGAGTCCGCTCGCCGCCACTGCCGTTGCCGGGACCTTCGCCATTGCCGCCACCTTCGATCTCGCGGGTGCCGGCCTGCTGCCGGCATGTGCCGAGGACCCGAGAATAGTTCTCGGGTCCTCGGTGCCACTCGGCCGGGCCGGTCCGCGGGCAGGTGATCGTGCGGGGCCCGGCGGGCGGGGACGCCGGGCGCACCCGTCTCCCCAGGCCGTCCGGGACGCCGGGTGTACGGGCCGCCCGGCGCATGGGCCGCCCGGTCAGTCGGTGCCGAACTCCATTGCCGCGCGGTCCAGCAGCTCGTCGTCGCCCGAGACCTCGCCGCGCGAGGCGATCGCCTGGGCGCCGCCCTCCGGCATGGCCCCGATCAGGCCGGTCGCCGCGGCCTGGGCCGCACCGATCAGCGCCGGCTGGGCGGTGCCGACGAGGCCGAGGCCCGCGAACTGCTCCAGCCTGGCGCGCGAGTCGGCGATGTCGAGGTTCCGCATGGTCAGCTGGCCGATCCGGTCCACCGGGCCGAACGCCGAGTCCTCGGTGCGCTCCATCGACAGCTTGTCCGGGTGGTAGCTGAAGGCGGGGCCGGTGGTGTTCAGGATCGAGTAGTCCTCGCCGCGCCGCAGCCGCAGCGTGACCTCGCCGGTGACGGCGGAGCCGACCCAGCGCTGCAGGGACTCACGGACCATGAGGGCCTGCGGGTCCAGCCAGCGGCCCTCGTACATCAGCCGGCCGAGGCGCCGTCCCTCGTTGTGGTAGTGGGCGAGGGTGTCCTCGTTGTGGATGGCGTTGACGAGGCGCTCGTAGGCGGCGTGCAGGAGCGCCAGGCCCGGGGCCTCGTAGATGCCGCGGCTCTTCGCCTCGATGATGCGGTTCTCGATCTGGTCAGACATGCCCAGGCCGTGGCGTCCGCCGATGGCGTTTGCCTCCATCACCAGGTCGACGGCGGTGGCGAAGGGCTTGCCGTTGATCGTCACCGGGCGGCCCTGGTCGAAGCCGATCGTGACGTCCTCGGGCGCGATCTCGACGGAGGGGTCCCAGAAGCGGACGCCCATGATCGGGTCGACGGTCTCCACCCCGGTGTCGAGGTGTTCCAGCGTCTTCGCCTCGTGGGTGGCGCCCCAGATGTTGGCGTCGGTGGAGTAGGCCTTCTCCGTGCTGTCGCGGTAGGGCAGGCCGTGGGCCACCAGCCACTCGGACATCTCCTTGCGCCCGCCGAGTTCGGTGACGAAGTCGGCGTCGAGCCACGGCTTGTAGATGCGCAGGTGGGGGTTGGCCAGGAGGCCGTAGCGGTAGAACCGCTCGATGTCGTTGCCCTTGAAGGTCGAGCCGTCGCCCCAGATCTGGACGTCGTCCTCCAGCATCGCCCGGACCAGCAGGGTCCCGGTGACGGCCCTGCCGAGCGGCGTCGTGTTGAAGTAGGCGCGGCCGCCGGAGCGGATGTGGAACGCGCCGCAGGCGAGCGCGGCCAGGCCCTCCTCGACCAGTGCCGCCCGGCAGTCGACCAGGCGCGCGATCTCGGCGCCGTAGGCCTTCGCGCGGCCCGGCACGGAGGCGATGTCGGGCTCGTCGTACTGGCCGATGTCGGCGGTGTAGGTGCACGGGACGGCACCCTTGTCGCGCATCCACGCGACCGCGACGGACGTGTCGAGGCCGCCCGAGAAAGCGATGCCGACGCGGTCGCCGGTGGGCAGGGAGGTGAGAACCTTAGACATGGGAAGAGTATGCATGCTCTTGCATGTATATGCAAATGTGCGGGCTGCGGGAGTGTGGCCCGGGGTGCCGGCCGGCCGGCCCGCTCGCGCCGGCTTTTTGATCATTTCGCGACCGGAGTCCGTCGGTCGTGCGTGACGTGACTTCTCGTCCGGCCTTCGGGGCGGAGGGGTGGGGCGACATCCGATCGAGATGTTGATCATCATCTACAGGGGGTACTCTTCGCAGTAGTAACACTCTGTCCGCTGCGGGGTGTATTGGCCTGTTCGCTGGCGGCGACGCCTGGAGTTCGTGCAACGAGCGTGCGACGCAGCCTCCTCCGGCCATTTGCTGCCGAATGGTAGCGCTGCGCGGCGAACTCATTAGCGTAGGAAAGAAACTTGCTTCGAACAATTAAAAAGTTCCGCCTCGCCGTGATCGCCCTCGTCGCTGCTGCCGCGGTCACCGTCGGCTTCGCGGGACCCGCTTTCGCCTACAACGGTCTGCCCGGAGAAACGAATTCCTGGGCCAATGAAGTCGAGAACAACGTGCCGCTGCGGTCCTCGGCCACCGTCTCCGAGGCGTTTGACAACAACGGAAACCTTCTCCAGGTGTGGCGCGGTGCCGACAACGACAACATCTGGGTCTCGTTCAACCACGGGCCGCCGCAGGCCTGGCCTTCGGGTGCCGGGGCCGGGGCGACCGCTCACACCTACGCCGCGCCGCGCGTGATCTACACGTCGTACGGCTTCCGGGTCTTCCACACCGGGACCGACGGGCACATCTACTACGCGGGGCTGCGGTACGCCACCAACATCATCCAGCTGGGTGGTTGGGTCCAGGTGCCCAACAACACCGTGACGGCGAGCTGGTCGCCGCCGTCGGCGACGGCGCTGCCCAACGGTTCCTGGTATCTCGTCTGGACGGGAGCCACGGGACTCGACGTGTGGGGCACCTACTTCAACGGCCCGAACGGCACCTACTCCCTGCCCCGCAACATTCCGGGGGCAGAGACGATCGGAAGCCCCGCGATCAGCTTCGACTCCTCCTGGAATCAGATCGTGGTGACCTGGCGGGGACTGGACAACTTCGTCTACTTCTCGCGGCAGTGGTACGGCCAGAGCGACTGGTCGACTCCGGCTGCCCTCGGGGGAATCCGAACCAATCAGGATCCCGCTGTCAGGCTTCTGGGCAATGGATATGGTGCAATCACCATCCAGAACGCCGCTGACAGGACCCTGCACACTGCGGTCATCTCCAGGGACGGACGTGCCAACGCCTGGTACGACGAAACCAGCCACTGGCAGTCCAACAGCATTGTGTGGCTGACGGCGGTGGGGACGATTCTCTATTACATCTTCACCGCGGACAACGGATTGGTGTACTGGAAGCAGGCGGGCAATTTCAACGCCTTCCCGCCCGCCGGTCCTTCTTCCTGACCGAGGTCTCTCCTGAGGGGCCGCCGACCTGGTCGGCGGCCCCTCAGGCGTGTATCCGGCGCGATGCCGCCGGTCAGACCCTCAGACCCGCAGGACCTCGACGCCCAGCGCGCCGAACTCCTCGACGACGTCCTCCGGTGCCCCCCGGTCCGTGACCAGGACGGACACCGCCCCGGTCT
This sequence comes from Streptomyces sp. NPDC001822, assembly GCF_042892135.1. Lineage (NCBI taxonomy): Bacteria > Bacillati > Actinomycetota > Actinomycetes > Kitasatosporales > Streptomycetaceae > Streptomyces > Streptomyces sp. NPDC001822. The sequence goes on from NZ_JBIATW010000008.1 coordinate 161,010, forward strand.
CGCACACCTGGGCGAAGGCCCGGCGCCCGAGTTTCGACGAGTCGGCCACCACGATCACCGTGCCGGCGCATTCGGCGAGGGCTCGGTTGGCGCCGGCCTCGGACTCGTCGTGTGTGGCCGCGCCGAAGCGGGGGTGCACGGCGTCCACGCCGAGGATCGTGTAGTCGAGCGCGAGGGTGCGCAGGACGGAGTCGACCAGGGGGCCGACGAGTTCGTACGAATTCGGCCTGGCGACCCCGCCGGTGACGACGATCTTGACCTGCGGCCGGACCGCGAGCTCGTTGGCGATGTTGATCGCGTTGGTCACCACGGTGAGCGCCGTGCCGCCGCCCGCGGGTTCGGGCCGCACGGCCAGCTCCCTGGCCACCTCGGAGGTCGTCGTACCCCCGTTGATGCCCACGGTGGAGCCGGAGGGGACGAGTTCCGCAGCGGCCTTCGCGATGCGCTGCTTCTCGTCGGCCCTGCGGGCCGCCTTGTACCGCAGCGGCAGGTCGTAGGCGACGGTGCTCACCACCGCGCCGCCCCGGGTGCGGGTCAGGAGGTTCTGCCGCGCGAGTTCGTCCAGGTCGCGGCGGACGGTGGCGGGGGAGCAGCCGAGCTGTTCGGCTGCTTCGAGTACGTCGAGGTGGCCCTGGTCGCCGAGGATCTCCAGCAGCCGGGTCCATCGTGTGTGCGCCGCCACCTGGTCCTCCTTGCTCCGAGCGAACCCTATCGCCCGGGGCGTGCGAGCAGTGCGAGCAGGCGGGCCACCTCCGTGGCGACGGCTTCGCGGGCGGGACCGAGGTAGGCGCGGGGGTCGGCGGCGTTGGCGTGGGTGTCCAGATAGCCGCGGACGGCGCGCGTGAACAGCTTGTTGAGGTGGGTGGAGATGTTGATCTTTGTCATGCCCGCGATGATCGCCTCGGTGAGGCCCCGGTCTCCGACGCCGGAGGAGCCGTGCAGGACGAGCGGGACGCCCACCGCGTCACGCAGCCGGGTGATGAGCGCGAAGTCGAGGGCGGCGTCGCGGGTCAGCATCGCGTGGGAACTGCCGACGGCGACGGCGAGGGCGTCGACGCCCGTGGCTTCGACGAAGGCGCGCGCCTCGTCCGGGTCCGTGCGCACACCCGGGGCGTGCGCACCGTCCTTGCCGCCGATCTCGCCGAGTTCGGCCTCCACCCACACGCCCTCGCCGTGGCAGTAGTCGGCGATCTCCCGGGTGGCGGCCACGTTGTCGTCGTAGGGCAGCTTCGACGCGTCGAACATGACGGAGGTGAAGCCGAGCCGGACTGCCTCGCGGACCAGGGCGGCCGACTCGGCGTGGTCGAGGTGGACGGCCACCGGCACGCCCGCCGTCCGAGCCACGGAGAGCGACGCGAGTCCGATCGCTTCGAGGGAGCCGTGGTAGCGGGCGGTGTTCTCGCTGACCTGGAGGATCACCGGCAGCCCGGCCGTCTCCGCCCCGCGCGCGATCGCCTGCGCGTGTTCGATCTGCACGACGTTGAAGGCCCCGACGCCGGCCGCCCCGGTGCGGGCGCCGTGGGTGATGTCACCGGTGGATATGAGCGGCATGGGCGTCCTTCGCGGAAGCGGGCTGCGTGAACCCAGGCGGGTGATGCTCGAAGTTGCTCATTTATAGCGCGCAGTGAGCAACTTTGAAAGCAAGGGCGCGGCTGGGAGTTCCTTCCCGCCGTTGTCGTGGCGGGTGCGGCGAGAGGCCCGGTCCGCAGCCCGCCGGGCGCGGCTGTAACCGGGTGAACCTCGACCCGGATGGCCGTCCGCGAAGCCCATCGGGAGGCGGTGCAGGCGTAGTTGTCCAACATTGGGCGCACATCCCCCAGAGAGAGGTTGACGTTCCCATGCGTCGTTCCCTACTCGCCGCGTTCACCGCGGCGACCGCCCTCACGGCCATGCTGCCCCTGGCCCTGAGTACACCTGCCGCGTCCGCCGGGGCCGGTGGGGGCGAGCGTGAGCCCTGGGTGGTCCGCAGCGCCGTGATGCGCGCGGACGCCAAGGAGTTCCGCTCCCTGTGCGGCAAGCCGAAGGAGGGCAAGCCCGAGCGCCGCACCTTCCCGCTCTTCCGTCACGGCAAGGGCTTCACGGCGGTGCAGGACTTCCGGCGCAAGGACGCGAACGGCACGGTGTACTGGGGCGGTCACGACCCGAAGCACCCCGAGAACACCATCTCCGTGTCCGTCATCGGCGCGTGCAACGGCGGGCCGGTCACCCTCTCGGGGGCGATCGAATCAGGCTTCCGGCAGTACCAGTACACGCCGTCGGTCAAGCGCTCGGGCGGATACGTGCTGACGGAGATCGACTCCCTGGCGCTTCCCCCCAACGGGCACGGCGTCGACACCGTCGACGTACCCGCGCGCAAGCCGCACAAGCCCCACAAGCCCCACAAGCCACACAAGCCGCACAAGCCCGGTGTGAGGATCGCTACCCCCGAGAACCCCGCGGCCATCGACCTCGTCGTCGCCTACACCCCGGCCAGCGTCGCCGAACTCGGTGGCGTCCCGGCCGTGCAGGCCCGGATCACCTACGGCGTGAACCAGCTGAACAGGGCACTCGCGACGAGCGGCGTGCCGGCCAGCGTGCACGTCGTCAACACCTACCAGACGCAGGCGACCGGCGTCCCGCGCGAGAACGCCGGAACCCTGCTGGGCATGCTCAGCAATTCCGCGAACCCGGTCCTCGGTGCCCCGGCCGCCACGGCGCGAACGACGTACAGCGCCGACCTCGTCGCGCTCCTCGCCGCCATCCCCCCGGAGGACAGCTCCGGGCAGGCCAACCTGCCGACCCCGGCCGCCGCCCCGACCACGGACAGCGCCGCGTTCTCCGTCACGAGCGTCTTCTCCGTGACGGCGTGGGAGAACCTCGCACACGAGATCGGCCACAACTTCGGCCTGAAGCACGACCGTCAGACCGTCGTGAACCAGGGAGGGACCACCCCTCCGAACACCGCCAACTACGGTTTCATCACCGCGGACCAGCAGCACCACACGATCATGGCCTACTCCAGCGCCTGCGCCCAGCCGTGCAAGGTGGTCAACCAGTACTCGAACCTGGAGAACCTGTTCAACGGCCAGGCCGTCGGTGACGAGAACAACAACAACGCCGCCACCGCGACGCGGAGCGCCGACATCCTGGCCGCCTATCGGCCGAGTCTGGTCACCAACCGGGTCTCGCTCAGCCTCGCCTCCAGCCCCGTGGCCGGGGCCGCCAGCCTGAAGCCGAGTGAATACGGTCCGTACGACCCCGGTGTCCAGGTCACCGTGACGGCGACCCCCAACCCCGGCTTCCAGTTCACCGGCTGGCGGGTCGACGGCGTGGCCCAGACCGTCACGACGCCCAGCATCCAGATCACCATGAACGCCAACCGCAGTGTCGTCGCGGAGTTCAGCGAGATCCCGTGACCGTAGGAGCCCTCCACGGCAGGGCAGTTCACTGCCGGGCGGTCCGAGGCGCGGCGCGCCACGCGAAGACGGCCCGGACCGCCTGACGTCTGACGGCCACGCCCCTGGTCCCCTCCGCCCCGCTCAGGGCCGGAGGGGATCCGCGCGCACCGGACCCGGACTTGGACCCGGACCCGGACCCGGGCTCGTACGGGAGGCGCGGGGGATTCTTCGACGTGGACGCCCTCGCCGCCTGGTGACCACGCTCCCGGGGCGGGCGCCGAAATCGGTGGTCAGGTGCCCCGGGCCACCCGTACGGTGCCCGCATGAACACGCAGCTCCGTCTGGAGAAGGTGACCCCGGCCAACGTCCTCGACGCGTGCCGCCTGCGGGTCGCACCCGAGCAGGAACGGTTCGTCGCCCCGGTCGCCAGATCCCTCGCCGAGGCGTACGCCGACCCCGGCACGGCATGGCCCCGGCTGGTCTACGACGGTGACCGGCTGGTCGGCTTCGTGATGGCCTTCTTCGACGTGCGCTTCGACCCCTCGAACCCGCAGGACCGGCCCCGCTCCGGGCTCTGGCGCCTCGCCGTCGCGGCCGGGGAGCAGGGCCGCGGGTACGGCCGCTTCGCCGCGGAGGCCGTCTGCGAGGAGGTACGCCGGCGCGGCGGTGAGCGCGTGACGGTGACGTGGGGCGAGGGGGAGCACGGACCCGAGGAGTTCTACCTCCGGCTGGGGTTCCGGAAGACCGGAGAGAAGAGCGAGGACCAGGTGATCGGCGAGCTGGACCTGCCCTGAGGACTGTGCCGGCCGCCTGCCGGTGACCGCGCGGCCCTTCCGCTCCGGCGGCGGGCCCGGTGATCCACATGCGGTCCGCAGGCGGGGGCGCGAGTATCGGTTCTACGGGCGGTGGCCCGGCTGCGCCTCGGCCCTCTCGGGCCGGTTCTCCCTTCCAGGCGTCCCGGTCCACCTCCCGGCCCAGCCGCCAGGGGGGACTGGAGGAAACCGGATGCCGAGGCCCCTGTGGACCGGAGCGATCAGCTTCGGACTGGTCACCATCCCCATCAAGGTGGTGTCCGCCACCGAGAACCACTCGATCTCCTTCCACCAGTACCACCGGGAGGACATGGGGCGGATCCGCACCCGCAAGGTGTGCGAGCTCGACGGCGAGGTCCTCACCCAGGAGGAGATCGGCAAGGGCTACGAGATCGCCAAGGACCGGACCGTGCCCGTCACGGACGAGGAACTCGACCGGATGCCACTGCCGACGGCCAAGGCCATCGAGATCGTGGCGTTCGTCGACGCCGACAGCATCGACCCCGTCCGGATCAGCGACAGCTACTACCTCGCGGTCGACGGCCAGGTCGCGGCGAAGCCGTACACCCTGCTGCGCAGGGCGCTGGAGCGCAGCGACAAGGTCGCCGTGGCGAAGTTCGCCTGGCACAACCGTGAGCGGCTGGGGCTCCTGCGGGTGCGGGAGGACGCGATCGTGCTGCACTCCATGCGGTGGCCGGACGAGATCCGCAGCCCCGAATCGCTGGCCCCCCGGGAGACGGAGCTGGACGAGGACGAGATCGAACGGGCCGTGCAACTCACGGACAGCATGGCCCTGGACGGCATCTCCGGCTTCCGCGATCGCTACCGGGAGGCCCTGGAGGAGCTGATCGCGGCCAAGTCCGAGGGCAAGCCCCTGCCGGCCGCTCCGGGCGGCGAGGAGGAGGAACCGGGCAAGGTCATGGACCTGATGGCCGCGCTCAACGCTTCGGTGAAGGCGGCGAAGGAGACGCGGGGCGAGGACGCCACCGTGCACGAGATGACGCCCGGCAAGCCCCGCACCCGGAAGAAGGCGGCGTCGGCGCCCCGGAAGACGACGGCCGGGAAGACGGCCGGCCGCAAGACCGCCGCCAAGAAGACCGCCTCCGCCTCCGGTAAGTCGGCGGCGAAGAAGCAGCCGGCCCGGAAGACGGCGGCGAGGAAGAGGACGGCGTCCTGACCGGGCCCTCCGGGCCCGTCCGCCGGGGCGGGGCGAGGGGAACGCTGTGGCCCGCTCAGCCGATGTCGTCCGGCGCGAGATCGGGCCGCAGCCGGTGCCAGGAGGGGTGGCGCAGCCGCCCGGCCTTCGTGCGTGTCGCGTAGCCCACCTCACCGACCAGCCGCGGGAGCACCCACCGCGCGCCCGTGACCCGCGGATCCTCGTCGAAGGGGCACGTGCCGACGGCGGCCACGTCGAGCAGCCCCGCGAGCCGGGTCCGCTCGGCGTCGCTCCACCCCGTGCCGACGCTGCCGGCGTACCGGAGCCCGCCCGGATGCCGCTCACCCACGAGCAGCGCGCCCGGCAGACCGCCGAGGCGGCCGCGGCCGGGCACCCAGCCGCCGACGATCACGTCGACCGTGCGGACGTGCCGGATCTTGATCCAGCTACGGGCCCTGACCCCGGGCTCGTACACCGACGTCAGCCGCTTCGCGATGACGCCTTCGAGCCCGGCCTCCCGTGTCATCGCCAGTGCGCTCTCGCCGTGCCCGACGACGGCCGCGGGCGTCGACCAGTGGGGCCCGTCCAGGGCCAGAGCCTCCAGCGCCGCCCGCCGCTCTGCGTAGGGCCGCGCCGTCAGACTCGTCCCGTCCAGGAACACGACGTCGAACAGCACCAGGTGGGCGGGGACCAGCCGCGCCATGCGGGCCGCCTTCCCCGGTGACCCCGAGAGGCCCATCCGCGACTGCAACCGCTCGAAGTCACCGCGCCCCTGGCCGTCCAGGGCGACGATCTCACCGTCCAGCACCGCCGGCACGCCGCCGAGAGCGTCCCCGAGCGCCGCCAGATCCGGATAGGCGGGGGTGATGTCGGTGCCCGACCTGGCCAGCAGCCGGAGCGTACCGTCCCCCTCCGCGTAGACCATGGCGCGCTGGCCGTCCTGCTTCACCTCGTACGCCCACAGGTCGTCGACGGCGGCGGACGGCAGGCGGCCGGGGGTGGCGAGCATCGGGGCGGTGTGCGGCAGGGAGGCCATGGCAGCACCTTCTCAGCACAGCCCGCGCGGGGCAGGTGATCAGGGCCGGTGAGCCCGCGCGAAACGCCGTGCGCCGATCCGGAGGGGCCGGTAGGGTCACGATCTTCGGAAGGCGCAGGCCCCCGGAGTCCCGAAGGCGCGACGCCCATGGACCAGACCGCTCCCACCCCCGCCCGGCGCGAACTGCGCACCGCCCTGGAGGACCTGTCCGCCGTCTTCGGCGGAATGACGGCCCGGCCGGACGAGATCAACTGCGAGTGCCACTGGGGCAGTGCGGAGGAGCTCGCCCTGCTGAAGGTGCCGGACGTACCGCTCGATCCCGACCTGCTGCGGCGCACCTGGGAGGCCGTCGACTGGACGGACCACGCCGCCGTGCTGCGCCGCGTGCTCCCGCAGTTCGCGGCCGAGCTGGTCGCGGGCCGGGTGGAGCCGCTCTTCGACATGGGCGACGTCGGGCAGTCCTTCGGGCGGGGTCGCTGGCAGGAGTGGCCCGCTGACCAGGCCGGGGCGGTCAGGACCTTCCTGCGCGCCTGGCTCACCGACGTGCTCCGGTCCGAGGACACCCCCGTACCGGCGTACGAGGTGTTCGCGGTCTGCGCCGAGGGCTCGGGCACGGCCGTCCCGTGGCTGGAGGTGTGGGAGGAGACCGCGCATCCGATGGCCGACCGGCACCTGAGGACGGCCGTGGAGCACTGGGAGTACGAGCTGCTGGGGGGCGTCCTTCCCTGGTACGCCTGGGAGCGCGACGGCCCGATGGTGGGGGAGATGACCGCCTGGCTGCTCAGGCACGCCCCGGCGCGGCTGAGGTCGGCGGGTGCGTCCGATGACCTCCTCCACCGGGTCCGGCTGCTGGGCCTCACGGGCGAAGCCCGCTGGGACGACCCGCACTGGCCCGGCCACCGGTACTGAGCGCTCGCCTACCGGTCGGGTCCCCTCGGGTGACTCAGGGGGCGGGGAACGGCGGGGCGGTGAAGGTGACGTCGGCGGCGTGCACGGTGACGTCCGCGTCCCGGCTGAGCGGCCACGCGGCCACCCGCGCGACGGCCGCGGCCGGGACGACGGGGCTGATGCCGGGCTCCGCCGGGATGTCGTAGGTCGCGTGGGCGTCGTGCGGCAGCACGACCCGGTAGGAGAGCGCCACGGCCGTACGCGCCGTGGCCTGCACACACATCTCCGACATCAGGCCGCAGACGGCGAGCGAGTCCACCCCCGCCGAGGTCAGCAGGCCGCCGAGCCCGGTCTCCTGGAAGGCGTCGTCATGCGTCTTGCGGACCACCACTTCCGCCGGGCCGCTCGTCACGGGGTGGTGGAGCTCCCAGCCGGGGGAGCCGGGCTCGTCGGGCGCTCCGGGTTCCCCGTCGTTCTGGACGTGCACGACCAGCGCCCCGGCCGACCGGGCCCGCGCGATCAGGCCGGCCGTCCGGTCCACCAGGCGTGCGGCATCGGGCAGGGCGCCGTCACCGCCGACGAACGCCTTCTGCACGTCGACAACGACGAGTGCCTGCACCGGACTTGTGTGAGTCGTCATGCGGTCATGATGACGTGCGGCGCCGACGTCACGCCTCCAGGGCGTGCCCGGCGAGCGAGAGGCGCAGGGTGCAGACGTCCTCCGCCTCGACGGTGACGGCCAGGCCCCAGTGCTCGCTCAGCATGCGGCCCACGTCCACGAGCCGCCTGCGGTCCTCGGGGGTGTGGGCCGGGTAGCGCGCCCACCCGTGGTCGGCGACCGCATTGCCCAGCTCGGTGAACAGGAGCGCTCTGAACCGCTGTTCCTCGTCGGCCGTCAGCGGGGTGCGCCCGGGCTCGGAGGGCACGGCACGCACGTGGTACAGGTCGCGGATCACGGACGCATTCTGCCAGGCGGGCCCGGCCGCACAGGGGCTCGGCGATGCAGCCGCGCCCGTTGGACCGCCGGCACGCGGCCCGACGGGGCCAGGGGCCTCGCGGGTTCCGCGCGGCGAGCGCGCGGGCCCCGTCGGCGGCCGCGTCAGGCCTTCTTGGTGCAGATCGCGTCGTACGGACGGCCGGGGCTCGGGAAGAGCTCGATGGGGTTGTCCGCGTCCGCCGGGCACGCGTCGGCGTCCTTGGCCAGGGCGAGCACCTTGTTGCCGCCGCCGGCGCACGCGATCTCCTTGGCCTGGTCGTCGACGCAGTCACCCACCACCAACTGGCCGCCGCCCGCGCCCGCGTCACCGGGGTGGTCGCCGGAGAGGTTGCGGCCGCAGACCGTCTTGCTGGGAATGCCGCTGGTCGCGGCGTCCCCGCCGAAGGACACCTTCACGGAGATGATCTCGTCCGTGCCCGCCGGGCATTCGACGGCCCCGGCGAAGATCTCGCCGTCCTTGACCGCGAGCGCCTTGATCGTCGCCTTGGGGTCGTCGCAGTCGACGGCCTGGAAACCGTCCTTGGACTCGGACGTGTCCGGCCCGGCGCAGTCGCCGACCTTCCACTCCTTGGCCGGTTTGCTGCCGCCCTCCGACGTCTGACTGCACGCGGTGGCGGCGCCGAGCACGAGTGCGAGCGTCAGCACCGCCTTCGCGGAGCGCAGGAGGGCCGGGCGAGCACCGCGTCCCGACGCGGAACCGGTGCTCCCTGGGCGGCTGTTCCGGGGTGACGTACTGCCGGGGACGGTCATGCTGCTCCTTGGATACCAGGCGTGTCCCGCACGGCACCCTTCGTGACCGCACGGTGGTTCGGGCGGGAGGACGGCGGGGGTGCGCGCCGTGGTTCCCGGGAGACGGGGCGGGCGCGGGACCGTCACGCAGTCGCAACCGGGCGGCCCGTGCCGGCAACGGGCGGTGCCCGCAACAGCCCGTGCCCGCAACGAGCGGTGCCCGCAACAGCCCGTGCCCGCAACGAGCGGTGCCCGGAGGGGGCGGTACCCGATACCGTCTCGCCCATGGACGAACCGATCTCGGAGCCCCGGCAGTCGGCACCCGGCGACCCGGCCCCCGGGACCGCCGAGACGGACCCGGCCCCCGGGACCGCCGAGACGGCCCCGGACCTGGCGGCGCTGCTCGCCCGTGCGGACGGGCCCGTCACCCGGGACCTGCTCGTCCGCGACCTGAGGGCGCTCGGGCTGGCCGACGGCGACACCGTCATGTTCCACACCCGGATGTCCGCCATCGGATATGTGACCGGCGGGTCCCAGACGCTGATCGGCGCTCTGAGGCACGTCGTGGGCGAGCGGGGCACCCTCGTGGTGACCTGCGGCTGGAACGACGCCCCGCCCTACGACTTCACCGACTGGCCGCAGGCCTGGCAGGACGCCGTACGCGCCGGGCACCCCGCCTACGATCCCCGGACCAGCGAGGCCGAGCACGACAACGGCCGCCTCCCGGAGGCACTGCGCAGGTGGCCCGGGGCCGTACGCAGCCGGCACCCCGACGTGAGCCTCGCCGCGCTCGGGCGGTCGGCCGACGAGCTGATGGCCGACCACCCCTGGGACGACCCGCACGGCCCGGACAGTCCGCTCGCCAGGCTCGTCGCCGCGGGCGGCCGGGTGCTGATGCTGGGCGCGCCCCTGGAGACGCTCACCCTGCTGCACCACGCCGAGGCGCTCGCCGACCTGACGGGCAAGCGGTACGTGGAGTACGAGCAGCCCGTCATGATCGACGGCGAGCGGGTCTGGCGCCGGTTCCGGGACATCGACTCCTCGGGCGGGGCCTTCGACTACTCCTCCGTCACGCCCGCAGGCCGGGATCCGTTCGAGACGATCACGCGCGACATGCTCGCGACCGGGCTGGGCCTGTCGGGCAGGGTGGGCGCGGCGGACAGCCACCTGTTCGAGGCCGCCGAGGTGGTGGACCACGGCCTCGCCTGGATGCGGGCGAAGCTCGGCGGCACCCGCTGACGGACCCGCCCGGCCGGACCGCGCCCCTCGACAGGTCCCCCGATGCCTGCCGGTCCGGCTCCGGTGACAGCCCCGGCCCGGCGAGCGCGCCGTACCGCCGGTGATCAGGCGGCGGAACGCTCCACGGGAATCCACAGCTGTGCGTCCGCCGTGGCCCCGTCCTCGGCCACCCGCACGCTGAGGATCTCCGGGCCGGGCCTGCTCGCGTACGGATTCGACGGGAACCACTGCGTGAACACGTCCCGCCACAGGTGCTGGAGTGCCTGCGGGAACGCCCCCGAGGTGTCGAAGACGGCCCACAGCCCCGCCGGGACGGTGAGCGCATCCAGGTCGTCGGGGACCTCGGCGCCCGTCACCACCCCGTGCCAGTAGTCGAGTTCGGTCCCCTCCGCGCGGCTCGGGTCCAGCTGGTCGCTCACCCCGACGATCCCTGCGGGCTCCTGGTCGGACAGTCCGGCGATCCTCTCCAGGGTTTCCCTGCCGATGCCCCTGATGAAGTCGGCGATCGCCGGATTGACCCCCTCGTGGACGAGCGGTACCCGGGCCTTCCTGCCCACCACGCGGAATTCCGTCCGCTCCACGATCCTGTATCGCATGCTGCTGCTCCCTTCGATGACGAGCCGGAAGGACATCCGGGGCTGGGAGTGCAAGGCCGCACCCGTGCGCCTGGCCTCGCTCGGACCCACGCCGTGCATGGCACGGAACGCCCGGGCGAAAGCCTCGCCGGAGCCGTAGCCGTAACGCGTCGCGATGTCGAGGAGCGTCCGCTCCCCGGCGAGCACCTCGGCGCCCGCCACGGTCAGCCGCCTGCGCCGGATGTACTCCGACAGGGGGAGGCCCGCGAGCGCTGAGAACATCCGCCGGAAGTGGTACTCCGACGTCACGGCGATGCGCGCGAGACCGGCGACGTCGACCGGCTCGTCGAGGTGCGCCTCGATGTGCTCCAGGGCCTTGTTCAGCCGGTCCAGCATCCCGGACTCCTTCCTTTCGGCACTCACGTTAGGAAGCCCCCACCCTGCCGGACCCGACATCCTGTGCACGAAGCGGTCGGGTGGCGCTGAGGCTCGCCGATCCCCACTCGGGCCATGAAGCCGGCCGCCCGGCGCTCCGTTCCGATCCGCACGCCCCCATCCGCACGCCCCCAATGGGTGCTGCACGGCACGGCCATGATCTCCGTCCGGCCGACGGGCGCACCGGCGCTCGCGCAACGCCTGACGATGATGCGACGGGCTTATGCGACACGGAGAGTGATGAGACTGCGGGATCATCCGTTGCGTGATGGGTCTTCTTGCCCCTATGTGGTGAGTGTGCGCTCACCGAGGGTCATATTCGGTGGGTGTGCCGCGCTGAGGCACCTGCGCCCGCAGAGAGCCCTGCGCCTACCGGAAAGGGAATGAGTGTGAGCACTCACTTCGGTGTGATCCGAGGCCGCGCCCTCGCGGTCGCAGTCCTGGCCGTGATCGTCTCCTCGGCGACTGCCATATCGGGGCCCGCCGTCGCGGACGGGGACGACGGCCGCGAGGGAAACGACGGGAACCAGGCGCGCCACTCGGACCACTGGGGCGTGATTGCCCGTAACACCATCGGCTCTCCCGTCGCCGAGCTGCGGAACGGCCCGTTCGGCTCGTTCGACGTCGCAGATCCTTCGGCCGCACCGCCCTACGGGCGGGGCAGTCTCGGCATCGCGGTGGCGGACAACTCCACCTCGCTCAACCCTCCCAGCGAGAAGGTCGACTTCGGCAACGAGGTCGACTTCTTCGGGGACCCCGTGCGGGGCCTGCGCCAGGTCGGGTTCCACGTCTTCCAGACCGGGGAGAACGTGACCTACGGCGGCGCGGAGAACATGCCGAACATCAGGTTCGAGATCGATCCGAACCTGGCCGCGCTTCCGGCCGACAACTACTCCACGATGGTGTGGGTGCCGGATGCCTCGCCCGTGACGAACCGCTGGAGCGACTTCATCGACGCCACCTCGTCCGGCTACTGGTACCTCACGGGCAACGAGGCCCCTGCCTGCAACCAGGCTGCCAGGTGCTCCCTCCAGCAGCTGCAGGCAGCGCTCAACGACGGCGGCCCCGGAGCGACGATCCTCACGGCTGCGGTGGGCAAGGGCCGTGACCACATGTGGATCGGCGCGGTCGACGGTCTCCGCGTCAATCAGAACATCTTCGACTTCGAGGCCAGGGGCGTCAGGACGCATCAGGCCGACTGACGCGGCCGGTTGAACCCTGGACCGGCCGCCGCATCCGCTGGTCCAGGGCTGCGGTCGCGTCGAGCCTGGCCAAGATCTCGACGAACACGTCCTCGCGCAGGGCGACTTGAGCCAGGCGCGGACGGGTCTCGGCGGCGCATGTGGGAGTGGGTAAACGGGTGGCCGCTCGCTTCAACGCCCTGCATCCTGTCCCGGTGGCGGACACTCGTACGGATCAGGACCTGGACCAGGACCAGGAGCGGGGCACCCGGCGCAAGGTCGTCGTCGATCTCGTCGTCATCGCGGTCCTGCTGCTGCCTCTGCTGTTCTCCCTGTGGAGAGGTGCGGCGGACGCGCGGGCGCACCTGAGCACCGACTGGGAGGTCAACCACCGGACCAAGGAGTCGCTTCAGCGGTACGCACTGATGATCATCGGCCTGCCGTCGGCGGGAGCCCTCTGCGGCTGGACGATCGCCGCGCTGCGGGACCGCCCGGCTCTTCTGCCCATGGTCAGGGGCGCGTTGGCCGGGACGCTCACGCTGTGGGCCCTGGGCATCGTGACGTTCGTCAGCGCGCTGATGAACCTGACGAGCACCCCGTGACGTCCGGCCGCTGCGGCAGGGCGAAACCCGCTCGGTCAGGGTGACTTGAGCAGGACGCGGAGCTCGGCGGCGAAGGCGTGCACGTCCCGTTCGCTCGGCAGCCCGGCCGGGGGCTCGGGCACTGCGGCTTCTGCTGCTGCTCCCGCTGTTCCCTGGGCGGAGGTGCGGCAGGTGCGGCAGAGGCCGCCGGGGAGGGCTTCGGGGCGGCCGGGTGCCGCGCACTTGACGCATTCCTCCATCGCCCGGCGCGCGGGCCCGCCGGGCGGGCGCGGCGCGGGGGCGTCGGAGACGTGGGGCGGGATCTTGTCGGTGAGGCGGCGGCGTACGAACCCCACGGGGGAATCCACGTGGGGCGGGAGCCCCGCGGTGAGTGCCTGCGTCAGGTATTCGGTGTCCACCCCGCGCGCGAGCCACCCGGCTGCCCGGCCTTCCAGGACGGCGCAGTCGGCGGCGGACAGGGTGAGCCGGGAGTCGATGCGGCCGAGTCTCGCCAGCGCGAGGTAGGCGGCGGAATGCCCACCGGGTGCGGCGGTCCGCTGCTGAGGCGGGGCGGCAGGGGCGGGCGGCGCAGCGGGAGAGAGCCGGTCCGGTGCCGGGATGCCGGATGCCCGGCGGCCGGATGCGTCGAGGCCGGGCGAGGGTGGCGAGGCGGGTGCCTGCGGCGTGTCCGGCCCGGAGGCGGCGGCAGGGGCGGGCGACGGGGCCTCGGCGGGCGTGGGTGCGTCGACCGGCCCGCCGACGAAGCCGCCTTCGGTGTCCTGGACGCCGATGATGATGCTTCTGATGACGCCCGGAAGGTCCTTGACCGCAGCGGCCCACCACGCGTTGTCCCGGGCTGTGCGCGACCAGAACGTCCGGAACACCCAGCGGAATTGGCCCATCACACGCACCAGGCATCGCACGCGGCGCAGGTGACCCGCGTACGCCACGGTTCTGAGGGCGGTGCCCACGGCCTGCTGGCCGTACAGCGGCAGCTGCTTGGCGAGGCTCTTGACGTCCATCGCCGCGCCGTCGGGAAGCCGGTCGATGAACCCGGCGACGTAGCGCTCGCGTTCGGGCAGCAGCGCGAAGTCGGCTGTGGGGCAGGGAGGTTGTCCGGGCACCGCGCGCTTGCCGTAACCGGGCTTGGCCATCGGGTAGGGCTTCGAGGATGCGGGGGCGCGCAGGGCGGAGCTACTGTGCTGGGTAACCACGGGATCGCCTTCGTGATCGATCTTGCGGTGAGACCCCGGCCTGGTGCGACTAACACCGTGTCGGGGTCGTCTGGTTCTCGCACCGTAGGCAGCAGCCACGCTCCGCCGCAAGTTGCTCACGATTAGTCATACTTGCTGGCCGTGACGGGTCAGGGGGGTCGGGAGGGTTTTCCTGAACCTTCTTTTTCCCCCGGATAAAAGACAGCGCTCGAATCCCGGATCTCGTATCCCGGCGCCCGGGTCCCGAAGCTCAAGCTTCGGGCGGACGAGCCCTTTCGGGTCCCCCGAAGGTGTGATGCGAAGTCCCGGAGCCCGGGACCCGAGCTTCGGGACCCGGGATACGGGAAGCGGGCTTCGGAAGCCGGGAGACGGGACCCGGGAGACGGGACCGGGGACCAGGGAGACGGGACCGGGCCTCGGGACCGCTCGTCGGCCCGCCGCGTCAGCGCAGCGAGTCGGGCAGCTCCTCCCGGTGGATGATGCCGAGGCGCTGGGTCGCGCGGGTCAGTGCCACGTACAGGTCGCTGGCCCCGAAACGCGCGGGCTCCACGACCAGGACGTGGTCGAACTCCAGGCCCTTCGCCTCCCGAGGACCGAGCAGCACCACGGTGTGGGTGAGGTCGGGTTCCGCACCGGCCGTGACGCCGTCGAGCGGGCCCGCGATCTCCTCGTGCAGTGCGCGCGGCGCGATCACCGCGAGCCGCCCCTCCTCGGGCGTCAGCTCGGCCACCGCGCTCGCGACCGCAGCCGCCAGATCGGCCCCGGACTCGCGCGTCCACGGCTTCTCGCCCGTGGAACGCACCGACCCCGGCGGTTCGAACGAAGGGTCCTCGGCCCGGACGACCTTGGCCGCCAGGTCCATGATTTCGGCGGGCGTACGGTAGTTGACCCTCAGCCGCACATGATCGAAGCGGTCGCCGACGTACGGTTCGAGGATCTTGTCCCAGGACCCGACGCCGGCCTCCTCGGACGTCTGCGCGGGGTCGCCCACGAGTGTCAGCGAGCGGGTGGGCGACCGTCGCATCAGCAGCCGCCACGCCATCGGTGACAGCTCCTGCGCCTCGTCGACGATGATGTGGCCGAAGGCCCAGGTCCGGTCGGCGGCGGCGCGTTCGGCCGCGCTGCGGTGATCGGCCTCCTCCTGCCGCTCGGCCATCCGCTCGGCGTCGATGATGTCGTGGGCGGCCAGCCGCTCGGACTCCTCGTCCTCGAACTCGTACGTCTCCGAACCCCGGGAGAGCTCCAGCACACCCTGCGCATAGGCGACCCGCTCCTGGCGCTCGGCTTCCGCCGCCGCCCGCGCGGCGCTGTCGTCGGACCCGAGCAGTTCGGCCGCCTCGTCGAGGAGCGGCACGTCGGCCGGCGTCCACGCGCCGCCGGGAGAGCGCCGGATGGCGTCGGCCTCCCCGTCCGGCACGTACACGGGCTCGGCGAGATAGTCGGCGAGGAACTCCTCGGGGGTGAGCATCGGCCACAGCTCGGCGACGGCGGCGTGCACCTGCTCGCTCGCGGCGACCGCCTTCCCGAGCTGGGCGATGTCGTCCGCACCGAGGAAGTTGGGCCCGCCGTACGGGTCCGCGCCGATGCGCTCCGTGAGCTGCGCGGTGAGGGCGTCGATGATCTGGAACGCGAAGTAGGGGCGGGCGAGGTTGTGCGGCAGCAGGGTGTCGCGGGCGACCTGCCGGGCCTCGTAGGCGATCTCCCAGTCCAGGATGAGGTCACCGTCGTCGTGCGGGACGACGATCGGGGCGCCGGGCTCGGGCAGCGTCTGCCGGTCGCGTACGGCCAGGGCGAGCGCCTCCGCCATCCCCGCCCCGCCCTTGACGGCCGCCGCACGCGGGGTGTCCGTGCCCCGGGCGTGTACGCCGGGGAAGAGCTCGGCCTGCGTGGCGAGCATGACACCGGTCTCACCGAGCGCGGGCAGCACCTCACCGATGTAGCGGAGGAACGCCGGGTTCGGGCCCACGACCAGTACCGCGCGCTTGGCCAGCAGCTCACGGTGCTCATACAGCAGGAAGGCGGCACGGTGCAGGGCGACCGCCGTCTTGCCCGTGCCGGGGCCGCCCTCGACGACGAGGACGCCGCGGTGCGGGGCGCGGATGATGCGGTCCTGCTCGGCCTGGATGGTCCGCACGATGTCGCCCATGCGGCCCGTACGCGCGGAACTCAGCGCGGCGAGCAGCACCGCGTCACCGGTCGGGTCCTCGAAACCGCTGCGCTCGTCGTCCCCGAGGTCCAGGATCTCGTCGTGCAGCTCGGTCACCGTGCGGCCCTCGCTGGTGATGTGCCGACGCCGGCGCAGCCCCATCGGCGTATGCCCGGTGGCGAGATAGAAAGGCCGGGCGACGGGAGCGCGCCAGTCGATCAGAAGGGGTGTGTGCTCGCTGTCGTCCTCGCGAATTCCGATACGGCCGATATGGTGCGCGGCCCCGTCGAGAAGATCGATGCGTCCGAAGCACAGCGAACCGTCCACCGCGTTGAGGGCGGCCAGAAGGCCCGAGCGCTCGGAGACCAGCACGTCACGCTCCAGGCGGGCCTGGAGGCCGTTCCCGACCGGGGTCAGCGCATCCTCGACGCCCTGCGCGGTGTCGCCGCGAAGCGCGTCGACCCGGTCGTAGAGCCGGTCGACGAATTCCTGCTCCTTCTGCAATTCGACGTTTTCGCGAGTTGACAAAACCGCTCCCTGCCGGATAAGGTGATTCTTGTTGCCCCCGGTGTGGGGCCTTTTCTGTGGGCGCACAGAAACACCCAATGTACGTGAGGAAATCCCCGTCCGGCAATTGCGGAGCGGGGATTTCGTGCGTTCGGGGGTGTGCGCGGCCGGCTGTTCGCCCCGGGGCGGCTCGGGTGCCGCCATGGCATCAGCGCCGCAGATCCCGCCCGGTCGACCCGGCCTTGCGGGCCGCCCCGACCAGCGGCACGGCCCCGCGCTTGCACCGCACCATCTGCCGCATGCAGCCCAAGGGCGACCAGCGCCGGGGCGCCGTGCTCGCCCGGCAGGCCGGCCTCCTGTGAATCCGCCGGAGGCCGGCCTGCCGGGCGAAGGGCGGATTCACCCGCCTTCGTACCGCTTACGCGGGTCCGCCGCCGCTTCCCTGCCACGGATACAGGCCGAGCGCCAGGTACCCCAGAGCGCGAGCAACCGTAGTGATGTACGGGACGTGTGATCCCACGTAGTGGCCGGGCTGATCCGAGCCCGAAGTTGCATAGACGGAAAGACCGCGCCAGTCGTTTTCGAGTTCCTGCTGCACCGCGGGCATGGTGAACTGGTAGCTCTGGTTTGCCATCATCTGAATGATGATGCCCTGTACGTCACGGAAGCGGGCCGCTTCGGACGTGGCCTGGATGATGCGCAAGAGCGACGCGGCAGTAGCCTGGAAGTTGTTGCCGCCGTTCTGTTCCGAGCCCCGCTGGAGATACGCCAGCTGGAAAACGGAGTTGTACAGCGAGGCGTAGCTCATCTGCGTGTTGTCGCGGGTGACTCCCGGACCTCCCTGCGCCGGCGGCCGTGCCATCGAGGTGTAGGCGCCGCTGTACTGGAGCCTCTGGTAGTTGGCCGGAGGAAGCAGTCCACGGTCCGAGCTACTGTTACGAAGGTAGTTCATCTCACCTTCGAGATTGAAGTCGCTGTCGTTGAAGTAGTAGGTCACGTTCCCGTTGTTCGGGGAACTCGCATCGACGCTCGTTGTGGTGAATCCGCGCAGGTACATGTTGTTCGGGGTGTACCAAAGTCGCAATTCGGTCTGGTGGCCCTGGGCATTGGTCACGTTCAGGTCTGCCCGCAGCAGGGCGTGAGGAGAAGAGTCCCCGTTCTGCGTGAGGCTGGTGTCCTGTGCGTACCAGTGGCCCGCGGAATTTCGGATGCTCTGCAGGAACGTGCCCCAGGAGCCTGCCATGGCAGCCGGGTTGTCCCACTCCCCGCGCATGTTCACATACACATGCGCGATGCGGAAGTTGCCGGTGTCGGCGTGTGCTGTGCCGGCTCCCGTCAGGAAGGTGGCCGCAGCGATGAGGAGCGCCGTGAGAAGCGCGATGAGACGAGCCGGCTTGCCTTGAATCAAGGAGGGGAGCCGCGTCGGACTGGGGGGCATGGTGCTATTCCTTGGTGTTTTCTCGGTGGTGTCGAAGCTCTTGACGAGGTTGTTTGCTCCGGAAACCGACCATACCAAGTGGATGATGCTTATAATCCATTCACCAGTGTGGTTTCCGTCACGGGCGCACTTTACTGTCCGTATCCGGCCCATCGAGGCGGCCGTGCACCGCCGCCTCGCGGCCGCCATGGTGCGCGCGAACAAGGGCTAAGATCCAATTCCGGTCCCTCGCTGAATCTCCTGTCGCCTCATCTGCTCCCGCGAACCCAGTAAATATGACGACCCCGGTGAGTAGGCCTGGACGGCTACCCCACCATCTTTTTCTAGGCCTTTGTGGCTCCGGAAGCCGGTACATCAAGCTGTGGGGCGGGGAGGGGAAGGTGATTGCGGGTAAGTGACGCATCATCAACCTGTCCGGAGATGTGCTGAGTCAGCGAGGCCGATACCGCAAGGATTGCCCGTTCCTGACGGTCCAGCGGCTCGTCGTCTTTCCGGTCGCGGTTGCCATCAGCCTGATCGTTGGAGGGCTCGCCGCCGTAGCCTGCTTCACATGTCAGAGAGTGGTACGCCCGCAGCACGCGACGACAACCCCGAGGAGACCCGCCGGCTGCGCCTGCGCCGGACGTTCGACGAGGACGCGGAACTGTACGACAGGGCGAGACCCGGATACCCGACGGAGCTCTAATCGACGGTGCGGACCACGCGGCGGAGGTCGCGCGAAGCGGCCGGTTCGGCCCGACGGCCTTCCGCCGCTACGCGCAGGACATCACCTACAGCACGGTGAAGTACCTGGAGACACTGCGGAGTTACTCAGGTCATCGGGCCCTTCCGGAATCCGCCAGGGATGGGCTGCTGGCATGCATCGCGAGCCTGATCGACGGACGGTACGGCGGCAGGGTGACCAAGCGGTACCTGATCGAGCTGGCGGTGTCACGCAGGCGGTGAGGCCCGTGGGCAGCATGGTCAGGCCGTCTCACCCCCGACTCCCGTCGTGGACGGGCAGCCCGGTCCCGAGGGCTCCTGCTGTCCTGGAGAGTGCGCATTCCGCCCAGACCGTCTTGCCCGGACCGAGGCGGTCACGGACGCCCCAGCGGACCGCGAGCGCGTCGACGAGGATCAGACCGCGGCCGTGTTCCTCGTCGTGGGCCGGCAGGACACGGATCTCCGGCCGGGAGGGGTGGATCCTCGGTCGGGAGGGATGGGTGTCGGACACTTCGATACGGATGACGCCCCTGCCGCCGTCGTGAGCGAGGAGCAGAGCGAAGCCCCGGCCGGGGACGAGACCGTGCAGCACGGCGTTGGCGGCGAGCTCGGCGACGACGACGGTGACCGCGTCATGGTGCTCCGATCCGCGCGGATGCCCCCACTCGACGAGTTGAAGTGCGGCGAGCAGGCGCGCGAGGCGTGCCCCGCGCCGGGTGGCGGAGAAGGTCTGGGCGAACACGCCTGGGGTGAGGGTCGCTCGGGTGTGAGGGGCTGGCATGGAATCCAGCCTGCGGAGATGCGGGATCCGGCGGCAGGCACGGCACCGATACAGATCGCCTTGTACTGGTTCACGCGCTGGACTGGGTGGGTCACGGTGCGTAACCATGGGTGGGTCGGGCGGTCGGGCGGAGCTCAGTGAGGCACAAGGAGATACGGGCGCGAATGGTGACGGACAATGGCGGTGCCAGGGGTGGAGCCGGCGCAGGCTGCGGAGAGCCCGAGCTGTCCGACAGCCTCCGGACGTTCGGGGCGGTGCTCAAGGCGCTGCGCGACGAAGCCCGCCTGACCCAGGAGCAGTTCGCGCCGCTGGTCCAGTACTCCACGGCGTACATCGCCAAGATCGAGCAGGGCAAGCGGTACCCGCCCCGGGACCTGTTGGACCGTGCGGAGGAGGTGCTGGGGGACACGGCTGCGCGGGTGCTGGAGGCGGCGGCGAAGAGCCTGACGCGGAAGGCGGGGCTGGCGTCATGGTTCCTGCAGTGGGCGGCCATCGAGGAGGACACGACCTCGCTCTACGCCTACGAGTGCCGGGTCATCCCCGGCCTCCTGCAGCCTGCGCCGTACATCAAGGCACTCTTCGAGCGCCATCTGCCTCCGCTCACCCAAGAGCAGTGTGAACGGCAGGTGTCGGCCCGGCTGGCCCGCCAGCAGCTCCTTGTCGAACGTCCGAACACCATGTTCAGCTTCATCATTGAGCAAGCGCTTCTGGAGCGGCGTCTGGGTGGTTCGGAGGTGACGAATGCTCTCGTCGATCATTTGCTCGTGGTGGGGCGGTACCGCAACGTGGAACTCCAGGTGATGCCTCTGGTCCAGGAGGACCACGCAGGCTTCGAAGGCGAGATGTATCTGGCAGAAACCGCCGATCACCGATGGGCCGGCTACGTCGAAGGACACGGCACCAGCGTGCTCATCAGCGATCCGAAGGCTGCAAGTCACATGCTGCACCGCTATGGCAAGATGCGCTCGCAGGCGCTGAGCCATCAGGCAACGACACGCCTGTTGGAACGGATGCGAGGAGGGTGATGAGCAGCGTGGAGCCGGCCTGGTTCAAGAGCAGTTACAGCGGGGGCGGAGGGGACAACTGCGTAGAGATCGCAGTGCTTCCCGAGGTCGTACTGGTCCGGGACTCGAAGGACGCGCAGAGGTCCGCACTGGCGGTGTCTCCTCGCGCGTGGTCTGCGTTCACGGCACTGGCCGCAGACGCGCACCTCTGAACGGCCCGACCTGTTGGTGAGTGCGTGCTACCCCGCGGCGATCGCGGAGAACGTCAGCACGTCGGCAGGGATCTGGTGACGAAGCTTCCAGACGATGCCCATGGGTTTGCTGCCCTCATGCTCGACGTACTCGGCAGGGCCGAGGAGCATCCAAGGCTGCGGGCCGCCGATGTCCGTCTTCTTGAAGCGCCGCACGAAGAGCAAGACGTGCGTGCCCATAGTTCTATGCGTTCGGTAGCGGATGCCTGTGGGGGACGACTCTGACGTCTGGTGCTGTGACTCCCAGTGGAACAGGAAGTCGTTGCGTGCGTAGTCCTTGTAGCGGGTCTCCGGGGAAAAGTCTTTCTCGTCCTTCTCCAGCGTGATGAACAGGGCATCAGTCTGAATCCCCTCGCACCACCTCACGCCCTCGCGGAAGTTCCCTGGCAGCGAGCCGCCCAAGGCGGACTGGCCCAAGGCGGGAAGAATCTCCTCGCGGCTGTACGAAGCGTGCACCGTCAACGGCAGGCGTGCATGCGTGCCGAGGAGCGGGAGCGGCACATGGTCGGTCTGGCTGAGTCCATGGGCAAGCACCTGCAGCAGCTCGTCGCGGAAGGTTGCCTGAGTGCGCAGTGCGTCGAATCCTGCCTGGTAGCTGCTGAAGCCACCGCCCAACGGCCAGAGGGAGAAGAAGAGCATCCGGGCGAAAGATCGATCCCTTTCGGACAGGTCTGCGTATGCGGGTGGGTCGGTGGCCAGCAGTCGGCTGTAAGCGTCGACCCGCATCGGATCGTCGACGTGCAGGAATGCAGGGGCACGCTTCAGGAGTGCAGCTTCCCCCTGTGGGGCCTCTCCGTGGAGGAGCTTCGCTCGACGCAGCAGGCCCGTCCACGAGTTTCCGTTCCCCCGGTACAACTCCTTGATATCCCGGCCGCTCTCAGCGAGATAGGGTCCCAGGCGGGGCTCGGCGTATGCTGCCACTTCCTGGGCCAGCTGAGTGACGTTGACGCCGATTTGATTGCGGATGTTGTCGATGATCAGGTCCTTGGCCTTCGACTCAAGGATGATCTGGCAGCCGGACGGCAATTGCGGGAAACCTTGCTCCACGCTCGCCAGGAGGCGATTGCGAGTGAGGTTCGTCAGAGCGCGGAACTGGCTTTCGAAGCGGAACTCCTTTCGATGCTGTCCGATGAAGTCCAAGACGGTGAGAACCGCCTTGTCGTCGGTGCGGCGCAGCCCGCGCCCGAGCTGCTGGAGGAAGACGGTGGCGCTGGACGTCGGACGGAGGAGGAGTAGGGTGTCCACGTCAGGGATATCGAGTCCCTCGTTGAACAGATCGACCGAGAAGATCACTTGAAGTGCGCCCGCCCGGAGATCGTCCAGAGCCGCCTTCCGCTCAAGGGGCGGTGTATCTCCCGAAAGTGCACGGGCGTTGAGCCCCGCCCGGCGGAAGAAGTCGGCCATGAAGTGGGCGTGCGCCACCGAGACGCAGAAGCCGAGGGCGCGCATGGCGCCCGGGTTGGTCACCTTGTCCCGGACCGCTTGCACGACCAGTCGGGCCCGCGCGTCGTTGCCGGTGAAGAGATTGCTCAGACCCGCAGCGTCGTATGCTCCGCGCTTCCAGGTGACTGCGCGCATGTCGGTGTTGTCCGTGATGCCGAAATAGTGGAATGGGCTGAGGAGTTCGTTCTCCAGCGCCTCCCACAGCCGCATCTCCGCGGCGATCCGGCCGTCGAAGAACTCGTCCTGGACGTTCAGCCCGTCCATTCGCTCCGGCGTCGCGGTGAGGCCGAGGAGTTCCCGCGGTGCGAAGTGGTCCAGGAGCTTGCGATACGTGGGTGATGTGCCGTGATGGAACTCATCGATCACGATGACGTCGAAGTGATCGGGCGCGAAGCGCTCCAGCGTCCGGGTGTTCAGTGATTGCACACTGGCGAAGACGTGAGTCCAGTCTTCGGGGACTTCTCCCCCGAAGCACAGTTCGCCGAAGTTTGCGTCGGTGAGTACGTTCTGGTATACCCGCAGCGACTGTTCGAGGATTTCCTTGCGGTGGGCCACGAAGAGCAGCCGAGAGCTCTGGTCGAGGGTATGGCGAAGGCGCTTGTAGTCCAAGGCGGCCATCACTGTCTTTCCTGTGCCCGTCGCCGCCACGAGAAGGTTGCGGTGGCGGTCATGCACAGTGCGCTCGACTTCGAGGCGTTCGAGCATGTCGCGCTGATGAGGGTAGGGGCGGACCTCAAGTCCAGAGAGGGTGATCGTGTTGCGTTCGCGATGATCTGAACTACCGGCACGCGACAGCGCGTCGTCCAGTCGCGCTGCGTCCACGTCGGGGTCGTACGGCTCGAATGCCTGCTCGCTCCAGTACGCGTCGAACGTGGCCTCGAATTTGCGCAGCACCGACGGCGTCGCGATGGAGGACAGCCGCACGTTCCATTCGAGCCCGTCGAGGAGGGCCGCCTTCGAGAGGTTTGAGCTTCCGACGTATGCGGTGTCGAAGCCGCTACCTCTGCGGAAGAGCCACGCCTTGGCGTGCAGTCTGGTGGAACGCAGCTCGTAGTTGACCTTCACCTCTGCGCCGAAATCACGAACGAGACGGTCAAGCGCACGCCTCTCGGTGGCACCGATGTACGTGGTGGTCAGGACGCGGATGGGGACGCCGCGAGAGTGCGCAGAAGCCAGGGACTCTTCGAGTACGCGCAGGCCGTGCCACTTCACGAAGGCGCAGAGCAGGTCGACACGGTCGGCCGTCGCCAACTCGGCGCGCAGCTCGAAACCCAGGCTGGGATCATCGGGCGAGTTGGTGATGAGCGCCGTATCGGAGAGCGGAGTTGCGGGGCGGATGGCGTACACGCCTGGGGCTTCCTGCTCCGCGACGGAGAGCAACTGACGAGGTCCGTCAGTGACGAGATCGATCCACTGGGCCGCGCCTTCGATCGTATTGAGGGATTCCAGGATGTGGTTCGCCGCAAGCACCTGCTCGGCAGGGGACAGCCCGTCGAGGATCCGGCGCACGGTTTCGCCGATGTGCCGCGCCAGCACGCGAGGTGCGGACTCCGGTCCGACCAAACCGTCGATGGCCCGCCGACCTGCAGAGTCGAACTGCTGAAGCCGCTCCTGAAGGCGGTGCGTGACGAGCGTTTCGTAGAGGCCGACGACCGGGGTCGCTACCTCTGGAAAGTCGCTGGGCATGGCCGAGTCCCCCTCATCTCGTCACGTACAAGTGCAGTTGTATCAAGTGGCACTGACGGCGACCTCGGGATGGCATTGGCCGATCAACTCGCCCCCGTTTCCGCCAGTGTGGTTACGGCGTGAGCCTGCCAGGGGCGATGCCTTCACCCACGGGCTGGGCATTGCCGCGGTCGGCGCGGCGGCGGTCATCGGGGGCCCGCGGTCCTCTCCGAGGGCTTTCTACGAGGGTGGGCGCGGCAGGCCCAGTGGTGCTGTCGGCTTCCCGCCGTTCCGGGGAGCGGACTCGGGGCCAGGCGTCGCAGCCTTTCGGCCCTGCCGGCGGGAGAGGCCCGCTGGCACCCCGCCCGAAGCCCGGAGCCCCGCCATCCACCCCGCCCTCCTCCTGCCCTCAGGTAGCGAGCGCCGGAGCGGGGGCCGATGCTGGTTCGGTAGGGGTCGTCGAGTGCGGAGGTCCGTCCCCAGGGCTCCGCGAGGGGGCTAAGGAGCTTGCCTAATGGCTGATGCGCCCCTGATGGTCGTGGACGGGGCCGGAGTGGTCACCGGGTGGAGCCGGGCGGCCGAGCGGCGTTTCGGTCCTGCGACCGCCGACGCGCTCGGACTGCACGTCATGGACGTGCTGGCCGGTGACACCGGTCGTGCGGCCGGTGACGGCGAGGTGACGGGGCTGCGGCTGGAACCCCTCGCCGGGTCCGACTGGGCTTTCTGGGCCGCCGCGCCGGACGAGGGCGGGGGCGGTGACGCGGTCGGGACGGCGCTGCTGGACGTGATGTTCACCCAGGCGCGGGTGCGGCTGCATGTGCTCGACCCCGACCTCGACGTCCTGCGGGTCAGCGACCCCTCCGCCGAGGCGGGTGAGACGGCGCGGCTGCACGGACGGCCGTTCCGCTCCGTGTGCGACTTCGAGGAACCGGACCGGGTCGAAGCCTTCGTGCGCGAGGTCATACGCACCGGGGTGCCCGGTGTCGAGGAGCCGTTCAGGGCGCATCCGGACGCGGTGGCGGGCGGCACGCGCACCCTCTCCCTGACGGCGTTCCGGCTCCAGGAGGTGCACGGGACGCGGCTCGGTGCCCGCGGCAGTGTGCTGGGTGCGGCCGTCGCGGTGGTCGACGTCAGCGACCGGGTGCGCCGCCGGCAGCGCGAGACGGCTCTCCTCGCGGTCCGCGACTCCGTGGGCCGCACCCTGGACGTCGAGGCCACCTGCCGCGACCTCGTCGGCGCGCTGGTGCCCGGTTACGCCGACGTGGGTGTGGTCGAGGTCGTCGACGACGTCCTGCGCGGGGAGGCACCCCAGCCGGGGCCACTGGGGCCCGATGTTCCCATGAGGCGCGCGGGGTACAAGGGGGAGAACGAGGCCGCCCATCCGATCGGCGACATCCGCGCGGTGCCGGCGGGCACGCCCTACCGGCGGGCCGTCTCCGACCTGCGGGCCAGGGTCCTGCCCCTGGACGATCTCACCTGGGCCGACGCAGACCCCGCCCGCGCGGGTTCCATCCGCCGCGTCGGGGCCCACACCCTCCTCGTGGCGCCGCTCACGGTACGCGGGGCGGTGCTGGGGCTGCTGACGCTCTACCGGTGCGGGGCCTCCGAACCGTTCACCGAGGAGGACCTGCCCGCGGCCCTCGCGATGGCGTCCCGCGCCGCGCTCGGCATCGACAACGCCTGCCGGTACGTGCACGAGTACACCATCGCCAGCGCCCTCCAGCGCAGACTGCTGCCGCAGAGCCCCGCGCCCCAGCCCGCCGTCGAGAGCGATCATCTGCTGCTGCCCGGCGGGGGATCCGGGAACTGGTTCGACACGATCGCCCTGTCCGGGGCCCGAACGGCCCTGGTCATAGGGGAGGTGGCCGAGCGGGGCATCTACGCGGCCACCACCATGGGACAGCTCCGCACCGTCGTCCACGCCCTCGCGGCGCTGGACCTGGAGCCCGACGAGCTCCTCGCGCGGCTGTACGACACCGCGGCACGCCTGGCCGAGGAACGTGCCCACCTGCCGCAGAGCGACCCGCTGCACCGTGAGCCACTGGCCGCGACCTGCGCGTACGCCGTGTACGACCCCTTCACCGAGAAGGCGACCGTGGCGTCCGCCGGTCATCCCGCTCCGCTCGTCGTCGAGCCGGACGGCGCCGCCTTCGTGGTGGGCCTGCCCGTCGGGCCGCCGCTCGGGGCGCTGGACCGGGCGCCCGTCGCCGCGGTGTCCCTCGCGCTCCCGGAAGGCAGCCTGCTCGCGCTCCACACCAACGCGCTGCGGGGCTACTCCCAGCCGTCCTCCGGTGCCCTGCGCCAGGCGCTGACTCCCACCGACCGGCCGCTGAAGGACCTGTGCGACGCCGTCGCGCGCTCCCTGCCCGACAGCGCCGATCTCCGGGGCGCCGCGCTGCTCCTCGCCCGGACCCACGCCATGCCCCCGGACCGCTACGCCGCGTGGGAACTGCCCTACGACAAGACCGCTCCCGCGACCGCGCGCCGCCTCACGTCCAAGACGCTCGCCGAGTGGCGCATCGAGGACGACACCGGGGACGCGACCGAGCTGATCGTCAGCGAGCTCGTCACCAACGCCGTGCGCTACGGAACCCCGCCGGTGGTCCTGCGGCTGATCCTCGACCGCGGACTGATCTGCGAGATCCGGGACGGCAGCACCACCGCGCCGTACATGAAGTACGCGGGAGCCGTGGACGAGGGCGGCCGGGGGCTCTTCATCATGTCCCACCTCGCCTCGCTGTGGGGCACCCGTTACGCCGCCGACGGCAAGACCGTCTGGTCCGAGCAGACGCTCCGGGAGGGCGGCGCCTGACGGCTCCCGTCCCCGGCCGGGGGTCACACCGGCTTCACGCGGGCTCGTCCTCGGCGAGGGTGTGCGCGACCAGGGCGTTCGCATGGCCGTGTCCCAGGCCGTGTTCCGTCTTGAGCCAGGAGACGATCTCCATGTGCCGGGTCAGGGGCGAGGAGCGGATGAGGTCCTTCCACTCCGCGACGGGGCGGCCGTACTTCTTCTCGATCGAGGGGAAGTAGCTCGCGGGGCCCTTCACTGCGTCGGTCATGCCGTCGTCCCGTCCGTCGTGTTCGCCGTCGTGCGGCGCCGGTGCGCCGTACCGCGCATATGACCGTGGGCGGGCGCGGAAGTCATCGGTGGGACACGGAATCGGTGCGGCGGCGACGCGCGTCCGGCTGCGTCCGGCCGGGTGTGGGAGTGCGCCCGGACGTGCCCGGGCGCACCCGCGTCTCAGCCCGTCCCGTGGCACTCCCGGTACGTGCGCTCCGCGCCGCACCAGCAGGCCGCGCTGCGCGCCGGGGGCCAAGGGACGGCGCGGCCCCGGGCCGCCAGCGTCGTGGCGTACTGGGGGAGGAGGTCCGGGTCGGAGGGCGAGGCGGCCTCCGACGCGGCGAACGCCTCGTAGGACGGGACCGTGCCCGTCACGATGCCCAGGTTGGGCGTGCCCGCCGCGTGCAGGTCGCGCAACGCGGCCTCCAGGCGCGCGAGATGGTCCTCGTGCGAGAGGTATTCCTGGGTGAGTTCCGGGTACGCCGCCAGGAGTTCGCGCAGCTCGTCACCGGGCCAGCGCAGCACCGCGACGGGGAAGGGGCGGGACAACGCCGTGCGATAGGTGCCCAGTTCGGCGCGGAGCCGGTTGATCTCCGCCTGCAGCTCGCTCGGGTCCGACGAGCCGAGGGCCCACAGGCGCTTCGGGTCGTGCAGCTCGTCCAGCGGCACGGCGGCCGTGTGCAGGGTGTCGGCCAGTTCGTCCCAGGCGTCGTGACCGACGCCCATCAGCCGGCGTACCCGGTGCCGTCCGATGAGCAACGACTGGGTCGCGTAGGGGACTTCCTCACCCGGGGCGATCAGTAGGGTCAGCGCCGTCGAGAAGAAGTCGTGGGCGGACTCCAGCTCGTCGTGGGCTTCGAGGGTCTCCGCGGCGATCTCCCACGGGGCCGCGTCCAGCGGGCCGGCCGTGCGGATGCCGTCGATGATCGCGCGGGCCTCGGCCTCGTGGCCGTACTCCCAGAGGTTGGCCGCCTTGAGGGCTTTGACCAGGTGCGGCTGTTCGACGGGGATGTCGGGCGATCCGAGCAGTTCGTCGTAGAGGGTGGTCGCGCGGGCGCGGTCCCCGGCGAGCTCCAGATGGGCCGCTGCCTGGAGGAACAGCGGCTCGTGGTCCTCGGGGTACTGCGCCGCGGTGCGCAGCAGGCGCTCGGCTTCGGTGGTGTGGTCGGCAGGCGTGTCGGGGCGCATGGACCACACGGTACTGCGGGAGGGGGGCGGGATGAGAGGGAGCGTGCTGGAGTGGTGGTGAAGGCCGGAAGACCGCCCGGGGAACGCCCGGCGGCTCCCTCCCGGGAGGGAGCCGCCCGCACGGGGAGGCACCCGCCCACCCGTGGGACCCGGCGCGGGGCACGGCTCCCGGCCGCCGCCGGGCCGTACGGCGTGCTCAGCGCTCCCGCCGGCGTGCTCAGCGCTCCCGCAGGAACAGGACGGCGACCACGGCCACGACCGCCAGGCCTGCCGAGAGCAGGACCGCTCCGTTCGCCCCGGCCGGAGTGGTCGCCACCGCGATCGTCACGGCCACCCCGGCGGAGGAGCCGAGGTAGCGGGCCGTGTTGTTGGCGCCGGACCCCATGGCGGCACGGTCGGCGGGTACGGACTCGACGGCGAGGCGGGGCAGGGCCGCGTTGATCAGGCCGCTGCCCACGCCCGCGACGACCAGTGCCGGGACGAGGCGCAGCCACACCGACCCGGAGGGGTCGCCCGGTGTGCCGCTCAGGATTCCGAGGATCGGAAGCACCGCCACCGCGTGGAGTGCGAAGCCGATGGCGAGCTGGTGGCGTGCGGCGACCCGGCCCGCCAGGCGCCGGGCCTGGAGCGCCACGGCGAACGACGTGCCCGACCAGAGCAGGAACAGCCAGGCCGAGTCGAGTGACGAGAGCGAGAGTGAGTGCTGGAGGAGGGTGGGGAGATAGCTGAACAGCCCGATCACGGCGAGACCGGTGAACAGTCCGCCGGTCCCGGCCGCCAGGAAGGCGCGGCTGCGGAACAGTGCCAGGTCGATGAGCGGGGCCGCGGCCCGGCGTTCCACCGCCGCGAACACGGCGGTCAGGGCCACCGTCGCGAGCAGCAGCAGGCCGACGGGTGCGCGCAGCCAGCCGTCCCGGCCGAGGGTGAGCGCGGTCAGCAGCGCCGTCATGGCCAGTCCGAGCGCGACGGCTCCGGCGAGGTCGGGGCGGCCGGTGCGCGGGGTGCGGGACTCCGCGAGCGCACGGAAGGCGAAGGCCCCGGTGACGAGGGCGCCGGCGCCCAGCGCGAGATACGTCAGGCGCCAGTCGACGGCGCCGAGCGAACCGCTCAGCAAGGGGCCGAGTGCTATCCCGGCGCTGACGAACGCACCCCAGACGCCCATCGCCCTGATCCGGGCATGGCCGGCCGGATACGCGCCGACCAGCAGGCCGAGGCTGGTGGCCAGGATCGCGGCGCTCGCCGCGCCCTGGCCCGCCCGGGCGAGGGTGAAGCCGAGGGTGTCCGTGGCCAGGGCGCCGAGTCCGGCGGTGAGGCCGAGGCCCAGGGTGCCGATGAGGAAGATCCGGCGGCGCCCGAAGTCGTCGGCGAGGCTGCCCGCGACGAGCAGGACGACGGCGAGACCGAGCGGGGTCCCGTTGAGCAGCCATGCCTGGGCGGAAGGCGGGGTGGAGAAGGCGGCGGTGAGGGTGGGCAGGGCGGTCGTCGGCGCGGTGAAGTTCATCAGCGCGACGGTCGTGGCGGCGCTCGTCACGGCCAGGGTCGCGCCCGGCCGGTGCGGGCGGGCCGGCCGGGGCCCGGCGACGGGGCCGGCCGCTACGGACTGCTGGGTCATGACGTCCCTCCGGGGTGGGCCCGCCTGGGGTCCGGGGTTCACGGGCGCCCGGACGGTTCGATGAGCGAACCTTCCGGGCGGCTGAACGCTAACACGTCAAGGTTCATTCATTGAACCTACGGGGAGTAAAGTGGCGCCATGGCTCTCGGCAAGGACTACGCGGCACAGCAGTGCTCGATCGCCCGCGCGCTCGAAGTGATCGGCGAACGCTGGACGCTGCTCGTCGTGCGCGACGCCTTCTACGGTGTGCGCCGCTACAACGACTTCCTGAGCCACCTGGGCATCCCGCGCGCCGTCCTGGCCGCCCGCCTCCAGACGCTGACCGAGGCCGGAGTCCTGGCGAAGCACCGCTACCAGGAGTCGCCCCCGCGTGACGAGTACGTCCTCACCGACCGGGGCAAGGCGCTGTGGCCCACCCTCCGCTCCCTCGGCCTCTGGGGCCGCGAGCACGTCGACGGGACCGCCCCCGTGCGTTACTTCCACCACGCCACGTGCGGGACGGAGCTCGGTCCGTACGGCCAGTGCGCTGCCTGCGGCGGCATCGGCGTACCGCCCGAGGACGTGGAGGTGCGGCCCGGTGCGGGACTCGATCCCGACCCCGGCGACCCCGTCGGCCGTGCCCTGCTCGCGCCCCGGCGACTGCTTCGGCCGCTGGACGCCGATCGTGTATAACGGCTGAAGGACACATACGGCCGCGAAGTGAACGGGAGGGCCGATGAGCGACAACACGAACCGTGTGCGCCGCGGGATCGCCCGCCTGCTCCGCCCCGCCGCCTTCCTGGTCCTGTTCGTCGCCGAGGTCCTCCTCGCCGAAGGCGGCAGCCTCTCCGCCGCCGTCGCCCTCGCCGCCACCGCGGCCGCCGGCTCCGCGCTCCTCGTCTGCTCCGTCATCAACGCGCGCTGCGCCTGCCCCGTGCCCCGGACCAGGGTGCGTACGGCCATGCGCGACCGCGAGAAGCGCACCGCGTTCCTGCCGCAACGGGATCCCGACGCCCGAGGGCGCCGCAGGCCCCGAGCGCCCGGGGCCGCCCTCCTGACGGCCGCGTAGAGCACCCCTCAGCACCTTCTGCGCGGTTCGTCCTGCCGAGTTCCAGTCATCCCGGCACGACGAGACCCCCGGAGGGCTCACCCATGTCCGCATTCATGTCCGCCTTCGCGAACCTGGTCGGCGCGTTCGCCGACCTCCTGCAGCCGCTCTTCCACCACGCGTCCACGGCCGCCGCGATCATCCTGTTCACCGCACTGGTCAGGCTCGCCGTCCACCCCCTGTCGCGGGCGGCCGCGCGCGGCCAGAAGGCCCGCACCAAGCTCCAGCCGCAGATCGCCGAGCTGCGCAAGAAGCACGCCAAGAACCCCGACAGGATGCAGAAGGCGCTCATGGAGCTCCACGCGAAGGAGAAGGTCTCCCCGCTCTCCGGCTGCCTGCCGAGCCTCCTCCAGATGCCTGCCTTCTTCCTGCTCTACCACGTCTTCTCCAGCCAGAAGATCGGCGGCGAGGCCAATTCGCTGCTCGGCCACGAACTCCTCGGCGCCCCGCTCGGCGAGCGCTGGCACAACGCCCTCGCGGACGGCGGGCCCTTCGGCGGACAGGGGCTGGTCTACCTCGCGCTCTTCGCGATCGTCGCCGCCGTCGCCACCTTCAACTACGGCCGGACCAAGCGGCAGATGGCCGCCAACCCGGTCGCGCCCGCCACCGGCCCTGACGGGCAGCCCGTGCCCGGCATGGGCGCGATGACGAAGGTGATGCCGCTGATGTCGTTCCTGACGCTCTTCTCGGTGGCCTTCGTGCCGCTGGCCGCCGCGCTGTACATCGTCACCAGCACCACCTGGACCGCCATCGAGAGGGCCTACCTCTACCGCGACGTCCCGGCGGCGGAGGCCGCACTCGCCCCCGCCGTCTGAGGGAGCGGTGGCCAGTGTGTGAGCGGGTCCAGTGTGTGAACGGGGTCTTGCGGGGTGATCCGATGTCTTGGAGGATCGGCCAAGCCCTCGCTGGCCGCAACCCATCGACGGGCTCGACCTCGACCAAGGGGAGATGGACCGTTGAAGCTGCTTCGAGTGGGTACGGCGGGCGCGGAACGCCCCGCGCTGCTTGACCGTGACGGGACCCTGCGCGACCTCTCGGGCCTCGTCACCGACATCGACGGCGGGCTGCTCGCCGACGCCGCGGCCCTGGCCCGGGTGCGGGAGGCGGCGGGCACGCCCGAGGCGCTGCCCGCGCTGGACGCCGGCGGACTGCGCATCGGTCCGCCGCTCGCCCGGATCGGCAAGATCGTGTGCATCGGGCTGAACTACCACGACCACGCGGCCGAGACCGGCGCGGCCATCCCGGACGAACCGATCCTGTTCTTCAAGGCGCCGGACACCGTGGTGGGCCCGGACGACACCGTGCTCGTGCCGCGCGGCAGCCGCAAGACCGACTGGGAGGTCGAGCTCGCCGTCGTCATCGGCCGCACCGCCCGCTACCTGGATTCCGCCGAGGAGGCGCTCGGTCACATCGCCGGGTACGCGACGTCGCACGACGTCTCCGAGCGGGAGTTCCAGATAGAGCGCGGCGGCACCTGGGACAAGGGCAAGAACTGCGAGACGTTCAACCCGCTCGGGCCCTGGCTCGTCACGGCCGACGAGGTGGCCGACCCGCAGGCGCTGCCCCTGAAACTCTGGGTCAACGGGGAACTGAAGCAGGACGGCACGACGGCCCGGCAGATCTTCCCGGTCGGCGAGGTCGTCCGCTACCTGAGCCACTTCATGACGCTCTACCCCGGCGACGTCATCAACACCGGCACCCCGGCCGGCGTGGCCATGGGCCGGCCCGAGCCGAAGCCCTACCTCCGGGCGGGCGACGTCGTGGAGCTGGAGGTCGAGGGGCTGGGGCGCCAGCGCCAGGAACTCAAGGACGCCTGAGTCCCCACGCGGCCCTCGCCGCAGGGGCGCACGTGCGCGAACGGCCGCCGGGGTCTCCCGGCGGCCGTTCGTCCACGGTGGTCCTCAGGCCTGCGGCCCGGCCGTGAAGCGCTCCAGCGCCTCCACCACCAGTGCGTGGTCCTCGGCCTGCGGGAGACCGGAGACCGTGACCGTGCCGATCACGCCCGCGCCCTCCACCGCGATGGGGAACGACCCGCCGTGCGCGGCGTAGACGTCCGGGTCCAGCCGGGAGGAGTCCTCGAAGGTGGTGCCCTTGGCACGGAACCGCGTGCCGACGAGGTAGGAGCTCTCGCCGTACCGCTCCACCACCTTGCGCTTGCGGTCGATCCAGGCGTCGTTGTCCGCGCTCGAACCGGGCAGCGCGGCGTGGAACAGCTGCTGGCCGCCGCGCCGGATGTCGATGGCGACGGGGGCGTGCCGCTCGCGGGCCAGCGTGACCAGCAGGCCGCCCAGCGCGTACGCGTCGTCGTAACCGAAGTGCGGGAGCGTCAGGCGGCGCTCCTGCGCGATCAGCTCGGAAATGGTGGGAGCACCGGTGTTCATGCGTGCCGCTCCTCGTCGTGGTGGGGGGTGAGGGTCATGGACGTGCCCTCGCGAGCGGAGCGCCGCGCGGCTTCGAGGACCTCCAGCGTGGCCGCGGCCTGCAGGGCCGTCACGGGGTTCTCGCCCTCGCCGCGCAGGGCGGCGGCGATCGCGGCGTAGTACGCGGGATAGTCGCCCGGCAGGGTGCGGACGGGATCGCCGCCGCCGGTCAGCGGGGACTCGCCCGAACCGACCCGGCCCCACAGCTCCGCCGGCTCCTCGCCCCACGGCGCCCCGGCGCGCGGGCGCTGCCCCTCGCGCAGGGCGGCCTCCTGCGGGTCCAGGCCGTACTTCACGTAACCCGCCTTCGAGCCGAGCACCCGGAAGCGCGGGCCGAGCTGGGCGGTGGTGGCGGAGGCGTACAGGTGCGAGCGGACGCCGTTCGCGTGGGTGATCGCGATGAACGTGTCGTCGTCGGCGGCCGCACCCGGGCGGCGCACGTCGGACTCCGCGTACACCTGGACCGCGGGCCCGAACAGGGTCAGTGCCTGGTCGGCGATGTGGCTGCCCAGGTCGTAGAGCAGTCCGCCGATCTCCTCCGGATCGCCCGACTCGCGCCAGCCGCCCTTCAGCTGCGGACGCCACCGCTCGAAGCGGGACTCGAAGCGCTGGACCTCGCCCAGCTCGCCGTCCTGGATCAGGCCGGCCAGCGTGAGGAAGTCGTTGTCCCAGCGGCGGTTCTGGAAGACCGAGAGCAGGAGGCCGCGCTCAGCGGCGAGCGCGGCCAGCTCACGGGCCTCGGCGGCGGTGCCGGCGATCGGCTTGTCCACGACCACCGGAAGACCCGCTTCCAGCGCCGCCCGTGCGAGCGGCACATGGGACTTGTTCGGCGAGGCGATCACGATCAGGTCCAGCTCGTCCGCGCGCGGCCACAGCTCGTCGGGCGAGGCCGCGAGGCGCACGTCGGGGAACTCGGCGCGGGCCTGGGCCCGCCGCTCCTCGTTCGAGGTGACGACCGTGTCGAGGACGAGGCCCTCGGTCGCGGAGACCAGCGGGGCGTGGAAGACGGAACCCGCCAGGCCGTAGCCGACGAGCCCGACGCGGAGAGGAGCGTGGACAGTCATGCGAACCACTTAAGCAACGCTGTTGCCAAAGTGCAAGCGATAGGCACAATGGTGCGGTGAACAGGAGCAGCAGCAGGAGCGGCGGGGCGAATCTTCCGGCCCTGCGCCACCACAACGCCTCGCTCGTGCTCGACCTGCTGCGCACGGCCGGTGAGCAGGGCATCAGCAGGCTGGAGCTCGCCGAGCGCACCGGACTCACCCCGCAGGCCGTCAGCAAGATCACCGCCAGACTGCGGACCGAGGGCCTCGCCGCGGAAGCCGGCCGACTCGCCTCCACCGGCGGCAAGCCCCGCACCGTGCTGCGGCTCGTCCCCGACGCCGGATACGCGGTCGGCCTGCACCTGGACCGCGACGAACTCACCGCCGTCCTGGCCGACCTCGCCGGCACGACGGTCGCCACCCGCACCTTCCCGCTCGACCTCGGAGCCCCCGCCCCCGAGGTCCTGGCGACGGCGGCCCACGCGGTGCAGACGGTACGTGCGGACGTCCCCCGGACCGAGGACCGCCGCGTCGTCGGCGTGGGCGCGGCGCTCCCCGGCCCGCTGGACCACCGCGAGGGCGTGCTGCACCGGGTCACGGGCTTCCCCCGGTGGGACGGGTACCCGCTGCGCGACGCCCTCGCCGCGCACACGGGACTGCCCGTCGTCGTCGACAAGGACACCAACGCCGCCGCCCTCGGCCTCGCCCTGCGCGAACCGGCCGACGCCGACTTCGCCTATCTCCACCTGGGCACCGGCCTCGGCGCCGGACTCGTCCTCGGCGGGACCGTGCACCGCGGAGCGCGCACCGGCGCCGGCGAGTTCGGCCACCAGACCCTGCAGCTGGACGGGCCGCCGTGCGACTGCGGCGGGCGCGGCTGCATCGAGGCCCTCTGCCTCGCCGCCGCCGCCCGCGGGGACATCGCCGAAGCGGCCAGGGTCCTCGGCGCGGGAGCCGCCAACCTCGTCGGGCTCCTCGACATCGACCGGGTCGTCCTCGGCGGCCGTACGGTCGCCGAGGACGAGGACGCCTATGTGAACGGGGTCCGCGCGGTCATCGAGGAGCGCGCCCGGCGCGAGGGCACGGGCACCGCCGTGCCCGTCACCGTGGCGGGCGGCGGCGACCGGCCGGTCGCCGAGGGAGCCGCGCACCTGGTCCTCGCCCCGCTCTTCGGCCGTGCCGGGGAGGACGGCGGCGCGATCGCCTGACCCCGCGCGGGGTGGCGAGACGGCGCCCCGCGGTCTGCCCCGCACGGCCGGTCGGGCGGACTTCGACGCCCGAACGGGCGGTGTACGCCGTCCGCGGGTGGCTCCCCCCGCGGGTGCGTGGCAGCGTCGGGCACTGACACGCGGGCCCCGGCCCCGGCGTCCGGCCGCGCACGGCAGCGCCGCCACGGCCGGCGGCCCCGCCCCCGACCGTTCGCGAGAAGCAAAGGGTGACCCCCTATGCCCACCAGACCACCCGCACGACTGCGCGACGGCCGCGCCCTCACCCGGCTCGGACTGGCCGCCGGCCTCGTCGTCCCGGCCGGTCTCCTCGGTGTTCCGGCCGCCATCGCCATCCCGGTCACGGCCCCCGCCACGGCCGGTGCCGTGGTCGCGGGCCCGGAGCTGCCCGGCTGCGGCGACCCGGCCGCCGAGGACTTCCCCATCGAGACCCGCATCCACGGCGGGCCCGACACCTACGCCTCCGGCGGCGGCTACGGCACCTGGTACCTCGACCTGACGAACACCACGGCCCGGGCCTGCCACTCCATCCACCCGGTCCTGGTGCTCACCGACGAGGACCGGAGGCTGACGGCCGAACAGATCCAGCTGGAGTTCACCGAGCGCGCCCACCCCGACGAGGAACACCGGGTGAGCTGGGAGTCCACCGAACGCGACGAGCAGATCGGCGTCTTCGGCGGCGGGGAGCAGGACGACGACTTCCCCGGCTTCACCGTCCCGGCGAGGAAGACGGTCACCGTCGAGGTGCGGATGGCCTTCACCTCCGACACCCTGCCGGGCGAGGTCACGGCCCGCGCGGCCATCGTCCAGCGGCGCACCGCCCAGGACGACCCGGGAGCCGACGGCGAGACGGCCGACGGGGAGTGGGTGGGGGAGTCGGCGGCGTACACCTTCGCCATCGTCGACAGCGGCACAGAGGCGCCCGCGGACACCCAGGGCATGCGCGACGCGACGGGCGAGGACCGGCCCGAACTCGCCCGCACCGGACGGACGCGGGCGCTCCCGGCAGGTCTCGCCGCCGGGGCGCTCGTCCTCGCGGGAGGCGCCGCCATGGTCCTCGCGCGACGGCTCCGGTCGGCGCACCGGTGATCCGTACCGGAGGTTCCCCCTGATCAAACGGTTCCTTCCGGCGGAGCGGGCGGCCTAAAATCGGGGCGTCGGCGCTGCACAGCGCGGTGCCGCCGGCGTCCAGCACCCCGAGCGCACAGCGCCTACGGCAGGAGCCCGTCACATGGCAGAGCGCAAGCCGATCGAATCCTGGCTGACCGACATGGACGGTGTCCTCATCCACGAGGGCACGCCGATCCCCGGGGCCGACGCCTTCATCAAGCGGCTGCGGGATTCCGGTCTGCCGTTCCTCGTCCTCACGAACAACTCCATCTACACCGCCCGCGACCTGCACGCCCGCCTCAAGCGCATGGGCCTGGACGTGCCCGTGGAGAACATCTGGACCTCCGCCCTGGCGACCGCCCAGTTCCTGGACGACCAGCGGCCGCGCGGCACGGCGTACGTCATCGGCGAGGCCGGGCTCACCACCGCGCTGCACGACATCGGCTACGTCCTCACCGACCACGAACCCGACTACGTCGTCCTCGGCGAGACCCGCACCTACAGCTTCGAGGCGCTCACCAAGGCCATCCGGCTGATCAACGGCGGCGCCCGCTTCATCTGCACCAACCCGGACGAGACCGGCCCGTCCGCCGAGGGCCCGCTGCCCGCGACCGGCTCGGTCGCCGCCCTGATCACCAAGGCCACGGGCAAGGCACCGTACTTCGCCGGCAAGCCCAACCCGCTGATGATGCGCACCGGCCTCAACGCCATCGGCGCGCACTCCGAGACCTCGGCCATGATCGGCGACCGGATGGACACCGACGTGCTCGCCGGGCTGGAGGCCGGGATGCAGACCTTCCTGGTCCTCACCGGGCTCACCACCGAGGCGGACATGGACCGCTACCCCTTCCGGCCGTCCACGGTCGTCGACTCGATCGCCGACCTGGTCGACCTGGTGGACCTCCCGCTGCCGTAACCCGACCGGCCGACTGCGGATGCGGGATGCCGCCCCACGCGTGAACCTTCCCTCAGGAGGTTTACGATGCGTTCACTGCCCATCACATTCTGTGCCGCCGTCGCGGCCGCGACGATAGCCCTTCCCGCGTCCACCGCCCTGGCGGAGTCGAAGGCCGACGACTCCAGGGACGAGAAGCGCTCCGGGACGGTCTCCGTCGACCCGTCCCGCGTCTCCCCGGGCGGGGAGGTGGAGCTCTGGGTCGACGTCTGCGGCAAGGGCAGGTCGGCCCGGGGCAACTCCGAGGCGTTCGCCTCCGAGGCGCACTTCGCCCCGGCCGGCGGGAAGGGCCTCTCCGCGACGGCCCGGATCCGCCGCGACGCGGCGCCCGACGACTACGAGATCTGGGTGACCTGCAAGGACGGTCACGGCAGGGCGACCGGCACGGTCACCGTCGTGCACCACGGCCGCCCCTCGCCCGTCGCCCCGGTCCGGGCCGGCGGCGGAGGCACCGCCGCACTCGCCGAGAAGGCCGCGTCCGAGGGCCCCGGCACCCGGCACGCGGTGATCGGACTCGGACTCGGCGCCGTCGCCGCCGTGGCCGTCGCGTTCCGCAGCACGCGCCGCCGCCGTACGGCCCAGCACTGACATGACCGCCACGGAACGCCCCGCCGGAACCGGACGCCTGCTCACCGGTGTCGCGTGGGCCGTACTCCTGCTGGGACTGTGGCTGTGGGGCCGCGCGGCCACCGCCGGGAACTCGGCCCCCACGACCGGTGACGTCGCCGCGGTCGGACGCCCCCTGGGCGTCCCGCTGCCCCCCGCCCACGACCCCCTCGACGGGGCCGCGCCGCAACGGGTCGAGATCCCCTCCCTCGGGATCGACGCGGGCATCGTACGGCGCGGGCTGGACGGCGAGGGGGCGATCGAGCCACCGCCGTTCGCCAAGCCGAAGGACGTCGGCTGGTACGCCGACGGCACCGAACCCGGGACCGAGGGCGCCGCGATCTTCGTGGGCCACGTGGACACCGAGACGAAGCCCGCCGTCTTCTACGGACTCAGCGCGGCCCGTCCCGGCGAGAAGGTCCGGGTGAGCCGGTCCGACGGCAAGGTCGCCGAGTTCACCATCGACGACGTCCAGGTCTTCACCCGGGAACGCTTCGACGCGCAGAAGGCGTACGGGCCCCGTGAGGACGGCCGGGCCGAGCTCCGCCTGATCACCTGCGGCGGGACGTACGACCGCGAGGCCCACGCGTACACGGCCAACGTCGTCGTCTCCGCCTACCTGACGGACGAGAGGACCGGCGCGAAGAGCCGCGTCTGAGGACCCCGGTGCCGGGTGTCCGGAGACGACCCGGCCCGGCCGGTGCCCGCTCCCCCTGGAGCCGCCGGCCGGGCCGGTCCTCGACCACGACGTCCGGGCCGCGGGAGTGACCCGGACGCTGCGTGGGAGATCGGGAGGTTCGTGCCGGCTCGCCGACACGACACTCTAGGACGGCCGCCCCGCGCGGCCCAGTGATTTTCTGGCAGGTTGTCCGGATCCGGGCGGGAGCGTCCGGCGTCCGGACCGTTGTGCTTGGATGGCCGGACGGGGGCGCACCGGCACAAGGGGGAGTGGATGTACGGCAGTTGCACCCGGCTGCGGGCGAGCGCCGCAACCGGGATGGGGGCCCTCCTGCTGGTCGCCGGATGCTCCCCGCCCGACGACGACCGGTCGGCGGACACCCCGCCCGCCGCAGACCGGCAGGCCCGGGAGGAGACCCCGTACTGGGTCAACCCCGAAGGGAACGCCGCACGTCAGGCCGACGCCTACGCCGAGGACGGCGAGCGGGGTGACGCCGAACTGATCCGCAGGATCGCCGAGCGGCCCGTGGCCGAGTGGCTCCGCCCGGAGGACCCCCGGGGCGCGGCACAGGGCCTCACCGAGGCGGCCGAGCGGGCCGGCCGGGAGGCGGTCCTCGTCCTCTACAACATCCCGCACCGGGACTGCGGCCAGTACTCGCGGGGCGGGGCCGCCGACGGCGACGCGTACCGCGCTTGGCTGGACGGCGTCGCGCAGGGCATCGGCGACCGCCGGGCCACGGTGGTCCTGGAACCGGACGCCGTGCTGCACCTGGTCGACGGCTGCACCCCGCGGAAGCACCATGCGGAGCGCTACGGTCTGCTCAAGGGCGCGGTCGAACGCCTGAAGCGACAGCCCCGCACCACGGTGTACATCGACGCGGGCAACGCCGGATGGCAGGCGCCCGACGCCCTGTTCGAGCCGCTGCGGCGGGCCGGCATCGATGCGGCGGACGGGTTCGCGGTGAACGTCTCCAACTTCCGTACGACGGCCGAGAGCACGGAGTTCGGCAAGCGGCTGTCGGCGAAGGTCGGCGGCAAGCCGTTCGTGATCGACACCAGCCGCAACGGCAACGGGCCCTACGAGGGGGGCGATCCCGCGGAGTCCTGGTGCAACCCGCCCGGCCGCGCCCTCGGCGAGCCGCCGACGACGGAGACGGGCGACGCACTGGTGGACGCCTACCTGTGGATCAAGCGGCCCGGCGAGTCGGACGGCGAGTGCCGGGGCGGGCCGAAGGCGGGCGACTGGTGGCCCGAATACGCGCTGGGACTGGCCCGTGCCAGTAGAAAGTAGGCCCGCCGGCCGGGTGCCCCGTCGTGCGGGCCCTCGACCGGCAGGCCTGGTGGCTGTCCGGGAAGTGACGTGGTGCGCCGGGCGGTGGCCCGGTGGTGGGGCGGCCGCGAGGAGAGGCGGCGGCGCAGACCCGGGTGGTGCCGGTGTGCGCCGCCTTCGGGTGGACCGGTGCGGGGCGGTGGCCCGCGTGCTCATGGCGCCTACCTGGGGTCGCGGTCGAACTGTGCCTTCGACCAGCGGTAGCCCAGGACCGTGAGGCCCAGGCACCAGGCGACGGCGATCCACCCGTTGTCGCCGATCTCGGTGCCGAGGAGGAGTCCGCGCAGGGTCTCGATTGCGGGGGTGAAGGGCTGGTACTCCGCGATCGGCCGGAACCAGCCGGGCATGGAGTCCAGCGGGACGAAGGCGCTGGAGATGAGAGGCAGCAGGATCAGCGGCATCGCGCTGTTGCCGGCGGCCTCCGCGTTCGGGCTGGCCATGCCCATCCCCACCGCGATCCAGGTGAGGGCCAGGGCGAACAGGGCGAGGAGCCCGAAGGCCGCGAGCCACTCCAGGGCGGTGGCGTCGGTGGATCTGAAGCCGATGGCCACACCGACGGCACCGACGAGGACCACGCTGGCGAGCGACTGGAGGACGCTGCCGATGACGTGCCCGATGATCACGGAGCCCCGGTGGATGGCCATGGTGCGGAAGCGGGCCATGAGGCCCTCGGCCATGTCGGTGCAGACCGACACCGCGGCCCCGACGACGGTGGAGCCGATGGTCATCAGCAGCAGGCCCGGGACGATGTACGCGATGTAGGCGCCCCGCCCGCCGCCCCCGATGCCGGCGCTCATGGTGTCTCCGAAGACGTACACGAAGAGCAGGAGCAGCATGATCGGGGTGAGCAGCAGGTTCAGGGTGAGCGACGGGTAGCGCCGTGCGTGCAGCAGGTTGCGGCGCAGCATGGTGGCCGAGTCGCGGGCGGCGAGGGTGAGGCTG
The DNA here is from genome assembly GCF_042892135.1 of Streptomyces sp. NPDC001822. Taxonomy (NCBI): domain Bacteria; kingdom Bacillati; phylum Actinomycetota; class Actinomycetes; order Kitasatosporales; family Streptomycetaceae; genus Streptomyces; species Streptomyces sp. NPDC001822. Next base: position 202,425 of record NZ_JBIATW010000008.1, read on the forward strand.
CTCATCGGGCTGTCTCCTTGGGCTGGTTGGGGTGGTCGGGGTTGGTCTGTGTGGGGAGGGTGGGGCTGGTGAGGGCGAAGAAGACGTCGTCGAGGTCGGGGGTGTGGACGGTGAGTTCGTCGGCGTGGATGTGGTGGGTGTCGAGGCGGTCGAGGATGGTGCGCAGGTCGTGCTGGCTGCCGTCGGAGGGGAGGGTGAGGGTGAGGGCTTCGTCGTCGTGGGTGGTGGGGGTGAGGGTGGTGGTGGCTGTGCGGTAGGCGGTGGGGTCGGTGAAGCGCAGTCGGACGTGGCCGCCGGGGATGAGGCGTTTGAGTTCGGCGGGGGTGCCTTGGGCGGCGATGGTGCCGTTGTGGAGTACGGCGATGCGGTCGGCGAGTTCGTCGGCTTCCTGGAGGTACTGGGTGGTGAGGAGGACGGTGACGCCGTCGGTGACGAGTTGTCGGATGATCTGCCACATGGTGTGGCGGCTGCGGGGGTCGAGGCCGGTGGTGGGTTCGTCGAGGAAGATGACGCGGGGGCTGCCGACGAGGGTCATGGCGATGTCGAGGCGTCGTTTCATGCCGCCGGAGTAGGTGGAGGCGGGTTTCTTCGCGGCGTCGGTGAGGTCGAAGCGTTCGAGGAGTTCGGCGGTGGTGCGGCGTCCCTCGGCCTTGGGCAGGTGGTGCAGGTCTGCCATGAGGAGCATGTTCTCCTCGCCGGTGATGAGTCCGTCGACGGCGGAGAACTGACCGGTCACCCCGATTGCCGCACGCACCGCCTGCGGGTCGGAGGCCAGGTCGTGGCCCGCGACGCGCAGTTCGCCGGCGTCGGCGGTGACGAGGGTGGAGAGGATCTTGACGGCGGTGGTCTTGCCGGCCCCGTTCGGACCGAGGAGGGCGAAGACGGTGCCCTCGGGTACCGCCAGGTCGATGCCGTCCAGGACGGTCCTGTCGCCGTACGACTTGTGCAACCCGTGTGCGGTGATGGCCATGTTCGTCATGGGGAGAGCTCCTTCTAGAGGCTGCGGGCGGTGATGTCGCCGTAAGAGGTGGTCGCGTGGATGGTGAGGTCGGGAGTGCCGTCGGTGTTCCTGAGCGCGTTGTCGATCCGGCCGTAGGCGGTGCCGGCGTCCAGAGAGGCGGAGATCCCGCGGGCGGCGCCGGCCGTGATGTCGCCCTTGTCGGTGCGCAGGGTGACGGTGCCGTGCAGCGCTTCGGTGACGGTGATGTCGCCCTTGCTGGTGCTGATCTCGGCCGGGCCGCCGAGGCGCCCGACCGTGATGTCGCCGGCGAGGACGGTGAGGCGGGCGGTCGCGGCCTCGTCGAGCTTGACGGTGGCCTGCGCGCTGTCGAACGTGACGTCGCCGAGCCTTCCGACGCCCCGGAGTTCGGCGTCGGCGGCCTTCGCCTCGACGTGCGAGCCGACGGGCAGCCGGACCGTCACCTCGACGTATCCGGAAGTGCCGAGGACGCGGTTCTTCGCGGTCGAGGCGTCGATCCGCAGGACTCCGTCGGCGTGGACGACCTCGGTCTGCTCGGCCGCCTTCACGTCGCGGCTCTTCGAGGCGTCCGCCGGGAGGACCTCGACGACGGTGTCGGCGCGGTCGGCGGCGATGAACCGGATGCGTCCCGCGGGGACGTCGACGACGACCGAGACCGGGGCGGGGGTGTCGAACTTCTGCATGGTGTGCTCCTCGGGCTGCGTGCTCCGTGTTTCTGATAGGTGAAACGCTACGTTGCGTTCGCAGTCCCGGCAATGACGTTGTCGCACAACGAGCCCGTAATGGCAGGTCGTTGCGGCTATTTTGTTGCAATGGCGCTGCAGGCTAATGCAACGCGCGGGCCATGTTCGTTGCAATGGCATGAAGGTGAACGCTATAGTCGGGGCCTCACGGACCACGAAGGAGACCCCCGATGCCGGGAGGCAGGCTCACCCAGCAGGAACGCCGGCAGATCGCGCTGGGACTGGCGGACGACCTCCCCTACGCGGAGATCGCCCGGGGCCTCGACCGCCCCACCTCGACGATCACGCGCGAGGTCATGCGCAACGGAGGACCGGCCGCCTACCGCGCCGACGCCGCCCACCGCGCCACCGAACACCGCTCGCAGCGGCGCAAACAGGCCGCGCACCGGGACCCGGCGGCGACACCCGTGGCCCCGGGGCGGGACGCCGAGGAGGTGCGTGCGTTCGAGGAGTCGTACACCACCGTCCTCATACAGTCGGGCGTGCCGAAGATGATGGCCCGGGTGCTGGCCGCCCTCACCATCACCGACTCCGGCACCCTCACGGCGTCGGAACTCGTCGAACGCCTGCAGGTCAGCCCGGCATCCGTCTCCAAGGCGATAGCGTTCCTCGACAGCCAGGGCCTCGTCCGCCGGGAGCGCGACGAACGCCGCCGGGAGCGCTACAGCGTCGACAACGACGTCTGGTTCCAGTCGATGATGGCCAGCGCCCGCGCGACCCAGCAGCTCATCGCGACCGCGCGCCAGGGCGTGGGGGTCCTCGGTCCCGACACGGAGGCCGGTACCCGCCTCGAAAACGTGGCCCGCTTCATGGACTTCGTGTCCGAGAGCATCACGCGCGCCGCCGAGCAGGCCCGCGACGTGCTCTTCACGAAACCGCCCTCCGGGAGCCACGCCGAGCCGGGGCCGGACCGCGCCTAGCGGGGTGTCAGGGGACCTCGACCCACATGCCCTCCGACGGCGTGCCGTCGGCGTCGGTGACGAAGAGCATGTACCAGCCGGAAGGGACCAGCGCCCGGTTGCCGGGGACCGTCACGGTGATGCTGTCGCCGGACTTCTCCAGGCCCAGCGCGATCGACCGCTGGTCCGTGTCCGTGACGTGCGTGACGGCCCCGGGGCGCATCAGCTTCGCCGAGGTGATCGACGAGGCGTGACGCGTCGTGAACAGCCCCTTGCCGCCCCGGTCGATGCGCGCGGGCCCCGCCGTCAGCTCCGGCCGGCCGTCCCGGTAGAGGTACGGCGGCGTGTAGATCTCGATGCGCTGCTCGAAGGTGCCCGGCCGCGTGCCGGCCCGGTCCGCGTACAGCGGGTCGGAGCCGAAGATCATGACCCGGCCGTCCGGCAGCAGCACGGACCCCGAGTGGTAGTTGCGGCCCACCGCCGGGTCCGCGACACGCCGGTAGGAGTCCGACCGTGCGTCGTACAGCCTGGCCTGCAGGACGTCCGAACCACCGCGCCCGCGGTAGTCGTTGGAGCCGCCGGTGACCAGCAGCGAATCGTCGGGGAGCAGGGAGGCGCTGGGGTAGCGGGTGCCCTCACCGAGCGGGGCGCCGTCCCTGAAGCGCGGGTGTTCCTCCGTCAGGTCGACCAGCCGTGACTTCTCGCTGGACCGCCGTGACTCACCGACGCCGCCGCCGCCGATCACCAGGTACCTCTCGTCCTGCGCGGGAGCCAGCCGCACGGTCGCCGAGGTCTCCATCCGGTCCGGGTCGCCGAGCCCCGGGATCTTCTCGAAGGTGTTGGACTCCAGGTCCCACACCCCCGGATCGCGGCCCACGTCGGCGGGGCCGTAGCCGGCGTTCGACCCGGAGTAGAAGAGCTTTCCGTTGCTCATGAGGAAGACCGCGGGGTAGGTGGGGAACCTCCGGACCACGCCCGTGTACGCCCACTTCCCTGTCTCCGGGTCGTAGACCTCGTCCTTGCCCGGCACGATCTGGCCGATCTCGTCCAGACCGGAGAGGGAGAGGACCCTGCCGTCCGCCAGGGTCGTGAGCGTCGGGTACCAGCGGGCCTCCTTCATGGGGTCGACGGCGATGTACCTCTCGGCGACCGGGTCGAACTCGAAGGCCTCCCTGATGCCCTGGAAGTCCTTCTTGTCGAGGGCCAGCTTCTGCGCGATCCCGTACACGTTGCGTGCGTCGGAGCCGGAGAGCCCGGAGATCCGGTAGTTGTCCTCGGCGCCCGTGCCGTACTGCGTGCCGGACTTCCGGGCCTCGACGTAGATCCTGCCGAGACCGGGTTCGGTGCGGACGAAGGCGCCGGTCCGCTTGTCGAAGACCTTTCTGGCCCTCTCCACCAGCACCGGGTCCTTGGACACGAAGGTCCTGCCGTTGCCCCTGCCGGTGAAGCGGGTGCCCGCGGGCACCGTGACCGGCTTGTCCGGGTCCTCGTTGTGGACGATCATCAGGCCTCCGGCCTTGGTGACGTCGCCCTCCAGCTTCTCGTACCGCTTCGTGCCGCCGGCTATGAGCAGCTTCCCGTCCGGCAGCTGGGTGTGGCCCGCGCAGAACATGTCCTTCGGCGTCGGGATGTCCTTGAAGGTGTTCCCCTCCGGGTCCCACAGCACCGAACGGAAGGACTTCGCGTCGAAGTTCTTCCGGTTGTTGCCGGAGCCGGCGACGAGGAGCACCTTGCCGGTGTGCAGCAGTGCCGCGTGGATCGTGTTGACGCGGTACTCGGCGGGGACGTCCAGGAAGTCCCAGTGGCCGTTCGCCGCCTTGTAGTCCGGCCTGTCGACCGCGTAGGCGCGGTAGCGCTCGGTGCCGAAGCGGTGCAGCCACGGGCCGTTCGTCGCGGCGAGCGCGAGGACCACCGCCGATCCGATCGCCAGGCGGCGGGTGCGGCGGTTCGGGCGGTACTTCATCGGTGACGTCCCCCAAGGGCGATCTGCGTGGTCCGGTCGTCGTCCGCAGCCGGCGGCTGCCCGGACGGCATGGGTCCGGAGGGCGGTGCGGGCGGCCCGCTCCGTCGCCTTCTCCGCTCCGCGCGGACCGTGTGCCGCCAGCCGGCGATCGGAGCGGCGGTGATCAGCAGGGCCAGGCAGGCCCAGGTGAGCATCGCCGGGTGGCTGTGCCCGAGGACGAAGGAGGCGGCGATCGAACCGCCGAAGACCGCGAGGAAGAACAGGTGGATGCGGAAGGTGCCGAAGAGGGTGTCCGGGCTGGAGGAGTCGCCCTTCGGCGTCACCACGAACGAACTCCCGCGCCGCAGCACCGCGTCCATCAGGGAACGGGCGTAGACCGGGGCGGAGAGGGCGGACATCAGCATGCCGGCCAGGCCGCCGGAGCCCTCGGGTTCGTGCGGCGAGACGTTGTGGCGGCGGTTCCAGACGTAGAGCCCGATCTGGAGGGCCGACGCGTTGCCGTACAGCATCATCCAGATCACCGGGTCGATCTGCACGCCCGAGGCACCCATACCGAGGAAGAGGGCGCAGCTCACGGCGGCGAGGATCCAGTTCAGGGCCGACATCGGATAGAAGATGATCATCATCGTGTAGTTGAAGAGCTTGCCCGCCGGCAGTGAGAACCAGCCCTTCCAGTACTGCTTGAGGATCGTCTCGTAGGTACCCCGGGACCAGCGCAGCTGCTGGGTGAAGAAGTCCGTCCACGCCGTCGGCCCCTCGCCGACGGCCAGGACGTCGGGGGTGTAGACCGAGCGCCACTTCCTGCCGGTCAGGGGGTTGCGGTGGCGGTGGATCTCGAAGCCCGTGGCCATGTCCTCGGTGATCGAGTCGTAGAGGCCGCCGATCTGCCTGAGGGCACTGATCCGGACCGCGTTGCTCGTGCCGACGAACATGGGGGCGCCGTAGCGGTTCCCGGCTCGCTGGATCAGGGCGTGGAAGAGGAACTGCTGCGACTCGGCGGCCTTCGTGACGAACGTGTCGTAGTTGCCGTAGACCTGCGGGCCTATGACGAAGCCGATGTCCGGGTCGCGGAAGTAACCGAGCATCCGCTCCAGGTAGTTGGGCAGCGGCACGTGGTCGGTGTCCACCGAGGCGAAGAAGTCGTAGGCGTCGCCGTGGGCGTCGAGCCAGGCGTTGTAGTTGCCGTGCTTCGTCTTCGCGCGGTGCGGGCCCGCGGCCTGGTTCCAGCGCGCCACTCCCTTGCGGGAGAAGTGGCGCACCCCGAGCCGGGCGCAGACCTCCTTGACCGCCGGGTCGTCGCCCTCGTCCAGCAGCCAGACGTCCATCGGTCCGCGGTGCCGGATCAGGACGGCCGCTTCGAGCGTCCTCGTCACCATCTCCAGGGGCTCCTTGCCCGGGACGAAGGACGTCAGGAAGGCGACCCGCGTGCCGCTCTCGGGCACCACCGGGACCGGGTCGCGGGCCACGAGGGTCGCGTGTGCGTTCGACAGGACGTTCATCGTGCGGAAGAGCTCGATGAGGCCGATCGACACCAGCATCACGACGTCGAGGACGAGCAGGGTGTCGTCACGGAGGTTCGGGTCGCGCTTCGTCCAGTGCTCGGGCTGCATGAGCCAGACGAAGAGGCCGAGCGAGACGAGCGGGGCGGCGCCGAGCAGCAGGGCCGCGCGTATCCGGTGGGTCTCCTGCGAGAGGAGCGAGCGGTAACGCACCGTGTACGGAAGGTCGGCCTCCGGCTCGGTCAGAGGCCCGGCGAGCCGGCTGTAGTGCTCGTAGTCGTAGCGCGGCAGCGGCTTCTGCCGCTGTCCCCGCCCTCCGGGGCGCGGCTGCGGAGGCACGCGCAGCCGGATGGTCGCGGAAGGGTCGTGGTGGTCGCGGTGCTGCCGGTCGCCTGACGGCGTCGACGTCATGGTCATCCCCCTGCGCGCAGGATTCCTGCGCGATTCGTGCCTGTTCGTACACGAGCGGGGTCCTCGTCCCGCGAGAAGACCGCCCCTCGATCACCCGTCCGGGATTCGCGGCCCCCCTGACGGCACCCGGTCAGGCTGTCCGAGAGCGAAGCGTGAAGGCAAGGAGGAAAAGGGCTGTTTGCCAGCCATACATACGATTTGCGGATTAGCGCCAGGGGGGCGCACGGGGGTGGCCCAAGGCGCCCCGGGGGCGCTTCCGCGCCGGGGTCGAACACGAGCAAGGCCCCTTCACTCGGAGTGAAGGGGCCTTGCTGTTGCGTGCGCCGTCAGGGACTCGAACCCCGGACCCGCTGATTAAGAGTCAGCTGCTCTAACCAACTGAGCTAACGGCGCCTGCTGACCTGGAGAACTTTACCCGATGAGCGGGGGTGCTCCTGACCAAATCCCGTCCGCCCGGCCTGTCGCATGGTCGTTTTGTCCCTTTAGTCCGTCAACATGAGTTATGCCGGGAAAGTTGAGTCGCGGAAGTTCTGGACGGCTGCCGAGGGAAGAGGAGTGGGCGCATGACTGTGCCGGTCTTCGAGGAGTACGAACCCGCCGCCGACTGCGGATGCGCAGGATGCGCGCAGGGACGGCGTGAGGCCGTCGCGCTGCCCGTGCGCCACGGGGGCCACCCCGCGGCGCACGGTGTGCGGCGAGCGCTGGTGCTCGTCACCGCGGCGGGCATGGTCCTGTCCTGCGGGGCGGACGGGGCGGCAGCGGCCGCCGCCGGACGGGACACCCGGGCCGGCACGCCGGCCGACCCGCAGCCGGTCACCCCGCAGGGATCGGTGGGGCCCCTGAACAGCGGCGGGACCCCGGGACCGCCGTCCACCCCCGGCACGGCCCAGCGCACGACGACCCGCGCCGACATCATCAACCGGGCCAAGAAGTGGGTGACCGCGAAGGTCCCGTACGACATGGCGGCGTACTGGTCGGACGGGTACCGGCAGGACTGCTCCGGATTCGTGTCGATGGTCTGGAACCTCGGCAGCAACGAATGGACCGGCAGCCTCGCCACCTTCGGCACGAAGATCGCCCGGGCCGATCTGCAGCCCGGCGACATCCTCCTCTTCCACAACCTGGCGGACCCCGCGGTCGGCTCCCACGTCACGGTCTTCGGCGGCTGGAGCGACCACACGCACAGCCACTACCTCGCCTACGAGCTGACGCGCCCGAACGCGCGGAAGGCGACGACGCCGATGGCGTACTGGAGCAACTCCTCCAAGTACGTCGCCTACCGCTACAAGGGCGTCGTCGGCGCCGGGTCGGCGACCGCGTTCCCCGGGGCGGAGAAGTTCGGCCCGGGCGCCGACAACGCCCACGTGACCCGGCTCGGCACCCTGCTCATCGCCCAGGGCGGCAAGCGCTTCTACACGCAGGGCGCGGGACCGCGCTGGAGCGACGCGGACAAGCGGGCGACGCAGGCGTTCCAGCTGGCGCAGGGGTGGAAGGGCAAGGAGGCCGACGGACTCCCCGGCCCGCACACCTGGCGGCTGCTGGTCGCCGGAACGGGCAAGCGGATCCCCGCCGCCGGAGCCGGCGGCAGCCCCAGCGGGACCGAGGCGTACCCCGGCCGGAGCTTCTTCGCCCCCGGCCGGTCCAGCGCCCACGTCCAGAAGCTCGGCACACGCCTGGTGGAGAAGGGATACGGCAAGCACTACGCGACGGGCCCCGGGCCGGACTGGACGGAGGCGGACCGCCGCAACGTCGAGGCCTTCCAGCGGGCCCAGGGCTGGAGCGGCGGCGCGGCGGACGGTTACCCGGGGCCGGAGACATGGCGCCGGCTCTTCGCGTGACGGCTCAGGTGACGGAACGGACATGACGGAGGCGGGAATGCGATCCACGGAGAACGTACGGGGCGAGTGGGACGAGCTGGGAGAGAGGGGTCCACGGGCCGTCGTGCCCGGACCCGGCGCGGGTGACGCGGCGTCCGGCACGACGGACGGCGCCCGGCCTGCGGAGGACGGCGCGGGGGCCGACGGCCTGCCGGTCACGGGGGACGAGTCCTTCGGCGCGGCGGCAGCGGCGCAGGACTCCGCCCCCGCGTCGGCACCCGTGCCGGAACAGGTACGGGAGACGCAGGGCGCGCCGGACGTGCCGGACGTGCAGGACGTGCCGGACGTGCCGGAGTCCACCTGGGCCGGTACGGACCCGGGTGACGCCGGCTACACGGCGGTGGACATCGAGGACATCCCGGCCGACCTGGGCCCCGCACTGGACGCGGTGGCCGGGGTGGGCAGGGCGTCGGGCGGCGCCCCGCTCGACCTCGGGCCCGCGCTCGACCTCCTGCCGGCCACGGACGACGCGTACGCACGTGAGCCGGTCCGGGAGTACGCACGCGAGCCGGTCCGCGAGCCGGTACCGATGGCGAAGCCCGCGTGGGGCACCGGGCCGGTGCGGGCCCGTGCGGCAGACGCGGCGGACGAGCCGCCCGCGCGTCCGAAGCCGAGGTGGGGAGCGGTGGGGGAGCCGCTGCCCAGGTGGGGCGCGGCGCAGGTGGACGAGCCGAAGCCCGCCTGGGGGATCCGGCCTTCGCCGGACCCGGACCCGGACCCGGACCCGGACCCGGCGCCGATCCCGGACCCGGACCCGGTGTGCGAGGCCGGAGGCGCGCAGGATGCGGCCGAGGCGGTCGTGCCGGTTCTGGACGCGTCCCCGGTGGCGGATTCCGTCCCGGTGGTGGACGCGGTGCCGGTGATCGACCTCGGACCCGCGCCGGACCTCGGACCCGCGCCGGACCTCGGGCCCGCGCCGGACTTCGGTTCCGCGCCGGACTTCGGTTCCGCGCCGGACTTCGGGCCCGCGCTCGGCCGGGGTGCCGTCGACGACCTGGACGCCGTCGCCGTGGCGCGGGCCGAGCCTGTGCTCGACAAGGACCTGGGAGCCGGGCCGGTGACCCTCGCGGAGGCGGACGCCCTGGACGCCGCACCGTTGTCCGCCCCCGACGCGGTGACCCGCGAAGCCGCTCCGGCGGCGGAGGCCGCGCTGGAGCCTGCCGAGGCCGAGGCCGAGGTGGCGGACGCGGCGTCGGACGCCGACACGACCCTGCTGCCGGAGTACGCGCCCGCGCTCTCCACGGGCACGGCCCGGCCTCCCGAGGGCACGCACGTGTCGTCCGGTGACGCGGTCCCGCCGTCCGTGGGCGTGGCCCCGGCGCGCGAGGAGGCCCGCGCTCCGGTGACCATGACCGTCGGGGCCGCCGACCCCGTCGCCTGGTGGGGTGCCGGGCGCCGGCACCCCGTCATCAGTACCGAGACGACCGCGCCCATCCCCGTCCACCTGCTCTTCCGCGACGAGGACCACGGCGGCGGGTCCGGCGCGGGGGCCGGCACGCAGCGGGCCGGTGCACGGCGCCCCCCGATGCCGCGCTCGCCGCAGACGCGCAGGCCCGGCCGGCCCGCACCGCTCGCCGACCCCCGGCTCGCCGAGCGGCCCGGGCCCGCGCTGCCCGGCTGGGCGGCGCTGCTCACCGCCGCGGCCGGCACCGCAGCAGGACTCGCCGTGCTGTGGTGGCACGGCGCACTCCCGGCCGCCGTGCCCGGCCGGCTCGGGATCGGAGCGCGCCCGTACGCCGGTATGGGCACCGGGGCCTGGGCGCTGATCGCCCTGCTGGTGACTCTGGTGCTCCTCGCACTCGGGGGCCTCGGGCGGGGGCGGGTCGGGCACGCCTCGGTGCTGACGCTCTTCGGGGACTACCGGGGCACCGTACGGCGGACCGGACTCCTCTGGATCTCCCCGCTCCTGCTGCGGCGCCGCGTCGACGTACGCCTGCGGCACTGGCGCAGCGAGCCGCTGCCCGCCGTGGACGCGAGCGGCACCGCGCTGCGGGTCGTCGTCCTCGTCGTCTGGCGGGTGAAGGACACGGTGCGTGCCGCGCTCGGCGTCGCCGACCACGAGCGTTATCTGCGCGACCAGGTGGAGGCGGCGCTGGCGCGGGTGCTCTCGCAGCTCCCGGCCGACGCGTTCCACGAGGACACCCGCACCCTGCGTGACGCGGAGGCGGTGGGCGACGCGCTGACCCGTGTGCTGAGGGCGGACTGCGAGCCCGTGGGCGTCGAGGTGTACTCGGCCCAGCCGACCGGGATCGAGTACGCCCCCGAGGTCGCGGCCGCGATGCAGCGGTGCCGGGTGGCGGCCATCGACGCGAAGCACCGCGACGGCGTCCTCACCTCGGTCGTCGACGCGGTGGACGACACCGTCGGCCGGCTGACCGCCCGGGGCATCGTCGAACTGGACGCTTATGAACACAAGGCGCTGGTCAGGGATCTGACGGTGGCCTTCTACACCGGCCGCGGCGGCGGCGAGGGCGCCTGACCGCATCCGCGCGCTCCTCGATTCGCGCCCAAACCCGGCTCACATTGGTCTGGACATGTCCATGGCATGTCAATAATCTGGACTTGGTCTAGACCGCAAAAGTGATGCGCGCGGCACAGCTCGGATCATCCCCAGAACATCCCCCACGTTCTCGAGGAGCGACACAGCATGCGGAAAAGGGCAAGCGCGGCCGTCATCGGCCTGGCGATAGCGGGCGTCTCCATGCTCGCGACCGGCAGTGCGAGCAGCCACGGGTACACGGACACACCCATCAGCCGGCAGAAGCTCTGCGCCAACGGCACCGTCACCAACTGCGGCAACATCCAGTGGGAGCCGCAGAGCGTCGAAGGCCCCAAGGGCTTCCCGGCGGCAGGGCCGGCGGACGGCAAGATATGTTCCGGCGGGCTCGGCCAGTTCGCCCAGCTCGACGACCCGCGCGGTGGCGGCTGGCCCGCCACCAGGGTCACCTCCGGGCAGGGCTACAGCTTCCGCTGGCAGTTCACGGCCCGCCACTCCACGACCGACTTCCGGTACTACATCACCAAGAACGGCTGGGACCCCACCAAGCCGCTCACCAGGGCCGCCCTGGAATCGCAGCCCTTCATGACGGTGCCGTACGGGAACCAGCAGCCGCCGGCGACGCTGACCCACCAGGGATCCATGCCGACCCAGAAGTCCGGCAAGCACATCATCCTGGCGGTGTGGAACATCGCGGACACCGGCAACGCGTTCTACGCGTGCTCCGACGTGCAGTTCTGATCCGGTACGACGCACATTGGGCGGTCTCCTCGGAGGGAGACCGCCCAATGTGGTGTCTGTGCGCCGTCAGGGACTCGAACCCCGGACCCGCTGATTAAGAGTCAGCTGCTCTAACCAACTGAGCTAACGGCGCCGGCTGACTCGAAAATAATACCTGGCCGAAAGGGGTGCTGATGACACGCGCCCCCGGTCGCCTCGCCGATGGGCGTGAAGGAGCTCCCGGACCCCGCACCGGCTGGACCCACCTCCTCCGTGCCCCGTATCGACGCCTGCCCGGACCCCGTCGCGTCCCGCTTCGGCAAGTTCGTCGATTTTTTTCGTAAGTGATCTTCATTTTTGCGTAGCGCTTTGTAGGGTGAGCTCCGTGGCGAAACGACGACTCTCTCAAGTGGCCGAGTACGCGGGTGTCAGTGAGGCGACGGTCAGTCGCGTCCTGAACGGCAGCCCCGACGTGGCGAGCGCGACCCGCGAGGCGGTGCTCAGCGCGCTCGACGTGTGCGGGATCGAAAGGCCCCGCCGGTACCGGGCCGACCGGGCCGCCCTCATCGGCCTGGTGGTGCCCGACCTGCAGAATCCGATCTTCTCGGCCTTCGCCGAGGCGCTGTGCGGACTGCTGAACAAGCGCGGCCTCATACCCGTGCTGTGCACCAGGACCGCCGACGGCGTCTCCGAGGCGCACTACATCGAGATGCTGCTCCAGCAGAACATCGGCGGCATCGTCTTCATCGGGGCCAGCTACGCCGACGCGGGGCCGGAACACGGCCGTGCGCTGCGCGAACGCAGGATCCCGATGGTGCTGATCAACGCCGCCGACGAGAACCTCGGGGTCGCCCAGGTCCGCGTGGACGACGCGCTCGCCGCCGACCAGGCGCTGACCCACCTCGCGGCTCTGGGGCACGAGCGGATCGGCATGGTCCTCGGCCCGGTCGGGCACGTCCCGTCGGCCCGCAAGCTCGCCGGCTTCGCCGCCTTCTGTGCCCGCCGGGGCGTCGCCGCCGACGACTGGCGGCGCCTGGTGGTGCACGCGCTCTTCACCATGGAGGGGGGTGCCACCGCGCTGCCGCGCCTGCTGGCCGAAGGGGTCACAGGGATCGTTTGCGCCAGTGACGCGCTGGCGCTCGGGGCGGTCCGCGGCGCCCGTCGGCAGGGGGTGTCCGTGCCGCGGGACCTCTCCGTGGTGGGGTTCGACGACTCACCCTTCATGGTGGCCACGGACCCGCCGCTGACCACCGCGCGGCAGCCGATCCAGGCGATGGCCTCGGCGGTCGTGGCCTCGCTGGCGGCGCAGATCGAAGGCCATGCGGGCGCAAACGAACTCATGATGTTCGACACCGAGCTGATCGTCCGCGGCTCCACCGCCGCGCGGCCGGTCTGAGGGGTGCCGGGGGCCGGCCGTGTTTCTTGCGCAAGCCGTGGAGATTACTTTCTTGCGTTGATGCATTGACTTCTTGCGTAACCGGCTTCTACCTTCAGCGCAGCTCAGTGCTCGGGGTCCGACAGCCCCGCAGCGGACCCCGAGGAAGGCGCGAATCCCATGGTTGGCATGCCAGGCATCAGCAGACGTCAGGTTCTCGGCTCGGCGACGGCCGCCGCCCTCGCCCTCGCGCTCACGGCGTGCGGCGGCTCCGGCTCCTCGCCCTCCGGCGTGGACAAGGACGGGGTGGTCACGATCAGCGTGAACGGCATGCCCGCCAAGACGCAGGCCGTCGACCGCAAGAACTTCATGGAGGACGTCGCGGCCTTCGAGAAGAGCCACCCGAAGATCAGGATCGACGCCCGTGAGGGCCAGATGGATCCGAAGACCTTCGCGGCCAAGCTCGCGGGCGGCCAGCTGGAGGACGTCTACTACGTCTATTTCACCGACCCGGCCGGGCTGATCCAGCGCCGCCAGGCGGCCGACATCAGCGAGTACGTAGGTGACGTGCCGTACTTCGGAGACATCGACCCGGCGCTGATGAAGGTCTTCAAGGACGCCGAGGGCAAGACGTACGGCCTGCCCACCGGCAACTACTCGATGGGCCTGCTCTACAACCGCGAGCTGTTCACCAAGGCCGGACTCGACCCCGACAAGCCGCCGGCCACCTGGGAGGACGTGCGCACCGCGGCGAAGAGGATCAGCGCGCTCGGTGACGGCACGGTCGGATACGCCGACTACAGCAAGAACAACCAGGGCGGCTGGCACCTCACCTCGTGGATCTACTCCATGGGCGGGGAGGTGGCCAAGGAGCAGGACGGCCGCTGGAAGGCCGCCTTCGACAGCGAGGCCGGCCGCAAGGCGCTCGACGCCCTGCACGACATGCGCTGGACGGACAGGAGCATGGGCACCCGCCAGCTCCTGGAGATAGCCGACGTCCAGAAGATGATGGGTTCCGGCAAGCTGGGGATGTACATGGCGGGACCCGACAACATCCCCACGATCGTGAAGCAGTTCGAGCGCGAGTACGAGGAGTACGGCCTGGCCGCGCTGCCCGGCACCGCGACCCTCGGTGGCGGCGACGGATTCATGTTCAACCCGAAGGCCTCACCGGAGAAGATCAAGGCCGGGCTGACCTGGGTCCAGTGGAAGTACCTGCGCAGCCCCGAGCGCGAAGCGGTCGACAGCAAGAGGTCCAAGGAGACGGGCGTGCCGATCGGGCTGCCGCAGCCCCGGCTGTTCGCCGGCGAGGCGCAGGCCGAGATCGACCGGATCCACGACCAGTACGCCAACACCCCGGTCGAGAACTACCGGCCGTTCATCGAGCGGAACGCCCAGGTGGAGACCAAGGTCGAGCCGCCCAACGCCCAGCAGCTCTACACGATCCTCGACGGAGTCATGCAGTCGGTGCTGACCAAGGAGGACGCGGACATCGACGCGCTGCTGGCCGAGGCCGCGAAGAAGGCCGACGTCGTTCTCGCCTCGGTGAAGTGACGATGTCCGCCCAGCCGCTCTCCGCCGCCGCGGAGAAGACCACGGAAGAAGGTCCCCCGCCTTCGCCCCGGCCCCCGGCCGGGACGCGGGCGGAGGCCGGGGCCGGAAGCTCCCGGCTCCGCCGGGCCGTCCGCGAGACCCTGGTCGCATACCTCTTCCTGGCCGCCGGGGTGCTGTGCTTCGCGCTCTTCTCCTGGTACCCGATCGTGCGCGGCTTCCTGCTCGGCTTCCAGCAGGTCACCTTCGCCGAACCCGCCCGCTGGGTGGGCCTGGACAACTTCCGGCGGCTGTTCGACGACCCGCTGTTCCTGACCGCCTGGCAGAACACCGGCTACTTCACCCTGCTCGCCCTGGTCCTCGGATTCGCGGCACCCTTCGCCACCGCGGTCGTCCTGAACGAACTGCGGCACGGGCGGCCGTATCTGCGCATGACCGTCTACCTGCCGGTCATGCTGCCCCCCATCGTCACCATGCTGCTCTGGCGGGGCTTCTACGATCCAGGCCCGGGCCTGTTCAACAACGCGCTGGAGGTCCTCCAGCTGCCGGCCCAGCAGTGGCTGGAGTCGGAGAACCTCGCCATGGTCTCGCTGGTCCTCGTCTCGACGTGGGCCAACATGGGCACCACCACCCTGATCTACCTGGCGGCGCTCGGCGGAATCCCCGGAGAGCTGTACGAGGCCGCCGAGCTGGACGGTGCGTCGATCCGGCAGCGGCTGTGGCACGTCACGATCCCGCAGATGCGGTTCATCCTGATGATCACCCTGCTGCTCCAGGTCATCGGCACCATGCAGGTCTTCGTCGAACCCTTCGTCCTCACCGGCGGCGGGCCCGACGACGCCACCGTCACCGTGCTCCTGCTCCTCTACCGCTACGCCTTCGTCTACAACGACTTCGGCCTGGCCAGCGCCATGAGCACGCTGCTCTTCGCCGTGCTCGGCCTCTTCTCCGTCGTCTATCTGCGCCTCACCCGGAGCAAGGGCTGAGAGGGAGTACCGCCATGGCTGCCGAAACCCCCGCACGCACACTGATCGCTCCCGCCGAGATGAACCGGCGCACCGGGCGGTTCCTCTACCGCTTCGTCCTCGCGGCGACCCTGACCGGCTTCACCGTCGCCTTCGTCTTCCCCCTCTACTGGATGACGTCGGGCGCGCTGAAGTCCTCCTCCGAGCTGGCCGACCCGAACCCCACCCTGTTCCCGGAGAGCTGGCACCCGGAGAGCTACACCGACGCCTGGACGAACGTCGGGCTCGGCCACTTCTTCCTCAACACGCTGGTGCTCGCTCTCGGCGCCTGGCTGACGCAGCTGCTGGTGGACGTGTCCGCCGCCTACGCCCTGTCGAAGCTCCGGCCGGTGCTCGGCAACGTCGTCCTGGGCATGATGCTGGCGACGCTGATGCTGCCGGTGTCGGCGCTGCTCGTGCCGACGTACCTGGCCGTGGTCGACGTGCCGCTCTTCCACGTCAACCTGATCAACACCCCGTTCGCGATCTGGCTGCCCGCCGCGGCCAACGCCTTCAACATCTTCATCCTCAAGCGGTTCTTCGACCAGATACCCGCCGAACTCCTGGACTCCGCACGGATCGACGGAGCGGGCACGCTCAGGGTCCTGGTGTCCGTGGTCCTGCCGCTTTCCCGCCCGGTGCTCGCCGTCGTGTCGATCTTCGCGGTCGTCGGAGTCTGGAAGGACTTCCTCTGGCCCATGCTCGTCCTCCCCGACGAGGCGAAGCAGCCGATCACCGTCGCGCTCAACCGGCTCTCCGAGTTCATGCCGGCCAACCAGTTGCTGGCCGGGATGGTCATGGCGAGCATCCCCCTGCTCGTCCTCTTCCTGATCTTCCAGCGCCACATCATCGCGGGTCTCACCGCGGGCAGCCTCAAGGGCTGACCCGCCCCCAAGGGAAGGACACACTGCCGTGTCTCCTGTACCAGGAAAGCGCTCCCGGGCCGCCGTCCGGCTCACGTTCCCCGTCCTCGCGTCCCTGCTCGGCGCCCTGCTCTGCGGGGCGGGGGCCGCCCAGGCGGCCACCGTCACCGTGGAGGCCGAGTCGTCCCAGCTGTCCGGGGGCGCCGCCGTCTCCACCGAGCACAGCGGCTACACCGGATCCGGTTTCGTCGGCGGCTTCACCGACGCCCACAAGGGCGCCGCCTCCGTGTCCTTCGGCGTGACCGCCCCGGCCGCCGGCGCCGGTTCCGTGACGCTGCGGTACGCCAACGGCACCGGCGCCACGATGACGCTGAGCCTGTACGTCAACGGGGCCAAGGTCCGTCAGGTCAGCCTGCCGCCCACGGCGAACTGGGACACCTGGGCCACGCAACGCGAGACGGTCACCTACGCCAAGGGCGCCAACACCGTCGCCTGGACGTTCACCAGCGCCGACAGCGGCAACGTCAACATCGACAACAGCACCGCCGACACATCGGCGGGCACGGGCGACCCGACCCCGGCCGGTGCCCTGGAGGCGGAGTCCGCGCAGCTCTCGGGCGGCGCCGCCGTCGCCGCCGACCACACGGGCTTCACCGGCACGGGCTTCGCGGGCGGCCTCACCGACGCCAACAAGGGCTCCGCCTCCGTCGCCTTCGGCGTGAACTCCGCCGAAGCCGGCGCCGGTTCCGTGACGCTGCGGTACGCCAACGGCACCGGCGCCACGATGACGCTGAGCCTGTACGTCAACGGGGCCAAGGTCCGTCAGGTCAGCCTGCCGCCCACCGCGAACTGGGACACCTGGGCCACACGGGAGGAGGCGGTGACGTACGCCAAGGGGGCCAACACCGTCGCCTGGACGTTCACCAGCGCCGACAGCGGCAACGTCAACATCGACAGCCTCACCCCGGCCACACCCACCACGCCGACCGACCCCGGCGGCCCCACCACCCTGACCCACCAGGCCGAGGACGCCTTCGCCTCCGGCGGACCGGCGAAGGCCACCGCCGTCACCGGCTACGAGGGCGGCGGCTACCTCTCCGGCTTCACCGCCACCGGGGCCCGCGCCGTATTCGCGGTCAACGCACCCGGCGCCGCGACGTACCCGGTGACCGTGCGCTACCGCACCCCAGACGCCACCGCGTCGACCGTCACCCTGCTGGCCAACGGCACCACCGTCCGGCGGCTGACGCTGCCCGGCACCGGGGGTGCCTGGAAGAGCGCCGCCACCGACGCGCCCCTGCGCGCCGCGCTCAACCACCTCACCCTGCGGACCGCCTCCGGGGACAACGGCACCCTCCAGCTCGACGGCATCGGGGTCACCGGCTCCACGCCCAGCAGCACCCGGGGCGCGACCATGCCGTACACGGCCTACGAGGCGGAGAGCGGCAGCACGAACGCCGGCACGACCGGCCCCGACCGCACCTACCTGACCGTGCCGTCCGAGGCGTCGGGCCGCAAGGCCGTCGTCCTGGACGCCACCGGCGAGTACGTGCAGTTCACGCTGACCAAGCCCGCCAACGCCCTGACCCTGCGCTACTCCGTCCCGGACAACGCGGCGGGCACCGGCATCGACACCACCCTCAGCGTCTACGCCGACGGCACCCAGCTCCGGGACCTGCCCCTCACCTCCAAGTACAGCTGGGTCTACGGCGGCTACCCCTACACCAACAACCCGTCCCAGAGCTCCGGCCACCACTTCTTCGACGAGACCAGGACGCTGCTCACCGGCACGCTCCCGGCGGGCACCGTGCTGAAGTTCCAGAAGGACGCGGGCGACACCGCCGCCTCCTACACCCTGGACCTCGTCGAGACCGAGGCCGCGCCCGCCGCGCTCACCATGCCGTCCACCGGCTTCGTCTCCGCTACCACGCTCGGCGTCACCCCGAACGACTCCGGCGACGACACCAACGCCCTGAACACGGCGCTGAGCACGGCCACGTCCCAGGGCAAGGGTCTCTGGCTGCCCGCCGGTACGTACGACATCTCCGGGCACGTCGACCTCGCCGGCGCCGACCTGCGCGGCGCGGGCCAGTGGCACACCGTGCTGCGCGGCAGGAACGGCAAGGGCGGGCTCTTCGGACGCGGCGGCACCAGCAACGTCCAGGACCTGATGATCGCCGGTGACGTCTCCTACCGTGACGACGCCAACTTCGACGCGGCGATCGAGGGCGACTTCGGCAACGGGTCCACCCTGACGAACATCTGGATCCAGCACACCAAGGTCGGACTCTGGATCGACGCCCCGACCAACGGTCTGTACGCCTCGGGTCTCCGCATCCGCGACACCTTCGCGGACGGCGTCAACCTCCACAAGGGCACCAGGGCGACCGAAGTCTCGCAGAGCAGCGTCCGCAACACCGGTGACGACGGACTCGCGATGTTCTCCGAGGCCCAGGCCGTCACCGACAGCGCGTTCCGCTTCAACACCGTGCAGCTCCCGATGCTCGCCAACACCGTCGGCATCTACGGCGGCCACGGCAACCGGGTCGAGGACAACATCCTGGCCGACACGGTCACCGGCTCCTCCGGTATCGCCATCAGCAGCCGCTTCGCACCGGTGCCCTTCAGCGGGACGACGTCCGTGCAGCGCAACACCCTTACCCGCACAGGCGGTTACGAACCCAACTGGCAGAGCAAGCTCGGCGCCCTCTGGATCTACGCCGACTCCTCCGACATCACCGCGCCCGTCCTGGTCAAGGACAACGAGATCCTCGACAGCACCTACAGCGGGCTGCTGGTCTCGTGGCAGAAGAACGTCAGCGCGCTCACCGTCGACGGACTCAGGATCGACAAGGCCGGTTCGTACGGCATCGAGATCAACTCCGCGGGAGCGGGAACCTTCTCCCGCGTGACCGTGAACGGCGCGGTCGCCGGCGGACTCTCCAGTGCGGGTGGTTTCACGATCACCCGGGGCGCCGGCAACACCGGCTGGTAGCCCGACCGGTGCGGGCCCGCCCCTGACCTGCGGGCCCGCACCACCTCATATATACCGAGCAAGGAGTCTCAGTGACCACCCACTGGTGGCGGCACGCCGCGATCTACCAGATCTACGTACGCAGTTTCGCGGACGGCGACGGAGACGGCACCGGCGACCTCGCCGGCGTCCGCAGCCGCCTCCCCTACCTGCGCGAGCTCGGCGTGGACGCCCTGTGGTTCACCCCCTGGTACACCTCGCCGATGGCCGACGGAGGCTACGACGTCGCGGACTACCGTGACATCGACCCGCGTTTCGGCACCCTCGCCGAAGCCGAACTGCTCATCACCGAGGCCCACGGGCACGGCCTGCGCGTCATCGTCGACCTCGTGCCCAACCACTGCTCCGACCAGCACGCCTGGTTCAGGGCCGCGCTCGCCGCCGGCCCCGGATCGCCGGAGCGCGAGCGCTTCTGGTTCGTCCCGGGCCGCGGCGCGGACGGCGAACTCCCGCCCAACGACTGGACCTCCTACTTCGGCGGCAGCGCGTGGACGCGGGTTACCGAGGCGGACGGCAGCCCGGGCCCCTGGTACCTCCACATGTTCGCCCCCGAACAGCCGGACCTGAACTGGGAGCACCCCGAGGTACGTGCCGAGTTCGAGGACATCCTGCGCTTCTGGCTGGACCGGGGCGTCGACGGCTTCCGCATCGATGTCGCCCACGGTCTGGCGAAGAAGCCCGGCCTGCCCGACGTCGGAGCGGACCCGGACGTCACGGACCTGCCCTACCAGGACTGCGACGCGGTCCACGACATCTACCGCTCCTGGCGCAAGATCCTCGACACCTACGACGGCGAGCGCACCTTCGTCGGCGAGGTCTGGCTGCCCACCCCCGAGCAGTCGGCGCGCTACCTCCGGCCCGACGAGCTCCACTCGGCGTTCAACTTCGAGTTCCTGTGCTGCGCGTGGGACGCGGACGCACTCCGCCGGGTCGTCGAGGAGACCTTCGCCGGCCTCGCACCGGTGGGAGCGCCGCCCACCTGGGTCCTGTCCAACCACGACACGATCAGGCACGTCACGCGCTACGGCCGCGCGGACACCTCGTTCGACATGGGCGACAAGCGGCTGCTCGACCCGAGCGACCCGGTGCTCGGCCGCCGCCGGGCCAGGGCGGCCGCGCTGCTGACCCTCTCCCTGCCCGGTGGGGTCTACGTCTACCAGGGGGACGAACTGGGCCTCCCCGAGGTGCAGGACCTGCCCGACGAACTGCTCCAGGACCCCACCTACGTGCGCTCGGGAGGTACGGACCGGGGCCGCGACGGCTGCCGGGTGCCGTTGCCGTGGGGCGGTCCCGGCACGTCGCTCGGCTTCTCGCCGGACGGGGCCGCACCCTCCTGGCTGCCGCAGCCGGCGTCCTGGTCCGGGCTGAGCGTGGCGGCGCAGCAGGACGATCCGGAGTCCGTCCTGAGCCTCTACCGCGCCGCGCTCTCGCTGCGCCGGGCACGTCTGGTCCCCCTGCCGGAGACGCTGACCTGGGTGGACGCCGGGCCCGGGACGGTGTGCTTCGACCGGCAGGACGGCTTCCGCTGCCTGCTCAACGCGTCCTCCGCGGCGGTCGAGCTGCCCGACGGCGCGCGGGTCCTGCTCGCCAGCGGCCCGCTTGAAGACGGCGCCGTACCGCCGGACACGACGGTGTGGCTCTCGCTCTGACCGTGCGGGCACGGGGGGTGTTCCGGGTGTCCGGAGAACCTCCGTGTCCGGGTTCAGTTCAGAGGGCGAGCGACAGGAGCACGGGCGCCGCGCGCCGGTTCAGCGTGGCCGCGGCGGCCCGCAGCCGGTGCGCGTGCTCGATCGGGAGCGACAGCGCCAGGCACCCGGCCGACGAACCCGCCGTCAGGGGGACCGCCGCGCAGACGGTGCCCACGGCGTACTCCTGCAGGTCGAGGACGGGCACCGTCGCCGGCTGGCTGTCCAGCTTGGAGAAGAGCACCTTCTCGCTGGTGATGGTCCGGGACGTCAGCCGCGCGATCCGGTGCCGCGACAGGTGGTCGCGCCGGCCGTTCTGGTCGAGCTGCGTCAGCAGGCACTTGCCGATCGCGCTCGCGTGCGCCGCCGAGCGGAAGTCCACCCACTCGTTGACGGCGGGAGTGCGCGGACCGTCCGCCATCTGCGTCACGCGGATCTCGCCGTCGACGTACCGGCTGACGTAGACGGCCGCGCCGACCGAGTCCCGGAGCTGCACCAGGGTCTGCTGGAGCTTCGCCTCCAGGGCCTGCCGGCGGGCCGTGCCGGAGCCGAGTTCCAGCAGTGAGGGTCCGATGACGTACGCGCCGTCGGTGACCTGCTCGACGTACCCCTCGCGGCGCAGGGTCAGCAGGAGGGGCGCGAGGTGCCCGGCCGGCAGTCCGGTCTCGCGGGAGAGCTGGGCGCCGGTCACGCCGTCACCGTGCGTGGACACCGATTCGAGCACACGCAGCGCGTACTGCACCGAATGGAAGGCTGCCTTCGGCTCCGGCTTCAACGCCACGGGGTCCCCCTCAGGTCCTCTGCCAGGTCGTGACCGCAAGCTCGCGTCTCACGATAGTCGCCAAGAGGGCTGTTCGGAGAGGGTGTTGACGACTAATTGGCGCGCGCCGACGCCGTCAGCTGGGGCGCACGCCGGAGGCATATGCCAGCGTCACGCGCACCGCGCCAATGGCAAGGTCACAGGACCGCGTTCAGGAATTCGCGTGTACGTTCGTGCTCCGGATCGGAGAAGATTTTTTCCGGCGAACCGGACTCCACGACCTTCCCGGCGTCGAACATCAGGACCTTCTCCGAAACGTCCCGGGCGAAGTTCATCTCGTGGGTCACACAGAGCATCGTGATGTTGGTGTTCCTGGCGATGTCGACCAGCAGCCCCAGCACACCGGCCACCAGCTCGGGATCGAGCGCGGACGTCACCTCGTCGAGCAGCAGGACCTCGGGCCGCATCGCGAGCGCCCTGGCGATGGCCACACGCTGCTGCTGTCCGCCCGACAGCTGCGAGGGGTGGGCGTCGGTCTTCCCGGCGAGTCCCACCAGGTCGAGCAGCTCCCGGGCCCGGGTCTCCGCCTCGTCCTTGTCCATGCCGAGGACGTTGACCGGCGCCTCGGTGATGTTCTGGAGGACCTTCATGTTCGGGAAGAGGTTGAACTGCTGGAAGACCATCCCGATCTTCTTCCGGGACACGCGCAGATCCTTCTCGCCCGCGGGCTTCAGCGCGCCGGAGGGCGTACGCACGTGGGACAGCGGCGAGCCGTCGACCCAGATCACGCCGTCGCTGACCCGCTCCAGGGTCATCAGCAGCCGCAGGATCGTGGTCTTCCCCGAACCGCTCGGCCCGATCAGCGTGACGTGCTCGCCGCGCCGGACGGTGAAGTCCAGCTCGT
The DNA here is from genome assembly GCF_042892135.1 of Streptomyces sp. NPDC001822. Taxonomy (NCBI): domain Bacteria; kingdom Bacillati; phylum Actinomycetota; class Actinomycetes; order Kitasatosporales; family Streptomycetaceae; genus Streptomyces; species Streptomyces sp. NPDC001822. Next base: position 225,189 of record NZ_JBIATW010000008.1, read on the forward strand.
CCAGGACGACGTGGTCGCCGTAACGCTTGACGACCCGGTCGAAGCGGACCAGGGGTTCCGCGGCGGTCGTCCCGGTGGCCGGAGCCACGTCCGCGGATTCCCCGATGGGCTCCGCCGGATCCTTGATGGGTGCGGATTCAGTGGCCAAGGCGCTTCTCCAGCTTTCTCATCAGCAGCGAGGTCGGGTAGCTCGCGACCAGGAAGATCAGGCCCGCGAGCGTCCACGCCTCGGTGTAGGCGAAGTGGTCGGCCCCGTACTTCCGGGCCTCGAAGACCATCTCCTGCACCGTGATCACGGCCAGGAAAGGGGTCTCCTTGAACATCGAGACGGCGTAGTTGCCGAGGGCGGGCAGCACGTTGCGCACGGCCTGCGGCAGGATCACCGCCTGCCAGGTGCGCCGGGGTGACATGGAGAGGGCCCGGCAGGCCTCCCACTGGCCCTTGGGCACGCCGTCGATCCCGGCCCTGTAGACCTCCGAGGTGTACGCGGCGTAGTGGACGCCCAGGACGGCGATGCCGACGGTGAGCGGCTCCACGGAGGTGAAGACCGCCGCCGCGCCGACCAGTTGCACCAGCAGCGGGGTCGAGCGGACGAACTCCATCACGGTCCTCACCGGCACCGTGACGAGCCGCGAGGCGGCCCGCCCGGCCACCGCGATCGCGAGTCCGAGCACCGCCGCCACCAGCGTGCCGAGCACGGTCGCGAGCAGGGTGACCCGGAAGCCTTCGAGCAGCAGGGGGAGGGCCTCACGGGCGGCCTCCCAGTCGAATGTCCGGTTCACCGGGTCCCTCCGGCCGTCGTGACGGGTTCGGCGCTGCGGGTCCCGAACACACCTGCCGCGCCGGTGTGCAGGCCGAGTCGCCGCTTGGCGGTCCGTTCCAGCAGGTTCATCAGCAGTGTCAGCGCGTAGGCGAGCACGAAGTAGGCGGCCAGCAGCAGGAGGTAGGCGGTGAGGCTCTCACCGGTCAGGCTGCGGACGTGCTCGATCGCCGTCATCAGATCGGCCGCCGAGAGCAGCCACAGCAGGGGTGTGGCCTTCAGCAGCTGGATCAGCAGGTTGGTGAAGGAGGGGATCATCTGCACCCAGGCCTGGGGCAGGATCACCTTCCGCATCCGGTGGAAGGGCGTCATGTTCAGTGCCACGGCCGCCTCGTACTGGGCACGCGGCACGGAGTTGACCGCACCGCGCACGACCTCCGAGCCGTAGGCGCCGAAGTTCAGGCCGAAGGCCACCACCCCGCAGAGCAGCGGCGTCAGTTCGTAACCCGTCAGCTGCGGCATCGCGTAGTAGAACCAGAACAGCTGGACGTAGAGCGAGGTGCCGCGGAAGAACTCCACGACGGTCCGGGAGGCCCCGCGCACCGGCAGCAGCCGGCTGCCGGCCGCCAGGCCGAGGACGAACGACAGCGTCAGCGCGAGGAGCGAGCCGAGGACGGTCGCCTCCAGCGTCACCCGCAGGCCCGATCCGATCTGCGGGAGTTCGTCGAGGAAGGTGGAGAAGAAGTCGCTCATGCGGTGCGCTCCGCCTCCGTCAGCCCTTGCACAGGTCGGCGGTCTTCAGCGTGGCCGGCGGGACCTCGGTCGGCCCGAAACCGTAGTCCCGCAGCAGGCTCACATAGCGCGACCGGTCCGAGACGATCTTCTTCAGCTCGCGGTTGAAGGAGTCCCGCAGGTCCTCGTTGCCCTGGCGGAACACCGCGCCGCCCGGGGAGAACTGCTGCTCGCCGTCCAGTTCCGGCACGAAGGGCTCGGTGACCTCGGTGTCCGGGTTGGTCTTCGCCAGCCAGCGCAGCGAGATGCCGGTGAGCAGGAAGGCGTCGACCCGGCCGCCCTTCACGGCGTCCGCCCCGTCCTGCGGCTTCTGCAGCGTCTTGATCCTGCCCTCGGGAATGCCCGCGCCCTTGGCGTACGACGCCTCGACCGCCCCCGACATCACGCCGACTGTGACCCCGGCCGCCTTCGCGGACGCCAGGTCGGTCAGCTTGCGCGGGTTGCCCTTCTTCACCATCAGGGCGGTCGGGGAGATGAACTCCGGCTCGGAGAACAGCGCGTTGGCGCAGCGCTCGGGGGTGATGGCCATGCCCGCGCTGACCACGTCGTACTTCCCGGCCTGCAGACCGGGGATCAGTCCGTCCCACTCGGAGAGCGTGGGCCTCAGCTCGTCGACGCCGAGCGCCTTGAATATCTCCCGGTGCAGGGTGGGCGCCTCGCCCTTGAGCTGCTTGCCCTCCATGTAGCCGTAAGGGGCCTCGTTGGCGTACGCGACGCGGACGAAGCCCTGCTCGCGGAGCTTGTCCAGGGCGCCCTCGCCGTCCGCGGCGCCGGCGTCGGTTTTGCTGCATGCGGAGAGCAGACCCGGGACGACGAGCAGACCTCCCACGGCCGCGGTTCGGTTGAGGAAGCCCCGGCGGGACAGGTGAGGGAAGTCAGCCATGGTTCGCGGTCTCCTGATGAAATCGGGGTGTGACACGTTCCGGACAGGCTGAGCACCTGCCCGGAACGGGACTTCTATGCAGGAAGCACCGCCATGTGATCGAACGGTGGCCGGAGGGAGACCTTCCCGTGTCCCTCCGGGGGCGGAGGGCGACGACCGGTGCGCGGGACGTATCGGCCCCGGCCGGTACGTTCATGACTGGTCGTCATGCCGGAATGTCAGAGCGGGATGTCCGGGGAGGGGACGTAACCACGCCGTATGTCCACCACGTTGGGCAGCGGGTCACCCGATGCCCAACGCTCGTACATCGAAACGAACTGCTCGCCCAGCCGGTCGCGCCAGCCGGCGGTGTCGCCGCTCATGTGCGGGGACACCAGCAGGCCCGGCACGTCCCAGAGGGGGCTCGTGGGGTCCAGCGGCTCCTCCTGGAACACGTCGAGCGCGGCGCCCGCGATCCACCGCCGGCGGAGCGCCTCGGCGAGGTCGTCCTCGACGGTCAGCTGTCCCCGGCCCACGTTCACGAAGTGGGCCGAGGGCTGGAGCAGACCGAAGAACCGGGCGTCGAACATCCCGCGCGTCGCGTCCGTCAGGGGAGCGGCCGAGATCACCCAGTCCGCACCGGCGGCCAGCCGGTCCAGGTCCTCGGCCCCGTGGATCGACCGCCGGGCCGTGCGCCCCACGAGTGCCACCCGGACGCCGAGGCCGTGCAGGAGCCGCATGATCTCCCGGCCGACGGGGCCCGCGCCGACGACGACCGCGCGGCTGCCCGCGAGCCGGCGGGTCTCGCGGTGGCGCCACCGGTGTTCGCGCTGCAGCGCGAGTGTGCCGGGCAGGTCCTTCGCGAACGCGAGCACCAGGCCGGCGACGTATTCGGCGATCGGCAGCTCGAAGACGCCCCGGGCGTTGGTGACGACGGTGGACGACGCGGCCAGCTCCGGGCACAGCAGCCGGTCCACCCCCGCACTCGCCGTGTGCACCCAGCCGGGGCGGGGCCCGTCGCCCGGCCACGCCTCGCGGACGGCGTCGGAGGTGAAGTCCCAGACGAGCAGCACATCGGCCTCGGGCAGTTGTGCGGCGAGGGTCCGCGCGTCGGCGTACCGGACGCGGGCGCGGCCGGTCAGCCGGCCCAGGCGCGGTGGCGGGTCGGCCTCCAGGACGAGGATCACGGGAGTGTTCATCAGGAATGACCACGCTCGCACCGGGGCACACGCCCGTCAACACGGCCTCCGGTGCTGCGGAAGAAACCCCAGGTCACGGGCGTTTCGGGCGGCAGTATGCCCCTAAAAGGGGAATACTTGTCCCAGGCAGGGGCAGCGGTGGAGGCACGGCATCCGGACGCACGGGAAGGACGGACATGACGACCGTAGGACTTCTTTATCCGGGCCACTCCGCGGAGGACGACTTCCCGCGGATCGAGGTCATGCTCGACAGTGACATCAGGGTGCCGCTGTTCCACACCGAGATCGACGAGGACGCCCGCAGGCCCGAGTCCCTCCGTGGCGCCGGTACACCGGACCGCCTGGCCGCCGGCGTCGAGGAGCTGCGGATGGCCGGCGCCGAGTCGCTGGTCTGGGCCTGCTCGGGCGGGAGCTTCGCCTACGGCTGGGACGGCGCGCACGAGCAGATCGCGGAGCTGGCCAGGGCGGCCGGGCTCCCCGCCTCCAGCAGCTCCTTCGCCTTCGTGCACGCGGTGCGCGAACTGGGCGCGTCCCGGGTCGCCGTCGCGGCGACCTACTCCGAGGACGTCGCTGCGCTCTTCGCGGACTTCCTCGGGGCCGGAGGCGTCGAAGTGACCGCGACCCGGGGCGCGGGCATCATCAACGCCTCCGACGCCGCGGCCGCGGACGTGGACCGGGTCAAGGAGCTGGCCGTGGCCGGGAACCACCCCGACGCCGAGGTCGTCCTGCTCCCCGACAACGCCCTGCACACCGCCGCGTTCGTCCCCGAGCTGGAGGAACTCCTCGGCAAGCCGGTCCTCACCGCGAACCAGGTGGCGGTGTGGGAAGGGCTCCGGCTCGCCGAACGCCGCATCTGGGCACCGACCCTCGGCACCCTCTTCGCGACCCGTGAACCCCCGGTGGGCGCCGCCGAGCCGCGGGGCATCGAGGTGCGCGAATAGCCGCGCCGGCGCGTCCGCGCGGGAATAAGCGGAGCCGTCCTCCTGTTTGCACCCTCCGATACGCAGACGCACCGGAGAGGCCGAACACGTGGAAGAGAACCGAGGCGACGGGATTCGCGGCACCGCGGGAGGGACGGCTCCCGTCCCCCTCTCCGTACTCGACCTGGTGAGCGTGGGCGCGGGCCGCACCGCGAGCCAGGCCCTGCGCACCAGCGTGGACATCGCGAAGCTCGCCGAGCGGCGCGGCTTCCACCGCTACTGGGTCGCCGAGCACCACTCGATGCCCGGCGTGGCCTCCTCGTCGCCGGCCGTCATCCTGGCGCACCTGGCCGCCTACACCGAACGCATCCGGCTCGGGTCCGGCGGTGTGATGCTGCCCAACCACGCGCCCCTGGTCATCGCGGAGCAGTTCGGCACCCTGGAGGCGATGGCGCCCGGACGCGTCGACCTCGGCCTCGGGCGCGCACCCGGTACGGACGGGGCCACCGCGGCCGCCCTGCGCCGCACGGACCGGCTCAACGAGGGCGCCGACGACTTCCCGGAACAGCTGGCCGAGCTCACCCGCTTCCTGGACGACGACTTCCCTGACGGCCACCCCTACGCCCGGATCCACGCCGTACCCGGCCCCGTCCAGGCCACCTCGCCCGGCGGGGTCCAGTCGGCTTTCCGGCCCCCCGTCTGGCTGCTGGGTTCCTCCGGCTTCAGCGCCCGGCTGGCCGGCATCCTCGGGCTGCCCTTCGCCTTCGCCCACCACTTCTCCGCCCGCAACACCGTGCCCGCCCTGGACCTGTACCGCGAGTCCTTCCGGCCCTCCGCGGTGCTCGACGCCCCCTACGCCCTCATCGGGGTCGCGGCGCTGGCCGCCGACGACGAACGCGAGGCCCGGCGGCAGGTCCTGACCGGCGCCCTGTCGATGGTCCGGCTGCGCACCGGCCGCCCCGGTCTGGTGCCGAGCCCCGAGGAGGCGGCGGCCTACGACTTCAGCCCGATGGAGCGCGAGTTCGTCGACGGCTGGCTGAAGGACATCGTCCACGGCACCCCGGACGAGGTCCGCAGCGGCCTGGACGACCTGGCCAAGCGGACCGGTGCCGACGAGCTGATGATCACGGCCAACGCACACGGCGGCGAGGCGCGGCTGCGCTCGTACGAGCTGATCGCGGACGCCTACGGTCTGCCCGGGGCGGCCTGACCGGCGACGTCCCCGGATCCCGTCCGGCGCCCCGCCCCGAGGCCTCAGCCTTCCAGGGGCCGGGTGCCGATCAGTTCGGCGATGCGCTCCGGCGCCACCGCGCGCGAGTACAGCCAGCCCTGCCCGGTGTCGCAGCCGATCCGCCGCAGGCGCTCCGCCTGGCCCGAGGTCTCCACGCACTCCGCGGTGACCGTCAGGCCCAGGCGGTGCGCGAGCTGCACCATGGCCTCCACGATCGTCTCGTCGGCCGGGCTGGGATGCGCGCCGTCCTCGTAACGGAAGCCGCGCACGAAGGAGCCGTCCAGCTTCAGCACCGAGACGGGCAGCCGGCTGAGGTAGGCCAGGTTGGAGTAGCCGGTGCCGAAGTCGTCGATCGCGATCCGCACCCCCATGTCGCTGAGCGCCTGGAGGACCCGCAGCGGCCGGCCCGACGAACCCATCACGGCTGACTCGGTCAGCTCCAGTTGCAGCAGACCCGGGTCGAGGCCGGTCTCCGTGAGGATCTCCGCGACGTCGGCGACCAGGTCGGAGTCCCGGATCTGCCGCACGGCGACGTTGACGCTGATGAACAGCGGCCGCTCGTCCGGGTGTTCCAGCTGCCAGCACCTCGCCTGGCGGCAGGCCGTACGCAGCACCCACCGGCCGAGTTCGACGATCGTGCCGTCCTCCTCCGCGATCGGCACGAACCGGCTCGGGGCCAGCAGCCCGAAGCGCGGGTGGTTCCAGCGCACCAGGGCCTCGACACCCCGTACGACCTCGTCGGCCATGCCGACCAGCGGCTGGTACTCCAGCGTGAACTCACCGCGGTCGACCGCGGGCCGGAGCGTGGAGGAGAGTGCCTGCCGGGTCATCCGGTGCGCGTTGCGCTCGGGGTCGAAGAGGGTCCAGCGGGCCCTGCCGTCCGCCTTGGCCCAGTACAGCGTGGTGTCGGCGGCCTGCATCAGGGCGGTGGCCGACGTGCCCGCCGAGGCCCGCTCCACCACTCCGATGGACGCGGTCACCGACAGCAGGGTCCCCGAGACGTCGAACGGGCGCCGCAGCGCGGTGAGCACCGAGCGGGCGAGCTCGGTGAGCTGGTGCGTGCCCGCCGAGTCCTCGATCAGGATCGCGAACTCGTCACCGCCCAGGCGCGCCACCAGGTGACCGCCGGTGCGGTGCGCGCCGGCCTCGGCGCAGTCGGTGAGCCGTCCGGCGACGGCGGCGAGCAGCCGGTCCCCGATGCGGTGCCCCAGGGTGTCGTTGACCGCCTTGAAGCCGTCGATGTCGAGATAGCAGAGACCGATCCGGCCCTCGCGCGGCGCCGCACCCTCCTGGAGGGGCGTGCTCTCCAGGGCGCCCGTGAGGCGTTCGAAGAACAGCGTGCGGTTGGGCAGACGGGTCACGGGATCGTGTATGCGCAGATGCCGCAGGCGCTCCCGCAGCTCGCGCCGGTCGCTCACATCGGCGAGGGACAGCAGCACGCGGCCCGTGCCGGTGGCGGGGTCTCCCATGGGGACGACGGTGACCTCCGCCCACAGCGGCCTTCCGTCGGCGTGCTTGAGCCGCAGGGTGCACCGCAGCCGGTGACGGTCCCCGCTCAGCACCTCGCCGTACGCACGCCAGGTGGAGCTGTCCGAGGTCAGGCCGACGAGCTCCGCCGCCGGCCGCTGCACCAGGGCCGCGGGGTCGGCGCCGAGCAGGCAGCCCAGCGCGTCGTTCGCCCGGACGACCTGGCCCCGGTCGTCGACCACGGCCATGGGGAGGGCGGCGGCCGAGAACGCGGCACGGTAGTCACGCAGCTCGGAGAGCCCGGACCGCTGGTGATCACGCTCGGTGACCTCCGGTGGCCGGGTTCCGGGGGTCACGCCCGCCCGGGGCGCCGGCCCTTCGGGGGTTCCGCTCACCACTCGCTCCCCCTGTGCAGATCGTCGTGAACAGTTGTCGCCGGGCAGGGTTTTCCGGTCGGCGTGCCGCGCCGGAGGCGGTGCCCACGCGGGAAAACGAGGTGAAGCATAGAGGGTGGCGCGTCGGCGGTACCAGCGTGCCCGACGTTTCGGGCCCACGGCACGCGCATGGCCCACGGCTGTCCCTCGCTCGGCGGCGTTCCGCATCTTGCCCAGAGATGATCGGTTCTGTGGGGATCTGCTCTCTCTAGGCTCCAGGGTGAGCGATTGTGACTTTCCGTGAGTGAGCGCTGTCGGGGTCATGACGGCGGCTGACCCGTGTGGGGCAGCACAACAGGGCGTACGCCGCCGAGTCGGCCCAGGGTGAGGAGAAGTCCCGCATTCGCCACCCGGAGGTAGATGTGCCGCGTCAGCACGGACCCGGGGGAGTGGCGAGGCCGAGCCTGCGCAGCGTCGCGGCGGCCTTCACCTCCCTCCTGGCGCTCGCCGCCACCGGACTCGTGGCCGGCCCCGCGGTGGCGGCCTCGCGGGACGCGGGACCCTGCGCGCTCCCCAGGACCGGAGCCCACCACTCGCTGGGCCTCGACACGTGGAACGGCTCCTATCCGCGCCCCGACCGCGCCCTCGACGCGGTCATGGTGTTCCTGTCCTTCCCGGACTCCGAGCCCGCGGTGCCCCCCGACGTGCTGGCCGCCGACTACTTCCCCTCCACCACCCGCTTCTTCGAGCGGGCCTCGTACGGCAAGTTCGAACTCCGGGCACATCCGCAGCGCCAGTGGATCCGCATGCCCCGCCCCTCCACCTGGTACGGGATACAGCGGGACTGGGGCTCCGAGCGGCGCAGCGCCTACCTGCGCGACGCGATCGCGGCGGCCGACCGGCGGATCGACTTCTCGGAGTACGACATCGTCTACCTCGTGGCCGATCCGGACGCGCCGGGAGTCGACTCCGACGCCACGAAGGTCGTCAACTTCGACCGGCCGCTGAGGGCCGACGGCACGGACATCCGGCGCGTGGTCACCGTCTTCGAGGAGCACCCCCCGGACCGCAACGTCCTGGCGCACGAGACCGGGCACGTCTTCGACCTGGCCGACCTGTACCACCGGCCCGAGGACGGCAAGGGCGACTGGGACACCTACGTCGGCGACTGGGACGTGATGGGCAGCCAGTTCGGGCTCTCGCCCGACCTGTTCGGCTGGCACAAGTGGAAGCTCGGATGGCTCGGCGGGGAACAGGTGGTCTGCGTGCAGGGCGCCGCCGACCTCACCCTGGAACCCATGGCCGAGGTGCCCGTGCCCGGCGCGTCCCTCGGCACCCGGCTCGCCGTCATCAGGACCGGCCCGGACACCGCACTGGCCATCGAGGCCCGTAGTGCCACCGGCAACGACCGGACCACCTGCACCGAGGGCGTGCTGATCTACCGCATCCGCAACGCCACGCCGTCCGGCGGCGGGCCGGTCGAGGTGCTGGACACCCACCCCGACTCCGACGCCTGCTGGGACCGTTCGGTCTACCCGCCCCTCGCGGACGCCCCCCTGCGGGAGGGCGAGCGGTTCTCGGTGCCGGGGGAGCGCATCCGGGTGGAGGTCACCGACCGGACGAAGTCCGGAGCGTGGACCGTCCGGGTCACCACCGGCGTCTGAACCGCGACCCGCCGGCGGCTGCCGGCGGGTCCGCCCGCCACGGTTCGCGAGGCGAGCCCGGCGTCCCGGCGGTACCCCGTGCGACGCCGACCGGGAGCCGTGGCGCTCCGGCTCTCCACGGCCTCGGGGCCGCCGTACCCGCACTCGCCGTCACTCACCTGCGGAAACGCCTCACTTGGGTGGGTGGAGCCGACTCCGCGCGCGGCAAAGTTCCTGTGATCTGACTCCGTTACCATCCGCGCAGCAAGCGCATGATCGCTGCGCGGAACGCCCCGCCGGAGACCCCGGCGGGAAGAAGGAGTCACAGGTGCGAATACCAGTCACCGACGCAGGTGCCAGCTGGAGGGCGTTGAGAGCCTCCGGACGGGCCGCGGCCATAGCCGCGGCCCTCTGCGGCGCCGTCGTCACGACACTCGCGGTGCCGTCGTCCGCGGAGGCGCGGACCACCGCGGACACCGCCGCCGAAGCGGATCCGTCCACGGGCCGCGACCGGGTGGAGACGGAACCGCTGTGCGGCACCCCGGCGCCCGGCGCGGCGAGTTGCTTCGCCGTGCGCCGCACGGACGTGAAGAGCAGGACGGCTTCCGGCGCGGCCGGACAGGACCCCGCCGGATACGGCCCCGCGGACCTCCGCGACGCCTACGGCCTGCCCACGGGCGGGGGCGCCGGACTGACCATCGCCGTCGTCGTCGCCTACGACGCTCCCAAGGCCGAGGAGGACCTGGCGGTCTACCGGGCGCAGTACGGCCTGCCGGCCTGCACCGGCGCCGACGGCTGCTTCACCAAGGTCGACCAGCGCGGCGGAACGTCGTACCCCGAGCCCGACGAGGGCTGGGCCGGCGAGGCCGCGCTCGACCTCGACATGGTCTCCGCGGCGGCTCCCGACGCCCGCCTGCTGCTGGTGGAGGCCGACGGCCCCGAGATCGAGAACCTCGGCGCCGCCGTCCAACAGGCCGTCGCCCTCGGCGCGGACGTGGTCTCCAACTCCTACGGCACCCGCTACTCCCTGTTCGAGGAGGACCCCGCGGTGACCGCGTGGGACTCCTACTACGACCATCCCGGAGTGGCGGTGGTCGCCTCGTCCGGCGACGACAACCACGGAGTGTCGTTCCCCGCCGCGTCGCCCCACGTCACCGCGGTGGGAGGCACCACGCTGCGCCGTGACACCGGTGCGGCCCGCGGCTGGTCCGAGTCGGTCTGGTCGCACGACGGCTACGGCGCCGGGTCGGGGTGCTCCCGCTACCTGCCCAAGCCCGCCTTCCAGAAGGACACCGGCTGCGACAAGCGGACCGTCGCCGACGTCTCCGCCGTCGCCGACCCGGCCACCGGCGTCGCCGTCTACAACAGCTTCGGCTCCACCGGCTGGAACGTGTACGGCGGCACCAGCGCCTCCGCCCCGCTGATCGCGGGCGTCTACGCCACCGCCGGCCGGCCGGCCGAGGGGAGCGAGCCCAACACCTACCCCTACGCGGCGAAAGCCTCGGCGCTCAACGACGTGACGGCGGGGGCCAACGGCACCTGCACCCCGGCCTATCTGTGCGCCGCCGGCACCGGTTACGACGGCCCGACCGGCCTGGGCACCCCCAACGGCCTCGACGCCTTCCGCATGGGCCCGCACGGCCGCCTCTCCGGCACCGTCACCGACAGGCGCACGGGGAAGGCCGTCGTCGGCGCCTCCGTCACCGCCGGTTCCGACTACCGCACCCACACCGACGGCCAGGGCCGCTACGCGCTCACCCTGCCCGCCGGAAAGCACGACGTCACCGTGGACGCGTACGGCTACGGCACCCTCCGCGTCACCGGGGTCACGGTCGACGACGGCGGTGCCCTCACCCGCGACCTGGCCATCGACACGGTGCCGAGCAGGACCGTGTCCGGGACCGTCACCGACGCCTCCGGGCACGGCTGGCCGCTCTACGCCTCGATCACCGTGGACGGCGCCCCCCAGGCCCCGGTGTGGACCGACCCCAGGACCGGCCGCTACCAGGTCTCGCTCCCGGTCGACCACCGCTACACCCTCCGCGTCGCCAGTGCCTACCCCGGCTACCGGGCCGCGAGCCGGACGGTCGAACTCGCCCGCACCGCGCGCACCCTGGACATCGGCGTCCCGGTGGACGACGGGACGGCCACCGCCCCCGGCTACGAGGTGAAGCGGTCCGGCAGCACCGAACCGTTCGCCTCGGCCGGCTCGGCACCCGCCGGCTGGAGCGTGTCCAACGCCGAGGGCACCACGGGCGGCTGGGTCTTCGACGACCCCGCCGGGCGCGGCAACACCACGGGCGGTGACGGCGCGTTCGCCGTCGCCGACAGCGACTACTACGGCTCCGAGGGCGCACAGGACTCCCAGCTCCTCAGCCCCGAATACGACCTGACGCACCGGACCGTGCCGTACGTCGCGTTCGACACCGACTACCGCGGCTACGACGGGCAGTCCGCGTCCGTCGACGTCAGCACCGACCACGGCCGCTCCTGGACGAGCGTCTGGAAGCACTCCGCCGACTCCGTCGCCGGCCCCGCGCGCGTCGAGATCCCCCTCACCGGATACGCGGGCCTGCCCGGCGTCCGGCTGCGCTTCCACTTCACCGGCAGCTTCGGCTGGCTGTGGGCGGTGGACAACGTCTTCGTCGGTGACCGCACCTACGACGCGGTGCCCGGAGGGCTGGTCGTCGGCCGTACCGTCGACGCCAACACCTCCGACCCGGTCGACGGCGTCCGGGTGACCGGCGTGGAGGGAAGCTCCCCGAGGCCCGCCGTCTCCGCGGCCACCCCCGCCGACCCCGGCCTCGAAGACGGCTTCTACTGGATGTTCGCCCCCACCGGTGACGCCGCCCGCAGCGCCGTACAGCCGGTGACGGCGTCGCGGCACCTCTACTCCGACCGCACCGAGAAGGTCCGCGTCGTCCGCGACGGGACCGCTCACCAGGTGCTCTCCCTGGAGGCCGGGCGCATCAAGGTCTCCCCCGGCACGATCGAGCGGACCGTACGGTCCGGCCACAGCGTCCGGAAGAAGGTGACCCTGCGCAACACCGGCGGCGCGGCCGCCACCGTCACCCTCCACGAGGCCACCGAGGCCGTCACCGGTCCGCCGGCCGGCGACACCTGGCAGTCCCTCCCGGGCCTGCCCTACGGCATCATCGACAACGCCGTGGACACCTACCGCGGCATCGTCTACAGCGGCTTCGGCATGCAGGGCGACGACACGGTGCAGCGGCAGCTGCACGCGTACGACCCCTCGGCCGGTGAGGGCGCCGCGTGGAAGGAGCTGGCCCCCGCGCCCGAGGCCCGCCGCGGCACCGTCCACGGCTTCATCGACGGCAAGTGGTACGTGGCCGGAGGCAAGAACGACTCCGGCGCGAACGTCCGGGAGGTCGCCGTCTACGACCCGGCCACCGACACCTGGTCCTCGCGTGCCGCGGCACCCGCCGCCTACTCGCTGTCCGGCAGCGCGGTGCTCGACGGCCGGCTCTACATGATCGGCGGCTGCGCCGACAGCTGCGGGGTGACCCGGGCCCAGGCCTACGACGTCGCGTCCGACAGCTGGCGGACCCTGGCGCCGTACCCCCTGCCCATCGCCTACCTGGCGTGCGGAGGGGTCGGCGGCCACGTGGTCTGCGCGGGCGGCCAGAGCCCCGGCACCGGCGTCGTGGACAGCGCCTACTCCTACGACCCGGCCACCGACACCTGGTCGCCGGCCGCCGCCCTCCCGGTCGGACTGTGGGGCTCGTCGTACACGACGGCGAACGACCTGCTGCTGGTCTCCGGCGGCTCCACCGGCAGCGCGGCCGCCGCGTCGGTCACCGGCCGGGGCTTCGCCTACGACCCGGACACCGGTGCCTGGACGCCGCTGCCCGAGAGCGGCACCCCCGTCTACCGCGGCGGCGCGGGCGCCGGCCTGTACAAGGTCGGCGGCAGCACGGGCAACGGCAGCTCCAACGGCGTCACCACCGCCGAGTACCTGCCCGGATACGCGCTGCCCGGCTCCACGGACGTCGGCTGGCTGAGCGTGAGCGCGAAGAAGGTCACGGTCCCCGCGCACTCCTCGGTCACGGTCGAGACGGTGCTGGACGCCTCCACACCCGCGACGGGGAAGGCCGGCACGTACCGTGCCGCGCTCGGTCTGTCGCACACCACTCCCTACCCGCTCGCCCCCGTCACGGTCACGATGAAGGTGACCGCCGGCCGGCACGGGCACTGACGAGGCCGGTCCATCGGACCGGCTCTCGACACGGCAGGGCGGGCCGGTCCCCGGGGACCGGCCCGCCCTGCCGTCGTTCCGGTGGTTACTGCTTCTTCAGAGTGAAGTCGCCGGTGACGACCGCCCCCTTCGTGATCTTCAGGGTGGTGGCCACCGGCCGGTAGCCGTCCTTGGCGACGATGACCTGCAGCGGGTTGTTCCGGGCGTCCAGCCACAGGGAGTACGTGCCGTCGGCAGCCGTCCTGAGGGAGTAGCCCGCCGCCCAGCTGGTGATCTCGACGGTCGCGCCGGCGAGCGGCTTGGTGGTGCCGTCGCTCTGGACACCGCGGATCGTCCCGGTGATCTTGCCCCAGGTCTTCGGCGGGTCGACGTGCAGCGACACCGGGAGCTTCCGCATCCCGTACGGGGTGTCGTTGTCGAGCGTCAGCACGGCGGTGAAGTCACCGGGCTGGGCGACTTCGGGCACCGAGGCGTCCAGCGTGACGGCCACCGTCGTACTCGCCCCCGGCTGCAGCGTGAACCGCTTGGCATCCGTGCTCAGCCAGGTGACGTCGGTCTCCCCGCCCTGGTCGTAACCCGGCAGCAGCTCCACGGTGTTGCTGGGGGTGTACGGCGCGCTTCCGCCGCCGACCTTGTAGAGGCCGAGGCCGGCGCCGCCGCGGTACGTCGCCAGGTTGGCGTTGGGCAGCGCGGACCAGGAACCGGCCTCCGGGTCGAAGGCGAAGCCCTGGTTCGTGATCGCCTCGCCGGTGATACCGCTCGACATCACGAGCTGGTCGCCGGCCGCGGCGTAGGACGAACTCCACAGCGGGATCGGGAGGTCGGGAAGCGCCGTCCAGGAGTCGGCACCCGGGTCGTAGACGTAGGCGTGGTCGCTCTCGCCGACGGAGTCGGCGTTGCCCCCGGCGCAGTACAGCTTGCCGTTGACACCGGCGCAGGACTCCCAGGAGGTCCGCTCCGGGTAGTCGGCGATCCGGGACCACGCGTCGGCGTCGGGGTCGTAGGCGTACGCCTCGGCGGTGCCGCAGCCGACGTCACAGCCGCCCACGGTGTAGAGCTTGCCGTCGAGCGCCGCGTTGCCCTGTCCCGCGTAGGCCACGGGGGCCGGTGCCCCGGTGGTCCAGGTGTCGGTGCCGGGATCGTAGATCTCCAGCTTGGGGTCGGTGGTGCCGTCCGCGCGCCAGCCGCCGACGGCGTAGAACCTGCCGTCGATGAACTGGCCCGAGGGTGCCTCCCGGCCGTCGGCGGCGCCGGCCGCCTCGGTCCAGGTGCCGACGACCGGGTCCAGGACGAACATCTTGCCGGTGACGTCACGCCCGTTGAACCCGAAGGCGGAGTACACCTTGCCCTCGTGGGTGCCGACCGCGTTGCCGAGGGTCGTCTCCGGGAGGTCGGGCGCGCTCTGCCAGGCGGAGCCGGACGGAGCGGCGGACGTCCGCCGGGCCGGTGCCGTGCCCTTCTTGCTCGCGTACGGGGAGAACTTCCCCTTGACGGTCTGCAGCGGCGCGCCGGCTCCCGCGGACTGGGGGTGGAAACCGCCCGACCTCTCGCCCACGGTGACCGAGACGGGCGCGCCGCCGGTGTTCTTCACCGTCAGGTTCCGGACGGCCGACTTCCCCCATCCGACGGTGGCTCCGACGGATTGCGGGTTCACGGTGAGCTGTCCGGCCCGGAGCTTGAAGGAGGCCGGGACGACACTGTCCGCGGCGACGGCCACGGTCTTCGTGAGCTGCGTGTAGCGGGGTCTCGCCGCGGTGACGTCATGCCTGCCCGCGCCCGGCGAGAACAGGAGGTAGAGGCCGTCGTCGAGCGCGGGGTCGCCGGGGGTGGCGACCGTGGTCGCGGTCACCTTCGGATCGTCCTTCGCGGTGACGGTGGCGCCGACCAGGCCCTTGCCCGTGTTGGCGTCGGTCACCGTGCCGGTGACGAGACCGCCGGGGGTCGGGGCGTAGTCCCGGTTGCCGACGAAGACGTCGTCGACGCCCCACCACCACGCGAACTGGGTGACGAAGTGGAAGCGCACCCGGACGTCCGGCTCCCCGGCGAAGCCGGTGAGCGGGACCTCGATCCTCGCGTGGTCCGCGAAGCCCGCCGTCGTCCTCCACACGGTCTTCCAGGTGACTCCGCCGTCGGAACTGGCGTCGGCCGAGATCGCGTCGTCGCCCGCCGCCCAGTACATGGCGCCGAAGGCGAGTTCGGGATCGGCCGTGCCGGTGAGGTCGAAGGCGGGGCTGATCAGCTGGGAGTCGAAGGGCGACCCGATCGTGGCGTTGTCGGCGACGGCGAAGGCGCCGTCACCGCCGGTCTGGTTGCCCTGCCCGCCCGGGTCGTCGAACGCCCAGCCGCCCTCGGTGCCGTCGGCGTTGACGACCTTCCAGCCCTGCGGGGCCGAGTCGGTGGCGGCGAAGTGCTCGGTGGGTCCCGCCAGGTGCACGGCGTAGCCCGGCGCGGTGGCCTTCCAGGGGTCGGCCGACAGCGGCACCTTCAGCGACTGGGGCGCGTCGTCGACCGTGACGGTCCTGGTCACGGGCGTGTAGCCGGGCAGGTAGGCCTCCGCGCGCAGCGTGTAGGCGTGCCCCTGCGGGAGGCTCAGCGTGAACGCACCGGTGGCCGGGTCGGTCCACACCGGGCCTCCGGGAACCCCGCCCACGGTGATCCTCGCGTACAGCGGCCAGTCGTGCCCCGAGCCGTCGGTGACCTTGCCGGAGACCGGCTGGCTCGGAACGGGAGCCAGCGCGAAGTCCCTGCCGAGCGTGGCGCCGTCGGTGACGGCCACGTCCTCGGCGGTGCCGGTGGCGTAGCCGTAGGCGTCGGCGGTGACGTCGTGCGTGCCCACCGGGATGTCGAGGGTGTAGCCCCCGTCGGCTCCGCTGCGGGTGGCGATGCCGTCACCGGTGCCGACCACGGCACCTGCGAGCGGCGCGCCCGTGGCCCGGTCGGTCACGGTGCCGGACAGCGTCCCGTGCGGGCCGGCGCGGAAGGCCCGCAGGCCGTCGGGAGTACCCAGGCCCGTCGGGCCGTCGTATCCGGCGGCGCCCGAGCAGAGGTAGGCCGGGGCGCAGGTGCCGTTGCTGCCGCCGGTCACGTCGTGGAGACCGGAACCCGCCGCATAGGGATAGGAGTTGGGGTAGGTCCCGTCGGCAGGGGTGCCGGCGCTCGCGTAGACCGCGGCGATGATGGGGGCGCCGGCGCTCGTGCCGCCGTACTGCGCCCAGCCGCCGGCACCGTACGTCTGGTACACGGCGACGGGGGTGGCGGGGTCGGCGACGGCGGAGACGTCGGCGACCGCCCGGTTCTCGCAGCCGGTGTCCTCCTGGAAGGCCGGCTTCGGCTGGTAGAGCGAGCATCCCGACCCGGCGCCGTCCCAGGCGGTCTCGGACCAGCCCCGCTCCGTGCCGCTGTCGGCGGTCAGCGAGGTGCCGCCCACCGCGGTCACGTGCGGCGACGCGGCCGGGTAGGACACGCCGTACCCGAAGTCGCCGGAGGAGGCGACCATCGCCACACCGGGGTGGTCGTAGTGCGCCTCCATCTCCGTGGCGTCGGAGGGGTCCTCGCCGCTGCCGGAGCGGTAGTCGGTCCCGTAGGAGTTGGACACGAACCCGGCACCCAGCTCCACCGCCTTGTCCACGGCCGCGCCGAGGTCCTCGAAGGTGGGGCTGTCGGCCTCGACGAGCAGGATGCGGGCGTTCGGGGCGACCGCGGAGACCATGTCGAGGTCGAGGGATATCTCCCCGGCCCAGCCGGGGTCGGGCTGCGGATAGTCGGTGCCGCCGCGCTGGTCGACCTTCCGGAAGCAGCCGTTGTCCGTGGTGCACGCGGGCAGGCCGTACTGCTCGCGGTAGACCGCGAGGTCGGCCTCGGCGGTCGGGCCGTCGTACGCGTCGACGACGGCGATGGTCTGCCCCGCACCACCGTCGTCGGGCAGGTTGTAGGCCGAACGCAGGTCGGCCGGACCGAAGCCGCCCGGTGCGTTCGCCGTCCGCAGGCCCTTCGACGGCTTCACATCGGTGCGCCGCAGGGCGAAACAGGTGGCCTCGCCCTTCTTCGCGGCGCCGCAGGCGGCCTCGAAGGGCTTGGGGGCGTCACCCGCGGCGGCGGGTGCGGCCGCGGTCCCGGCCGCGAGGGAGGGGGAGGGGTTCTGGGCGTAGGACGGTGTCTGGACGCCGAGCACCGCCACCGCTGCCGCGCTGAGCGCCGCCAGCCAGGTGGACAGCGCCCGTCCGAGGGGTGGGCGGGATATGAGTAAAGCGCGCAATGTCCGGCTCTCCTGTCAACACGCAAGAATTCGGAATTCGTGAAGGTTCGGCGGCGATCTTGCAGCGGCCGGAATCCATTAGCGGAGTGATCTTGCTTACGTGTCAACGTCCGTCAGGACGGGAAAAAGGGGCCGGTCCGCGTCACGGTCCGGCCCGATGCGGACGTATCCGGAAATCGGGAGCCCCTCGCCGGTCCGGTGTCCGCGCCGGACACACGAAGAAGCCCCCTCGCTTCCGCGAGGGGGCTTCTTCCGTCTGTGCGCCGTCAGGGACTCGAACCCCGGACCCGCTGATTAAGAGTCAGCTGCTCTAACCAACTGAGCTAACGGCGCCTGGTGACGTCGTAGACATTAGCACCCGGATCGGCGGGAGGAAAAATCGAATATCCGGTGGTCGACGGGGCCGCCGACCTGCCCACGCGTACGCAGGCCCAAAGGAGCACGTCCGGCCCCGGCAGCCAGGGGTTCCGGGTGTCCGGGGCGACCACCCAGCGGGGCCCGCCGGCCCCCGCGACGCCGGCCAGGGGCGGGACGGTGACCGCGTCGCCCGTGCCGTGGCAGAGCACGGGGGGCAGGGCGCCCTGCTGCTCCCGGGAGCCCTCACCGGAGCCGGTGCCCCATTCCTCCCAGGCCAGCAGGGACGGGAGCCGCTGGGCGGTGCCGGGCGAGGCGAACAGCAGCATCCGGCCCCGGTGCGTGGCGACCGGGCCGGAGCCGGGGCCCTCCGCCCAGAGCCGCTCCAGCATCCGCCGGCCGAACAGTGCGGGCACGTTCACGATGTCGAAGGAGGAGCCGCAGGGCAGCACGCCCGGAGAACCGGGGCTGGCCTCCCACCGGGAGAGCGTGCTGCGGGGGTAGGGCGAGGCGGCGGCCAGCCAGGCGGCCCCCGCGGCGGTGACCTGAGCGGCCCGGTCGTCGGTCCGGTTGCCGGCCCGCTCCCGCAGCAGCGTGAAGATGTCCACACCCTGGCGCGGGTCGGCACCGGTCCGCAGGGTCGTTTCGTCACTCAGCCAAGCGCTCATGGCGTCATGTCTACCGGGCGTGACGCCCCAGCTCCCGAGAGTTGCGGAAAGCCGGACAGGGCGAACCCGGACGGAGTATCTTGCCCGACGGCATATGCCACGGGTGTACCCGCCGTCGCACGGCCGGGACCGCCCACCGTCCGGCCGGCGCCCCGGCTGCGGCGGATCAGGGGGCCGGGTTGTCCAGCAGGGATCTGCCGAACTCGATCATCTTCTTGGCGTAGTCCTCGGTCCACTCCGCCCGCTCCGCTATGTCGGCGGCGGTGAGCCGGTCGAACCTGCGCGGATCGGCGAGCTGGGCGGCCGCCACGGCCTGGAACTCCACGGCCCGGTCGGTGGCCGCCCGGAAGGCGAGCGTCAGCTCCGTCGCGCGGGCCAGGAGCTCCTTCGGATCGTCCATCGACTCCAGGTCGAAGAAGTGTTCCGGGTCGGCTGCCGCCGCCGACGGCTCGAAGAGCAGCGGCGCCGGACGCAGCCTCTGCCGCTCGTTCCGCTCGGGTTGTGCCATGTGGTCTTCCCTCCTCGTGCGGCCGGACGGCCACCTTCCATTGTCCAGCCAGGCGCAAGAGCGCTGCCCAGGATCAGGGCGACCAATGCACGCGATGCTCGGCGAGGTGGGCCAGGACCGCGTGATTGGCCTCCCAGCCGTCGGGGAATTTGACGGTGACGCCCAGCTGGACCGGCTCCGTCGACGGGTGCTCGTCCAGCAGGTCGGCCACGCCCTCCCGGCACACCACCACGCACGCGTGCCGGTGCCTGGAGGCGAGCACACACAGCCGCCCCGTCTCCAGGTGGAACGCCGTCGCGTCCGGACGGCCCGACAGCGGATGCAGGACCACCGTCACGTCGAACTCACGGCCCTGCAGCCGGTTCGCCGTGTCCACCGCCACACCCGTCACACCCAGCTCGGCGAGCGCCGCCCGCACCGCCGCCGCCTGGTCGCGGTGGGCCGTGCCGACCGCGACCCGCTCCGCCGTCACCGGAACCGGGTCCGGGCCGCGCTCGCTCGTCGCCGCGCCGCCCCGGTCCAGCAGCCTGCGCACCACCAGGGCAACCGCCCGCACCGCCTCCGGGTCCGTGCGCGGGGTGTGCCGGGCCGGGAGCTCCAGCAGCCCCCACCCGGACTCCGCGGCCTCGTCCAGCACCCGGTCGGGGCCCGACCCGTCCGAGGGCACACCGAACGACAGCCGCCGGTCACCGTGGTCCGTACCGCTGCGGAAGGGCGTGTACGGGTAGAAGGCGCCCGAGACCAGCGGGGCGGCCGACGCCGGAAGCCGCCACGACACCGGCAGACGGTGCTGCGGCAGCCGGGGGTTGTGGGCCAGCAGCGTCGAGACCGCGCTCGCCGAGGGGTCGTACGACAGACCGGCCCACTGGTCCGCGCCCACGATCGAGAACGGATCGAGCTGCCCCGGGTCCCCGACGAACAGCGCCCGCTCGAACAGACCCGCCACGGCCAGCAGCGCGTCCGACCGCATCTGGTACGCCTCGTCGACGATCGCGTGCCCCCACGGCTCCACGTTCTTCACGTGGGCCCACTTGGCCGCCGTCGAGATCACGATGTCCAGTCCGGCCAGATCCGCCGCCTTCGCCGACTTCCGTACGTGCTCCAGGTCGTCCAGCGCCTTGTCGTACGGATCGGAGTCGCTGCTGTGGAGACGGCCCACCGGCAGATCGGGGGCCTTCTCGGCCAGCCGCAGGACCAGGTCGTCCACCTGGGCGTTGGTCTGCGCGACCACCATCAGCGGGCGTCCGGCCGCGGCCAGCTCCAGCGCGGCACGCACCACCAGGGTCGACTTGCCCGCGCCCGGCGGGGAGTCCACCACGATGCCGCGCGACGTGCCGCGCAGGGTGTCACCGAGGATCGCGTCGGTCGCCCTGGCCGCGGCGGCGCCCGGGTCGGTCACGGCTGTCACAGGAGGTCCTCCGTGGTCACGGGGTCGGGCTGCTCCGGCTGCCCCCCGGGCGGGCCGCCGTGCGTCCACGGGGTGTCGTCCGGGTCGGGAAGCTTCGGGCCGCCCCGCTGGTCGTGCTCGAACAGCGTCCAGGCGATCCGGTCGCCGGGCTCCGGCAGCGAACCCGGCGCGGGCTCCTTGCCGCGCCCCATGCGGTCGGTGATCCGCAGGACGAGGTGCACGGCGTCCGCGTCCTGCGCGCCGCCGCGGTCCTCCGCCTCGACACGGCCCACGAACTCCGCCGTCTGCGGCTTGCCGTCCAGCGATCGGTACACCTTGGTCCGCTCGCCGAGATGCGGGTGTTCGGCGGTGCGGACGGTGACCAGCGGGCGCGGCGCGGGCCGCTTCGACTCGCTGTACGCCATCCGCACCTCCGTCACCTCCCCGACGAACGCCTCGCCCGCCAGCCGGCGCCCGGCGAGCACCAGCGGGTCGTCCAGAGCCTCCTGGGCGTCCAGCTGTGCCTGCGCCGTCTCCCGCGAGGCCAGCTTCTGCGCCGCCGTCACCGCGTCGTCACGGCGCGGCTGCGGCGGCTCACCCGCCCGCACCCGGTCCCGGTGCGCGGTGAAGGACCAGCGGTCCCGGGTCCAGCGGTCCTCGGCCCTCGACCCCTCCGGCAGTTCCCGCAACAGGTCCAGCCCCCGCCACACGGCGTCCCACGTGGGCAGCAGCACCCCGGCGAGGAGCGACCTGATGTCCCGCTCGGCGGCGGCCAGTTCGCCGAGCCGGGCGTCGGCCGAGAGGCCGTCCTCGGCCGACGCCAGCGCCGTGCGCGCCCGGTCGAACCGCTCGATCGCGGGCGCCAGCAGCTTGTTGTCGAACGCCGGATCCGTCGCCGGACCCGCCGGGGGGCAGACCAGCTGGCCGGCCCGGTCCCGGTCCAGCTCCGCCCGCAGCGCCGCCTCCGCCCCGGACGCGCCGGCCGGCGGGTCGACCCAGGCGAGCAGCGCGCCCAGGTGCTGGTCCTCCAGGCTGCTCTGCCCCGTCGCCCAGTGGCGGTTGAGCAGATCGGTCGTGGCGAGCAGCAGCGACGAACCGGGGACCCGCGCCCGCTCGCCGTAGTGCGTCAGCCAGCGCCCGAGGAGCGGCACGCGGGCGGGCGCCGGGTACGGCGTGTCCGGGTCGTCCTCCACCGTGCGGCGGAAGCGCATGGACCGGCCCAGCAGCCGCACGAAGTCGATCCCCGCCCGGCTGGGGACCACCAGCTGGGCGGCGTCCGAGCAGAGTTCGACCTCGACCTTGACCCTCTTGCCGGTCTCCGGGTCGGTCTCCGCGCGTTCGGCGGGCTCGACGGCGTCCGCGCGGGACTCGATGTGCGGGAGCACCGCCTCGGCCAGTTCGGCGAGGAAGGCGAACCGCAGGTCGCGGTCGCGGGGCTGTGCCACCGTCAGCAGCCGGGGCGCCGTGCGGTCCGTGCCGACGAGAGCGCCGAGCGGGGCGCCGGCCTCACCCGCGGTGGTCAACGGCACGAGCACGAGCGGTTCGTCGGTCAGATGGCGGTGGCGCACGGTCGCCAGCGGCTGGGCCCGCCCGCTGTCCACCGCCTCCAGCCGTGCCAGCGTGGTGATCAGCGACATGCGGCGCCGTCCCTCGCGCCCAGGAGCGCCTCGGCCCGCAGCGCGGCGGCCCGGCGCAGGGCCGCGACCGTCGGGTCCGCGGGGTCGCCCTCCTTGCCGGCCGCGGCGGCCAGCACCCCGGCGACCGTCGTCAGGCCGCCGAGCTCGCCCCGCACGCTCCGGCCCAGTGACTCCACCGCGCCCCCCGCGCGTGCCCTCGCCCGGCAGTGGAAGGCCAGCTCGCAGGCGGCGAGGCACTCGGGTGCGTACGCCGCGGGGACCGCCTCCACTGCGGTGCCGAGCTCCTCGGCGGTGCGGTCGGGGGCGAAGGTCGTGCCCTCGGGGAGCGCCGCCGCGATGTCCTCGACGCGCGCGAGCCTGGTCAGCTGGCGGAGCGTGACGGCGCGCTGCTTGCGCACGTCCACGACCGAGGCAGTCGGCAGGTTGGAGAAGTCCTTCGGGCAGACCAGCAGGACCCGGTGCCCGACCCGGGCGCCCTCGGTCACCGCGGCCACCCGCTCCAGGGCGAGGACGTAGACGGCGGACTGGCGGGCGGCCGCTCCGACCTTCGCCGCGTCCGCCGAACCGTCGATCATGGGGAAGGACTTGATCTCGACGACCGTCCAGGTGCCGTCGGGGTGCACCACCACGGCGTCGGGTTCCAGATAGGCGGGGGAGCCCGCCACCTCCAGGGCCAGCATCGGATGGTCCAGAAGTGCCCAGCCGCCGGCCTCGGTGGCCTCCCGGAGCGCCAGCGCCGTGCGCGCGGCGCGTCCCTCGGGGCCGGCGGCCGTCAGGTCGGGGACCGAGGCCTCGCCGGGGGAGTCGGCCCCGTCGCCGAGGCGTTCGAAGAGCAGGCGCAGCAGTTCCGTGCCGCCGTCCGCCTTGACCTTCGCCTCGAAGGCGTTGCCCCGGACGAACGCGAACTGCGACTGGCCGAACGTGGCGCCGGAGCCGAGCGCGACGGCCAGCCCGGCCTTGTCGACACCCGCGCCGTCGAGCAGGGCGCGTCGTCTGCATCCGGGATTCGCGGCGAGCGCGGCCAGGGCGCGCGCGTCGAGCGGATGCGGCGCGACGGACGGACCGCGCAGCTCAGCGAGCCGCTGCCGGAGCGTCGTCGCTGGCCTGGGCCGCGAAGCCGGTGCTCGCGTCGCTGGAATCTGCGGAGGGGGTCCGCCTGCCGGGTATTCGCTCACCCGCGGAAGTCTTGCATCCGTCACTGACAAACGTGGATTTCACGGGGGTGGCGACGGCCGGGGGCCGGGCGAACGCGGCGCCGACCCGGCCCTTGACGCCGTCCGCGACCCGCATGAACGGCCTGGTCAGCAGAGCTCCGGCGGCCATCACGGCGGCCCCGGCCACGGCGTCGAGGAAATAGTGGTTGGCCGTGCCCATGACGACGAGGACGGTGAGCAGCGGATAGGCGACGCCGGCGGCCCGGACGAGGGGGTGGCGGCCGTGCCGCCACAGCAGCACACCGCACCACAGGGCCCAGCCGACGTGGAGGCTCGGCATCGCCGCGTACTGGTTGGTCATCCCGCTGAGTCCGCGCGGGGCGCTCGCGCCGGCGCCCCACCAGCCGTACGCGCTGTACTGGGCCATCGTGTCGACGAAACCGTGGTGGGCGTCGAGCAGCCGGGGCGGGCAGGTCGGCATCAGCGTGAAGCCGACGAGACCGAGGAGCGTGGAGGTCATCAGCCAGGTGCGGGCGGCGCGGTAGGCCCCGACGCGGCGCCGGAACAGCCATATCAGTACGGCCGGGGTGACGAGGTAGTGCAGCGAGGCGTAGGCGAAGTCGGCGGGTATCCCCAGGGAGGGGTGGGCGGTGAGCAGCCGGTTGAGGGGGTGCTCGGCGTTCAGGTGGAGTGACTTCTCCAGCCGGAGTATCGCCAGCCCGTGCTCCACGGCCGCGGGCACGTCCTCCCTGACCAGGAGCCGCCCCGCCGAGTACAGCCCGTACACCACCGCTATCAGAGGGAGCTCCGTCCACCACCGGGGCCGAGGACCGGAGGACGGTGTCGCGGTGGTGGCGTGCGGCATCCGGTAGCTCTCCCCAGGTTCATGCGGTCGACGGCGGGCGTTCAACCGTACGGCGGTCGTGGGCCTTGTTCTGCCCCGGGGGCGCCCCCTGCGAACGCCCCCGCCCATACGAGGGGAGGGACGCCGGGACCGCCCCGCGGGTTGCCCGTGGAGCAGGTGCGGGATGATGGAAGCGGGGCCCTTGCCCGCATCCGTCTCCCACCGGTTGCCCGCGATCGCCGCCCCGAAGCCGTCCCGGACACCGTTGTCCCGGACCCGTCAGATCCTAGGGTCCCCGGATCATCGGATCTCAGTATTTTCAGGAGAGCCGTATGGCACCGCGCATCCTGCTCGCCCGGCACGGCCAGACACAGTGGTCGGTGCAGGGCAATCACACCGGCAGGACCGACATCCCCCTGCTCGACACCGGCCGCGAGGGCGCCAAGCTGCTCGGCGAGCGGCTGCACCGGCAGCCCTGGAACGGCCTGCCCGGAGTGGAGGTGCGCACCAGCCCGCTCGTCCGGGCCGCCGAGACGTGCGGGCTCGCGGGCTTCGGGGACCGCGCCGAGCCGTGGGACGCGCTCATGGAGTGGGACTACGGCGACTACGAGGGCCTGACCCCCGCGCAGATCAAGGCCGGCCGGCCCGACTGGCTCATCTGGCGCGACGGGGTCCCCGGCGGCGAGACCCTGGCCGAGCTGACGGCCCGGGCCGACGAGGTCGTGGCGTGGGCGCGGTCCGCCGACCGCGACGTGCTGGTCTTCGCCCACGGCCACATCCTGCGGGCGCTGGGCGCGCGGTGGCTGGGCGAGGACGTGTCCTTCGCCGCGCGGATCCGCCTGGAGCCGACCTCGCTGTCGGTGCTCGGCTGGGCCTACGGCCTGCCCGCCCTGGAGCGCTGGAACGACACGGGCCACCTGGACCGCTAGGGCCTCTCCTTCGGATCATGCTGGGCTTGCGTGCCCCGGCCGGAGCGGGCCGATCGGGTCCCCAGTCGGCTCCGCCGCGGCCGTCGCGGCGGAGGGCGGCCGGCTGACCGGTACAACCACGGCCGGCTCCACGGTGGGATCGGCCACGTCCCGCCCATCGGTGCGAGACCAACCACTGCCCGGAAGCCGCGAAATCCCAGGTCGCCACCATCCTCCGAGATCTCTGCCCAGCCCGGGGAGGCCCAGGCGACTACTTGCTTAAGCAATTATCCAGTATGCTTGCTCAGGCAAGTAAATTTGGATGGGTTCAACGAGAGGTCTAGCCGCCCCGCGTCCATCGACATCACCGCGACAACCGGAGGTACTGCCATGAATCGTCTCGAGGGACGTGCTGCGCTGGTCACAGGCTCGACGAGCGGAATCGGGCGCGGTGTCGCGGAGGCGATGGCCCGCGAGGGCGCCATCGTCGTCGTGACCGGACTCGGCTCCGAATCCGGCGCTCAGGTCGTCGACGGGGTCGTCGCGGAGGGCGGCACCGCCCACTTCGTCGAGGCAGACCTCTCTGCGGGCGGCTCCGAGGTCCGCCGCCTCGCGCAGGAGGCGACGGCCCTGGCGGGTCGGCCGATCGATATTCTCGTCAACAATGCGGCCTTTCTCGTGCCGCCTCACCCCATGACGGAGTCGACCGAGGAACAGATCGACAAGGTCCTGGAGGTCAACGTCAAGGCCCCGTACCTTCTGACGGCCGCCCTGGTGCCCGGCATGGTGGAGAGCGGCGGCGGCTCAGTGATCAACATGGGCTCGATCGGCGGCGTGGAGGGAATCAAGTTCACCTCGCTGTACGGCGCCAGCAAGGCAGGCCTGCACTCGCTGACGAGGTCGTGGGCCGCGGAGCTGGCCGCCGACGGGGTGCGGGTGAACACCGTCGCCCCCGGACCCACCGTCACGGGGGGGAACGAAGAACTCCGCCCCCTCCTGGAGAAGCTTGCCGAGGGCAACCCGGACAGGCGTACGGGCAGTGTTCAGGACACCGCCGCGGCTGTGATCTTCCTCGCCAGTGAGGACGCGTCACACATCCACGGTGTGCTCCTCCCCGTGGACGGCGGGGCCCTCGCGATCTGACGAGAGGCCGGCTCGGCGCGTCGCCGCCGAGCCTCCCTCGCGCTCAATGATCGATAGGGGCTGTCCCGAGATCCGCACGTCGCGCTGGAGGCCGCGGGCAGGCCCGGTCCCCGAGCTCGGGCGGCCGGTTCAGGCGCCGGGCGGGAGCTCCTCGTAACGGGCCAGCAGCGCCGCCACCTCCGGGCCGCCGCGCGGCCTCAGCACGCGTACGGCGCTCGCCAGCATCCCCCTGATGCGGGAGGACTGGACCCGGTCGAGCAGATCCAGCACCTGGTGCCCCGCGGCCGCCGCCTCGTCCGCCGTGCCCGCGCGCGCCAGGTCACCGGCCAGCTGGGCCCGGTACAGCGCGAGGTTCCGGGTGAAGTGAGGGTCCTGGAGCCGGGTGGCCCGCCGGGCATGGCGTGCCGCCCTCGGCCAGTCGCCCAGGGCCGACCAGCACTGGGCCTCCAGCAGTTCGAGCTCGGCCTCCCGGAAGAAGCTCATCCACTCCGGGTCCGCGTCGCAGGGCCCTCGGTCGAACGCCGTGCGGGCCCGGCCGATCGCCTGTTCGCACCCCGTGCGGTCCCCGAGCCACGCCCGGGCACCCGCCTCCCGCAGCGCGAGCAGGGCCAGCAGCCGCGGAGAGCCGAGCGGACCGGCCGCGCGCTGCCCGGCCTCCGCCGCCCGGACCGCCTCCCGGGCCCGTCCCGTGTCGC
This sequence comes from Streptomyces sp. NPDC001822, assembly GCF_042892135.1. Classification (NCBI taxonomy): domain Bacteria; kingdom Bacillati; phylum Actinomycetota; class Actinomycetes; order Kitasatosporales; family Streptomycetaceae; genus Streptomyces; species Streptomyces sp. NPDC001822. The sequence goes on from NZ_JBIATW010000008.1 coordinate 252,206, forward strand.
GGGCCAGGAACGAGGCGTTGCAGAACGCGTGCGCCTCCAGCGCGGCGTCGCCGGCCAGCCTGGCCGTGGCGAGGGCCTCCGCGTAGTGGGAGCGGGCGTCGTCGAAGCGCCCCGAGTCGTGGGCCAGCCAGCCCACCGAGATCGCCAGCTCGCCGGCGCCGGCGTGCAGCCGGTCGACGGTGCTTCGGCGGCTCGCGGTCCCCGAGTCGAGCAGCGCGTACGCGGCCCGCAGGGGCTGGGAGGCGCGGCGGTAGAGCCCGTCGGCGCCGTGCCGGTCGTCCAGCAGCCGGATCTGGCGGACGGCCTCCTCGACGGCGCTGACCTCGGCCTCGCCGACCCGGCGCTGGGCGGGGACGCCGAGGGGGCTCGCCGCGGCGGACCGGCCGCCCAGGCCCAGGGACGCGGCCGCCATCGTGGCGGTACCACTGGTCATGAACACGCGACGCAGCACGTCGCTCTCCTCGTGGATGTCACTGTCGAGCGTGGGGGGTGTGGTGGGAGGGGGCACGGACGCACTGCGGGCCCCCCGGCCGCGCACGCTCTCACGGTCCGAGAAGCCCAGGTCCGCCAGGGTCGCCCCGGGGAACATGTGCAGGAACACCCGTTCGTACGCGTAGTTGGGGCAGCGGATCTCGCCGGACTCCACGCGTCCGATGTACCGGGCGTCGCACGCGACCTGTTCACCGATCTCGCGGGCGGCCCTGCGGACCGCTGCCGCGAACTCCCCCGCGGAGCGCTGTGCGCGCAGCCGCCGGAAGACGAGGTTGGGAACTGCCCGTGTCGACACCATGGCGGGGCCCTCTCTGGTGCAGCCGGGCTCCTGCTTCCGGTGTCCCGGCGGAGCAAGAACGTACCTGCTGTGACGACGCCCGCACGCTGCGTTTACCTATAAAACGGACATCTCACCCGTGATTTGCCATGAACTGCCACCCTTTGCGGCGGCGTGCCGCCGTAGCCCTTGACGCCGTCGGCGCGTTGGTCCATGTGGCGACGGGGCGTGGCCCGGTCTCGAGACGAGAAGGAGGGGTTCCCTTGCCGCACACGGGCTCGGAATCCACACCGTGCGACCTGGTGACAGTCCCGGCACGTCAGGGACTGGAGGCAGTGGACATCCTGCGCAGGGGCTCGGACCACGAGGCCGTGGGCCCCGTCCTGCACGACGGCGCGTGCGCCGTCCTCGGCTTCCTCGTGCCCCCCGGGACCGCCGAGGCGTGGGACGTGCCCGGCAGCGCCTGTACGAGGACGGACGGCCGCGGGCTGCGCGTCCCCGCCGAGCCGCCCGTCTCCGGCGGCGGCTGGCTCCTCCCGCCCGGAGCCGAGGCCCCCGTCACCGACCCCGCGGTCCTGCGGGCCGCCCTCGACCAGGCGGCCCGGCTCATCGAGGCGGCCGACAACTGCCGCTGAGGCCATAATGAACCGGTGGGCGGATCTCCCGCCCGCAGCCGGACATCCCCAGGTGACCGGCCCGGACCCGGTGAACGAGGACGAGCGCGCGTGGCACGTCGAGGAGCGGCCAGGGGCGCGGGCGACCGCAAGCGGTCCGAGCGCGGGCAGGAGCCCGTCGCCGAGACGGTGGACGGCGGCCTCGCCGAACTCGTCCCCGACCGTGAGCGCCCGCGCGCGTGGACGCTGCTCCTGGACGGAGCCCCGCAGTCCCATGTGGACCTGGACGACCCCGCGTACCTCTCCTTCGAGTACCAGCGGCGGCTCGGCCACGTCATCGACCTCGCCGCGCCTCCCGGGCGCCCGCTCCAGGCGGTCCACCTGGGTGGCGGGGCCTTCACCCTCGCCCGTTACATCGCCGCGAGCCGCCCCCGCTCCACCCAGCAGGTCGTCGAGCTGGACGCGCCCCTCGTCCAGCTCGTCCGCCGCGAACTGCCCCTCGATCCGCAGGCCCGGATACGGGTCCGGTCCATGGACGCCCGCGAGGGGCTCGGCAGAATCCAGGACGGCTGGGCGGACCTGGTGATCGCCGACGTGTTCAGCGGGGCCAGGACCCCGGCGCACCTCACGTCCGCCGAATTCCTGACCGAGGTGCGCCGGGTCCTGAAGCCCGGCGGCCAGTACGCCGCCAACCTCGCCGACGGCCCGCCGCTGGCCCACCTGCGCGGCCAGGTCGCCACGGCGGCCTCGCTCTTCCCCGAGCTGGCCCTCGCGGCCGACCCGACCGTCTGGCGCGGCCGCCGCTTCGGCAACGCTGTGCTGGTCGCCTCCGACCTGCCGATCGCCGTCGCCGAGCTGACCCGCCGGATCGCCGGCGACCCGCACCCCGGCCGCGTCGAACACGGCCGTGCGCTCACCGACTTCACCGGCGGCGCCGCCGTCGTCACCGACGCCGCGGCCAAGGCGTCCCCGGCCCCGCCGCCCGGCGCCTTCTCCTGAGCGCGCTCACTGGTCGACGATCTCCACGACCGGCGGATGGCCGTTCCACGTACAGAACACGGAGACCGTCGCCCCCGCGCCATCGCCGAAGTCCACCCGGATCCACTCCGGGTTCGTCCACACCTGCATCGACCAGCCCTGCTCGGGGGTGGCCGAGACCAACGTCCCCGCGTCGTCCGTCAGTTCGAGGACGACCCGGCCGCCCCGCGTCGGGTAGCTCTTCACGTCGCCCGCCGCGGCCGAGGGCCCGGAGGACTTCGCCGGGCCCGGCACGGCGGACGGCGGCGGGGTGGACGGCCGCCGCGAGGGCCGGGGCGCGGGCGCCGAGGGCTCGGCGCTGGTCGGCGCGGGGGCCGGCGGGGGCGGTGACGCCCGGTGCGTGGAGGACGAGACCGGCTCGTCCGCCGCCCTCGCGCCCACCGAGATCGGCACAGCGCGCGGAGGGTCGTACGCCGTCCCCGCCATCACCGTGTGCACGCCCCACCACGACAGGGTCACCGCCGCCCCCGTGGCGAGCGACCACGCCGACGCGTGTACGAATCCTCGTTGCATCGGGCACATCCTGCACCACCCGTCCCGGTGCTGTCCCGGACGGGACCGGGTTCCTCCGTATGGGTTACGGTGCGGCGCATGCCTAGTGTGCTTGTGGTCGAGGACGACCAGTTCGTGCGTTCCGCCCTCATCCGGCACCTGACTGAGGCCTCCCACACGGTGCGGAGCGTCGGGACCGCCCTCGAAGCGCTGCGCGAGGTCGCGCACTTCCGCTTCGACGTCGTCATCCTCGACCTCGGTCTCCCCGACCTCGACGGCGCCGAGGCGCTGAAGATGCTGCGGTCCATCACCGACGTACCCGTGATCATCGCGACGGCGCGGGACGACGAGGCCGAGATCGTGCGGCTCCTCAACGACGGCGCCGACGACTACCTGACCAAGCCCTTCTCGGTGGAGCACCTTTCCGCCCGGATGGCCGCGGTGCTGCGCCGTACCCGCGGGCCCGCGGGTAGGGCGACGCCCCCGCGCGTCATCCAGGTCGGCGGACTCTCCATCGACCCCCTGCGACGCCAGGCCGAACTGGACGGCACGGCCCTGGACCTGACCCGGCGCGAGTTCGACCTGCTGGCCTTCCTCGCGGGGCGCCCCGGCGTCGTCGTACCGCGCCGTGAGCTGCTGGCCGAGGTCTGGCAGCAGTCGTACGGCGACGACCAGACCATCGACGTCCACCTGTCCTGGCTGCGGCGCAAGCTGGGCGAGACGGCCGCCCGGCCGCGCTACCTGCACACCCTGCGCGGCGTCGGCGTCAAGCTCGAACCCCCGGCGCAGCCCGCATGAGATGGGCGCTGGTCAAGGTGTGCCTGGCCGTCACCGCCATGGTCGTGATCGCCTTCGCCGTGCCGCTCGGCCTCGTCATCAGGGAGATGGCCCGCGACCGGGCCCTCTCCGACGCCGAACGGCAGGCCGCCACCATCGGCCCCACCCTCACCATCACCACCGACCGTGAGGAACTGACCCGCGCCGTCCTGTCCACCGAGCCGGGCGGCCGGGGCCGGCTCGCCGTGCACGTCCCCGCGACCGGACCGGGTGGCACCCGCCTGGAGATCGGCACCCGCAGGGCCGCCCGCGAGGACGTGGAGACGGTGGGCAGGTCCGGCCGCGCGTCGATCGCCGAGGTGCGCGGCGGCTCCGTCCTGCTCCAGCCCACCGCGCTGGGCTCCGGGGGTATCGCGGTCGTGGAGGTCTTCGTCGCCGACGACGACGTGTCCCACGGGGTCGGCGCCGCCTGGCTGGTGCTCGCGGGCGTCGGTATCGCGCTGATCGTCGGCTCGGTGGCCGTGGCCGACCGGCTCGGCGTGCGCATGGTCGAGCCCGCCCAGCGCCTCGCGGGCGCCGCGCAGGACCTGGGGGAGGGGAGGCTGGGGACCAGGGTGCCCGAGGACGGGCCCGCCGAACTCCGCTCCGCGGCCGTGGCGTTCAACTCGATGGCCGACCAGGTGGTCCGGCTCCTGGCCAACGAGCGTGAACTGGCCGCCGACCTCTCGCACCGGCTCCGGACGCCGCTGACCGTCCTCCGCCTGAACGCGGCCTCGCTGGGCGAGAGCCCGGCCGCCGACCAGACCCGGGCCGCGGTCGAGCAGTTGGAGCGCGAGGTCGACACGATCATCCGCACCGCGCGTGAGCAGCGCCCGCAGACCCAGGGCGGCCGGCCGGGCCCCGGGGCCGGGTGCGACGCGTCCGAGGTCATCCGGGAGCGCATGGGCTTCTGGTCCGCCCTGGCCGAGGACGAGGGGCGCACCGTGCGCCTCGCCGGAGTGGACCGCACCGTACGCATCCCGGTGGCCCGCCCCGAACTGGCGGCCGCACTGGACGCGTTGCTCGGCAACGTGTTCCGCCACACACCGGAGGGGACCGCCTTCGCCGTCGACGTGCACCACAGCGGTGACGCGGTGCTCGTGCTGGTCTCGGACGCCGGACCCGGCATCCCCGACCCGGCGGCCGCCCTCGCCCGCGGCGCCAGCGGACCCGACGGGGCGCGGGAAACCGTGGGCTCCACCGGACTCGGCCTCGACATCGTGCGCAGGGTCGCCGAGTCCACGGGCGGAGACCTGCGGATCGGGCGTTCCGTGCTCGGCGGCACGGAGGTGCGCATCTGGATCGGGCTCGACGGCGGCCCGGCCGAACGCTCCCGCCGCGGGCACCGGGTGGGCGGACGGGGCGGCAAGCGGCAGCGACGCCCGGTGAGCGGCCGGAACACAGAGTTCCGGAGCTCCTCGGGTGCGGGGCCCGATCTTTAACCGGCGCCGATGGGCTCCTTAAGCGAACCCTAAGAACATCAACTCAGCTCCCATCAGTGCCTTTTGCCCGTTTCGGGGCGGCTAGCGTGCAGACGCAACCACCACCCCCCGCAGGACAGAGGCAGGACGCGATGAGCACCAGCACGCACCGCCGCACGACGAGCACCCGCACGAAGGCGCTCGGCGCCCTCGTCGCCGCGGCGGCCGTCGGCGGCACGGTCTTCGCACTCACGGGCACGGCCCAGGCGGCGGGCGTCGGTGCCGCGTACACGAGGGCCAGCGGCTGGACGGGCGGCTACACCGGGCAGTACGTCGTCACGAACGACGCCGGAACGGCCCGGTCCGGGTGGACGCTGGAGTTCGACCTGCCGTCCGGTACGAAGATCGACTCGCTCTGGAACGGCGAGTACACCGTCAGCGGCGGCCACGTCACCGTGAAGCCCGCGAGCTGGAACAAGGACCTGGCCCCCGGCGGCTCCGTGACGGTCGGCTTCGTCACCGCCTCGTCGGCGAAGGCCGCCGATCCCACGGGCTGCCGCATCGACGGCGCCGCGTGCTCCGCGGACGGCGGCGCCACCCCGGAGCCCGGCGGGCGCCCGACCGTAACCCCGGAACCCACGGCGACGGCCACCCCGACGAAGGACGCCACGACCCCGCCGCCCACGACGAACCCGCCCGCGACGCCCCGACCCTCGGACACCCCCACCCCGGGCAGTGGCGGCACGGCAGCCGGCGCCGGATTCGCCCCCTACGTCGACACCTCCCTCCACCCCTCCTACGACCTGCTGGACACCGTCTCCAGGGCGGGCGTGAAGGAGTTCACCCTCGCGTTCATCACCTCCGGTGGCGGCTGCGCACCGCTGTGGGGCGGGGTCACCGCGCTCGGCGACGACAAGGTGGCCGCCCAGATCACCGCCCTGCGGGCCGAGGGCGGCGACGTGCGGGTCTCCTTCGGCGGCGCCACCGGAGCGGAACTCGCCCTGCACTGCTCGTCCGCGGCCGACCTCGCCGCGGCGTACGGCGAGGTGGTCGACGCCTACGCGCTGACCAAGGTCGACTTCGACATCGAGGGCGGCGCGCTGCCCGACACCGCGGCCAACTCCCGCCGCTCGGCCGCCATCGCCCTGCTGCAGAAGGACCACCCCGGGCTCGACGTCTCCTTCACGCTGCCGGTGATGCCCGAGGGGCTGACCCAGCCGGGCGTGGACCTCGTCGCGGACGCGAAGAAGAACGGCGTCGGGATCGACGCGGTCAACATCATGGCCATGGACTACGGCGCGTCCTACAGCGGCGACATGGGCGACTACGCCACCCAGGCGGCCACCGCCACGCAGGCCCAGCTCAAGGGCGTGCTCGGGCTCTCCGACGCCGCCGCCTGGAAGACGGTCGCGGTCACCCCGATGATCGGCGTGAACGACGTCGCCACCGAGATCTTCACCGTCGAGGACGCCACGCAGCTCGTGAAGTTCGCCCGGGAGAAGGGTATCGGGCGCCTGGCGATGTGGTCCGGCACCCGGGACGCGCAGTGCCCGGGCGGCGCCAAGCCCACCGCGGACGCGACCTGCAGCTCGATCCTCCAGGAACCGCTGGCCTTCACGAAGGCGTTCGGCGCCTTCGGGTAGCCGCCGCCCCCACGAACCACCACCTCGACGCGCGCGCCCCGGCCGGCCCCACACCCCCCACAACCGGCCGGGGCGCGCGCCCCCCTGTCCGGAACCTCCGCGCGGCCGATGCCTCCGACGGGCGCGAACGGAACCTTCCGGCCGGGGGGTGGAGTTCGGGGAAAGAACACGGAAACCCCCGACGGCCGCTCTCCGCGCCCCGCACGCACCCGCCCCGTTCATCTTCCGGCGGGCCCTCTCCCGGTCACGGGGCCGGCCGGCGCGCCCCGGCGCCGGGTGCCGGAATCCGCGCCGACCGCCCGCCGCCACGGGGCCCCGATGGGTGAAACACGCTCAAAGCCGCTCTGACCTGCGGTGATTGAGGAGGCTGCGGGTGCGGCATGCAGCGCGTGCGAGTGAACGCAAGCCCTCGGTCGGACACGTTCGCGTGACTTGCAGGACACGCTCGGGCAACAGAAGCGTCTTCAAGTCTTGACACCCGCCCCCTTGAGGCAGCAATGTTCCGGCATCAGCGCATGGGAGCGCTCCCATATCGATCGAGGTTTTTCGCTCGTACGGGGACGGCACCGCCCATGTCCTCTCCGTACCACTGGCACCCGCACCACCAGCGCGTATGCCGAGCACGAACGCCAGTCCCACCCTGGAACAAGGAGTAGTGGAATGCGCATCACCCGCACCGTCGCAGGTCGAAGCCGCAGAACCGCCGTCATGGCCACCACGGGTCTCACGGCCGCAGCCCTGCTGATGACCGGCTGCAGCGACTCGGGATCGGATTCCGACGAGGCCGACGCCAACGGGAACATCACCCTGACCGTCGCCGACTTCGGACAGTTCGGCTACAAGGAGGCGGGGCTCTTCGCGAAGTACCACGAGCTCCACCCGAACATCACGGTCAAGGAGAACGTCACCGCCCAGGAGACGGTCTACTACCCCAAGTTCCTCCAGCAGCTCAACACGGGCAGCGGGCTGGCCGACGTGCAGGGCATCGAGGTCGGCCGGGTGAAGGAGCTCGTCGACACCAAGGCCGACGCCTTCGCCGACCTCTCCAAGGTCGTCGACCCCGCCCAGTGGGTCAACTGGAAGGCGCTGCAGGCGACCACCGAGGAGGGCAAGGTCATAGGCGCCGGCACCGACATCGGCCCGATGTCGATCTGCTACCGCCGCGACCTGTTCGAGCAGGCGGGCCTGCCGTCCGACCGCACCGAGGTCGCCGCGAAGTTCGCCGGCGGCTGGAAGGACTACCTCGCGCTCGGTGAGGCGTACAAGGCGAAGGCACCCAAGGGCACCTTCTTCATGGACTCCGCCAGCGCCATGTACAACGGCGTGGTCAGCTCGGACTCGGAGCAGTACTACTCCAAGGACGGCAAGGCGATCTACAAGGACAGCGCCGGCGTCAAGGCGGGCTGGCAGCTCGCCTCCCAGGCCGTCGACAAGAAGCTGACCCAGGGCCTCGCCCAGTTCAGCCCGCCGTGGCAGGCGGCCCTGCGCAAGGGCAGCATCGCCACCGTGGCCTGCCCCGCGTGGATGGCGGCGCAGATCTCCACGTACTCCGGTGACGAGTTCAAGGGCAAGTGGGACATCGCCCGCACCCCCGGTCAGACCGCTGCCAACTGGGGCGGCTCCTTCCTCTCCGTGCCCGCCAAGGGCAAGCACGTCAAGGAGGCCGGTGAGCTCGTCAAGTGGCTGACCGCGCCCGAGCAGCAGGCGGCCGTCTTCAAGGCGGCCGGCCTCTTCCCGTCGAACAAGGGCGCCTACGAGCTCCCCGACGTGAAGACCGCCAAGCTGGAGTACTTCAACAACGCCCCCATCGGTGAGATCTACGCCGAAGAGGCGCAGGTCATCCCCGCGGCCGTGCTCGGCCCGAAGGACGGCGTCATCAAGGACACCATCTCCACGCAGATCAACAACATGGAGCAGCGCGGCACCAAGCCGGACGACGCCTGGAAGGCCGCGACCGAGGCCATCGACAAGGTGATCGGCTGATCCTCGCCGGTGCGGGCCGCCTGGACGCCCATCGGCGTCCCGGCCGGCCCGCACCGGTGCCGGTTCCCCACCGGCACCGCGCACCTTCTCCGACACCCCGCCGGACCCGACCGGAGGCCCGGCCTTGCCCCTGAGGTGTCGGCACACCCCAGGGAAGGACTCCCACCTGTGGCAACCACGACCCCCACGAGGGGCGCACACGGCTCACGGCCCGGCCGTCGCACCCCCGAGCAGCCCATGACCGCCCGCCGGCAGGCGTGGCGCAGCCGGCTGTGGCGCTTCGACGACAAGGCGTCGCCGTACGCCTACATCGCGCCCTTCTTCCTCGTCTTCGGGGCCTTCGGGCTCTACCCCCTCGTCTACACCGGCTGGATCGCCCTCCACCGCGTGGAGATGACCGGCCTCGACCAGATGGAATGGGTCGGCTGGGAGAACTTCGGCAACATCCTCCAGGACTCGGAGTTCTGGACCGCGGTCGCCAACACCTTCGTCATCGGCGTCATATCCACCGTGCCGCAGCTGATGATCGCGCTCGGCCTGGCCCACCTGCTGAACTACAAGCTCCGCGCCAGCACCTTCTGGCGCACGGTGATCCTGACGCCCTACGCCACCTCGGTCGCGTCGGCGGCCCTGGTCTTCGCCCTGGTGTTCCGGGCCGACGGCGGACTGCTGAACTGGGTCCTCGGCTTCTTCGGCGCCGGCGAGACGAACTGGGCCAACGGCCACTGGTCGTCCAACATCGCCATCGCCGTCATCGTCATCTGGCGCTGGACCGGCTACAACACGCTGATCTACCTGGCCGCGATGCAGGCGGTCCCGTCCGACCTCTACGAGGCGGCGTCGCTCGACGGGGCCTCGCGCTGGCAGCAGTTCCGCAACGTGACGATCCCTTCGCTGCGGCCGACGATCCTCTTCACGATCGTCATCTCGACCATCGGATCGATGCAGCTGTTCGGTGAGCCCCTGCTGCTCGAAGGCGGCCAGATCGGCGCCCAGGGCGGCACCGAGCACCAGTACGAGACCCTCAGCATCTACCTCTACAACTACGGCTGGAACCTCGGACACCTCGGTCCGGCCGCCGCGGTCGCCTGGGCCATGCTCGTCCTGCTGCTGCTCATTGCCGCGATCAACTGGCTCATCGGGCGCTTCGTGCGCAAGACCGCGGCCTGACGGGGAGCGATTCGAATGACCACCACACACACCGTCACCGCGCCGGACGCCGGCCGTGTCTCCAAGGCCGACGGCCGCCAGGACCCGCCGCGCCGCAACCGGTTCAAGCAGGGCGCCGGCCGCCAGCACCACGCGGGTCCCTTCGCCTACATCGCCCTCGCCGTCGTCGGCCTCGGCTCGCTGTTCCCGCTGTACTGGACCCTCGTCGCCGCGTCCCGCACGCAGGACGAGGTCCTCGACACCACACCGCCGCTGCTGCCCGGCGGCAACCTCTTCAACAACCTCGAAGCGGCCTGGGAACAGGCCAGTCTCGGCAAGGCCATCGTCAACACGGTCATCGTGTCCGGCAGCATCACCCTGGCGACGCTGTTCTTCTGCACCCTGGCCGGCTACGCCTTCGCCAAGATGCGCTTCAAGGGGCGCGGCGCGCTGATGACGACGGTCATCGCGACGCTGACGATCCCCCCGCAGCTCAGCGTCGTGCCGCTGTTCATGATGATGTCGGACATCGGCTGGGGCGGTCAGCTGGAGTCGGTGATCTTCCCGACCCTGGTGAGCGCGTTCGGCGTGTTCTTCATGCGCCAGTACCTCCTGGAGGCGCTGCCGTACGAGCTCATCGAGGCGGGCCGGGTCGACGGGGCGAACAACCTGCGCATCGTGTGGAGCATCGTGCTCCCGGTGGCCCGCCCGGCCATGATGGTGCTCGGCATGCTCACCTTCGTCCAGGCCTGGAACGACTTCTTCTGGCCCTACCTCGCGCTGAACCAGCAGAACCCGACGCTCCAGGTGGCCCTCGGCCAGCTGAGCGCGTCCTACGTGCCCGACCAGAGCATCGTCATGGCGGGCGCGCTCATCAGCACCCTTCCCCTGCTCGTCGTCTTCGTGATCTTCGGCAAGCAGATCGTCGGGGGAATCATGTCCGGCGCCGTCAAGGGCTGACCCCACCCCCGTTCCGCCCCGGTCCGATCCCGGCGTCCGCCCGGCCCGGGCCCGCCGTCCCCGGTCCGGCCGCCAAGCCGTCCCGTACGGCCTGTACCTGACCGCAGGCCGTACGGGACCCGGGCCCGTGCACTTCACGCCCAGTCCCTCTGCACCCATGGGAGCGCTCCCGTATGACTGCCGTACGACCCGACACCACCCCCAAGCAGGCCCCCGAGGCGCAGTTCCCCACGGGATTCATCTGGGGCGCGGCGACCGCGTCCTACCAGGTCGAGGGCGCTGCCGCCGAGGACGGCCGCACGCCGTCCATCTGGGACACCTTCAGCCGCACCCCCGGCAAGGTCCGCAACGGCGACACCGGTGACATCGCCGCCGACCACTACCACCGCTACCGCGACGACGTCGCCCTGATGAAGGAGCTCGGCCTCAAGGCGTACCGCTTCTCCGTCTCGTGGTCCAGGGTCCAGCCCACCGGCCGCGGACCGGCCGTGGAGCGCGGCCTGGACTTCTACCGCAAGCTCGTCGACGAGCTGCTCGACGCCGGCATCATGCCCGTCGCCACGCTCTACCACTGGGACCTGCCCCAGGAGCTCGAGGACGCCGGCGGCTGGCCCGAGCGCGTGACCGCCGACAGGTTCGCCGACTACGCCGCCATCGTGTCCGGCGCCCTCGGCGACCGGGTCGGCATGTGGACCACCCTCAACGAGCCCTGGTGCTCGGCCTACCTCGGCTACGGCTCGGGTGTGCACGCCCCCGGCCGCACCGAGCCCGCGGCGGCGCTGCGGGCTGCCCACCACCTCAACCTCGCCCACGGCCGGGCGATCGAGGTCCTGCGCGACCGGCTCCCCGCATCCGCGCAGACCTCGGTCACGCTCAACCTCCACCAGGTCCGCCCGCTCACCGACAGCCCGGCCGACCTGGACGCCGCCCGGCGCATCGACGCCGTCGGCAACCGCGTCTTCACCGGCCCGATGTTCCGCGGGGCCTACCCCGAGGACCTGATCGCGGACACCTCGCACCTGGTGGACTGGTCGAAGCTGGTCAAGGACGGCGACCTCGCCACCATCTCCCGTCCGGTGGACGCCCTCGGCATCAACTACTACACGCCGACGCTGGTCTCCGACCCCGTCGCAGGGGCCGACTACGCGCGCAGCGACGCCCACGGCGCCAGCGACCACTCCCCGTGGCCCGGTTCCGAGCACGTCGCCTTCCACCACGCCGAGGGGAAGGAGCGGACCGCGATGGACTGGTCGATCGATCCCGAGGGGCTCTACAACCTCCTGATGGATACGCAACGGGACCACCCCGGGCTGCCGTTGATGGTCACCGAGAACGGCGCCGCCTTCGACGACCACGTCACTCCCGAGGGCACGGTGGAGGACCCGGAGCGCGTCGCGTATCTGCACGGGCACCTCGACGCCGTGCGGCGCGCGATCGCCGACGGCGCGGACGTCCGCGGCTACTTCCTGTGGTCCCTGATGGACAACTTCGAGTGGGCGTACGGCTATTCGAAGCGCTTCGGTGCCGTGTACGTCGACTACGCGTCGCAGCGCCGCATCCCCAAGGCCAGCGCGCACTGGTACTCCGATGTGATCCGCCGTCACGGACTGCCGGCCGCCGGCGGGACCGTCTGACCGTCCGACCAGCACACGGAGCGGGACCCGGCACGCCGCCGGGTCCCGCTTTTCCGTGCCCCGTCCCGCGCGTCCACCGCGCCCGACCCGTAAGCTTGGGAGCGCTCCCAAGAGTGGTGGCGCTCAGGGCGGACCGCTCGGTCCGGACGAGTGTCAAGGGATCGGACAGCGGGACTTGGATTGGCCAGGGCGCTGTGAGAAATTGACCGCGAACGGGAGGCAGCCATGGCGGCAGCGCGAGTACGGAGTGGCGGGCGGCCCACGCTCGAAGAGGTGGCGGCCAGGGCCGGAGTGGGGCGGGGCACGGCCTCACGCGTCATCAACGGCTCGCCGCGGGTCAGCGCGCAGACCCGCGAGGCCGTCGAGGCCGCCGTCGCCGAACTGGGGTACGTCCCCAACCGCGCGGCACGCGCCCTCGCGGGCAACCGGACGGACGCCATCGCCCTCGTGGTGCCCGAGTCCGAGACCCGGTTCTTCGCCGAGCCGTACTTCTCCGACATCGTGCGTGGCGTCGGAGCGGCCCTGGCCGACACCGAGATGCAGCTGCTGCTGACGCTCGCGGGCAACGACCGCGAGCGGCGGAGGCTGGCGCAGTACCTCACCGCGCACCGCGTCGACGGTGTGCTCCTGGTCTCCGTGCACGCCGACGACCCGCTGCCCGATCTTCTCGAACAGCTCGGCATGCCCTCGGTGATCAGCGGCCGCAGACACGCGGCGGAGACGCTGCCCTCCGTCGACTCCGACAACTTCGAAGGAGCCCGCGCGGCCGTCGACCACTTCATCGCGCGAGGCCGCCGTTCCATCGCCACGATCACCGGACGGCTCGACGTGTACGGCGCGCAGCGCCGCCTGGACGGCTACCGCAAGGCCGTCGCCGCCGCGGGCCTCGACCCCGACGAGCGGCTGATCGCCCCCGCCGACTTCAGCGAGGAGGGCGGCGCCCGTGCCATGCGCGAACTGCTCGAACGCAGGCCCGATGTCGACGCGGTCTTCGCCGCCTCGGACGTGATGGCGGCCGGCGCCCGTCAGGTCCTGCGCGAGTCGGGCCGCCGCATCCCGGACGACGTGGCGCTGATCGGCTTCGACGATTCCGCGGTGGCCCGCCACATGGACCCGCCGTTGACGAGCGTCCGCCAGCCGATCGAGGAGATGGGCCGCACGATGGCCCGCGTCCTGCTCCAGGAGATCGCGCACCGCACGGAGGGCGACGACGCCCGGGAGCGCCCGCGGATCGTGCTGCCCACGGAGCTGGTGGTGCGGGAGTCGTCCTGAGAGGCGGCGAGCGGGGGTCTTCCCGAGGGCGGCGAGCGGCAGATCCTGGACCGGGCAAAGACTTTCACAACTCCTCCATAAGCGGAGCAAGTGACCGCTAGAGTTCCCCCGAACACGAAGCGTGTGTGACGTGCGTCTCGTGCGTCACGCGATGAGCTGCCGGGGCCGTGGGGCGGCCCGGCGGCGTTTTTCATGGGGGCCGCATGCGGAAGATGACCAAGGGCGCGAACGTCGGGCTGGCCACGCTCAGCGAGAACGCCGGCTCGGTGGTGATGAGCCTGGGCTGGAGCAGCCCGACCGGGGAGGGCGACGCCGACGTCTCGGTGCTCCTGCTCGACGAGAACGGCAAGGTCGGCAGCGACGCCGACTTCTGTTTCTACAACAACCCGGTCGCGGGCGACGGCAGTGTGCAGCTGCTCGGGAAGACCCCGACCGCGGACGGCGACGAGGACCGCATCGGCTTCGATCTGGACGCGGTGCCGGCGGAGGTCGAGCGGATCGTCGTGGCGGCGAGCCGCTACCGGGGGGCCGGGTTCGGGGACCTGGACGACCTCCACCTGACGCTCGCCGACGGCGCCGGAGACGGTCTGGCGCAGTTCTCCGTCGAGGACGCGGGCGAGGTGAGCGCCCTCATCTTCGGCGAGCTCTACCGGCGCGGTGGTGAATGGAAGTTCCGGGCCGTCGGGCAGGGGTACGCATCCGGTCTGGCCGGTCTCGCGACGGATTTCGGTGTGGACATCGACGACGACGCGGAGGCGGAGGCGGAGGCGGAGGCCGAGGAACGGGCGGAGGCCACCGGGACCGGTCCCGGGGCGGACGCGGACCGTGGGACCGGGCCGGAGGGCATTCCGGCGCAGAGGGCGTCGGAGCCCGCCCTCGCGCCGCCCGCCGAAGCCGTCGTGGAGAAGGCCGAGGAGGCGAAACCCCGCACCCGGCCCCGCACGGCCAGGAAGAAGGTCACGCTTCCCCGGAGTGCGAAGAAGTCCCTCGCCGAGAACGACTCCTGGCGGACCGCCCGGCTGTTTCCGCTCTCCGCGCTCAGGAACGACCGCGAGCGGGAGACGCGGGCCACCTCGGTCCTCCTGTCCGTCATGGCCCAGGTGCCGGAGTTCGGCCGGCGCCTCACCGCGGGCTTCGGGGCGCCCGCCGGACGCATGGAGACGTTCACCGAGGTGTCCCTGCCGCACGGGGACTCGCCGCGCCGCCCGGACGGGGTCATCCGCGTCGAGCGCGCCGGCAGGCTGTGGACCGCCCTGGTCGAGACGAAGACGAACGGCAACCCCCTCAAGCCGGACCAGGTGCAGGCCTACATGGACATCGCCGCCCGGCGCGGCTACGAGGCCGTCATCACCCTGTCCAACGACGTCGCCCTCGAAGGCAGCCCGCTCGTCGACGTCAGGATCGACGGCCGCCGCAAGCACAAGGTCGCGCTCTGGCACCTGTCCTGGGCCGAAGTGGCGCACCAGGCGCAGATGCTGATCCGCCACGAGGGGGTGGGCACGGCCGCGCACGCGTGGCTGCTGCAGGAACTGCTCCACTACCTCCAGCACGAGCACTCGGGCTGCCACGGATTCCAGAACATGGGGTCGGCCTGGGTGCCCGTGCGCAAGGGGATCGACGACGAGACCCTGTGCCAGGGCGATCCCCGCGCCACGGAGGTCATCGAGAGCTGGGAGCGACTGGTCCGGCAGGTCTGCCTGCGGCTCGGCGGCGAGCTGGGCCAGAAGGTGCTTCCCGTCCAGCGCGCCAAGCGGGGATCCGACCCCCGGGCCCGCCGGGCCGATCTGGCCGATCAGCTCTGTGCCCACGGAAGGCTGCACGCCGAGCTCCGTATCGAGGGGACCCCCGGGATCCTCGCGATGACGGCAGATCTCCGCACAGGCAAGCTCCGCACCTCGATCGAGGTCCCCGCGTCCGAGCAGGGGTACCCGCTCAGCAAGGTGAAGCGGCTGATCCGGCAGCTCGAGACGGCCCCGGCGGACCTGCACATCGAGACCCTGGTCGAGGGGGAGGGCGTGGGACCCCGCGGGACGCTGGAACGGCTGCGCCCGGAACCCGGTGACCTCCTCCCCAGGGACGGTGCCGAGATGGTGGGGTTCCGCCTCTCCCTGTTCAAGGGCATGGGCAACGGCCGCGGCAGCGCGGAGACGGGATTCATCCGCAGTGTCGACGACGCGGTGGACCGGTTCCACGCCGGCGTGGTCGCGCCGCTGGAGCTCCGCGTGCCGGCCCGTCGTACCGGTGCGGGAGAACGCTGACCGCCTGACCGCCGTCACCGGGGGTGTCCGGCGGTCAGGCGGCCCTGCCGCGTCGGGGGATGGCACGGCAGGGCCGTCACGTCGGATGCCCGGCAAGGCGGGCCCCATGCGGCACCAGACCGCCTGTGGTGCGGCTCACGCGATCTTCGGGGGAGGATCGGAGGGCGGTGTCGAGAATCCCCGACCGGCTCCGTCCCCGTAGTGAGAGCGGCCACCACGGGTCGCACCAGCGAGGAGAGACACCATGGCCAAGTACCTGCTGCTGAAGCACTACCGCGGCGCACCGGCCCCGGCCAACGACGTGCCGATGGACCGGTGGACGCCCCAGGAGATCTCGGCGCACATGCGGTACATGCACGACTTCGCGGCCCGGCTGGAGAACACCGGCGAGTTCGTCGACGGTCAGGCACTCGCCCCCGAGGGGGCGTGGGTCCGTTACGACGGCGAGGGGCGCCCGCCGGTCACCGACGGCCCGTTCGCCGAGACCAAGGACCTCATCGCCGGCTGGATGGTGATCGATGTCGACGGCTACGAGCGGGCCGTCGAGCTGGCCGGAGAACTGTCCGCCGCTCCCGGGGCGGGCGGTAAGCCGATCCACGAGTGGCTCGAGGTGCGCCCGTTCCTGACCGCGCCGCCCACCATCACAGAGTGACCGTACCGATGGACGAGGCCCTGCTCCGCAGCCTCACACCGAGTGTGCTTGCCGTCCTCGTCCGCCGCGGAGCCGACTTCGCGGCGGCCGAGGACGCCGTGCAGGACGCGTTGGTCGAGGCGGTCCGCAGCTGGCCCTCCGAGGTGCCACGTGACCCGAAGGCGTGGCTGGTCACCGTGGCCTGGCGCCGGTTCCTCGACGCGACGCGCGCGGACTCCGCCCGCCGTCGGCGCGAGGACCTCGCCGACGAGGAACCGGCACCCGGGCCCGCACCGGCCGTGGACGACACGCTCCAGCTCTACTTCCTGTGCGCCCACCCGTCGCTGACGCCGTCGTCCGCGGTCGCGCTCACCCTGCGCGCCGTGGGCGGGCTCACCACCCGCCAGATCGCCCGGGCCTACCTGGTGCCCGAGGCGACCATGGCGCAGCGCATCAGCCGCGCCAAACGCACGCTGGCCGGCAACGGGGTCTCGCCGCGCAGCGGCGAGGCGGGGGCCCGGGGAGGGTTCGGCCGGCCCGGCGACGTGGCCACCGTGCTGCGCGTCCTCTACCTGGTCTTCAACGAGGGCTACTCCGGTGACGTCGACCTGGCCGCCGAGGCCATCAGGCTCACTCGGCAGGTCACGGCGCTGGTCGACCATCCGGAGGCGGCCGGGCTGCTCGCCCTCATGCTGCTTCACCACGCCCGGCGCGCCGCCCGGACCGCCTCCGACGGCAGTCTGGTGCCGCTCGCCGAGCAGGACCGGAGCCGGTGGGACACCGGAGCGATCGCCGAGGGTGTCGCGATTCTCCAGGCCGCCCTTGCGCGCGACCGGCTGGGAGAGTTCCAGGCCCAGGCGGCCATCGCAGCCCTCCACGCGGACGCCCCCACCGCCGAGGAGACCGACTGGGGGCAGATCGTCGAGTGGTACGACGAACTCGCGGGACTCACGGACAGCCCCGTCGTCCGCCTCAACCGCGCGGTGGCCGTCGGCGAGGCCGACGGACCGCGCGCCGGCCTGGCGGCACTCGCGGCGCTGGACCCCTCACTGCCCCGCCACGCCGCCGTGGCGGCGTACCTCCACGAGCGCGACGGCGACCCGGTGACGGCGGCACGCTTGTACGCCGAGGCCGCGCTCAAGGCGCCGGACCTCGCCGAGCGCGACCACCTGACGCGCCAGGCCGCCCGGCTCAACGCCCGTGGGCCCCGCTGACGGGCCGCGCCGCCCGGAAGCCGCCACGGCGGCGTAAGGAAACAGCCCCTGACCTGTCGCAGCGAGAGCACCATCTCCTGGCGTGACTCGACACCACAGACCAAGCACCCGATTCCGGGATGGAACACGGGGAGAAGGCGACCTCTGATCGTCGACCGCAGGGCACCCGCTCGCCGTCACGATCCCCGGCGGAAACCGCCACGACTCATCCAGCTCCTTCCACTGCTGGATGCGCCGATCGGGGCTACTTCGACACGTACCGCCGACTGCTGTGGAAGCAAGGCATCAAGCCGATGATCGCCCGGCACGGCGTCATGCGCGGCTCCGGGCTGGGCGAGGTGCGCTGGGTGGCCGAGCGTGTCTTCGCCTGGCTGTACCAGTTCGAGCGGCTCCGCGTCCGCTACTGACTCCCCACCTATGGTCGAAGATCGTCCTAATCAGTATCAAATAGGGGCAAACTTTCACGCCTCCGGTCTCGAATGCTTGGTAGAGAGCGTCCGCGTACGGCTCACCTGGAGTCGTATTCGACGCGGAACGCGCCTTCCGAAGGAGTTGCTCATGACCGGAACGCGGGTCGACACGTTGCTCCCGCCCGGGGATGCCTCCGCCCCTTACGAACCCGAACCGGTCGCCCGCATCGAAGCGGCACTCGCCGCAGTGCTGGCCGACGTCCTGCGACGGGATCATGTAGCAGCCGACAGTCACTTCTTCGAGGACTTGGGCGCTGATTCGCTGGTGATGGCTCACTTCTGCGCGCGAGTCAGAAAGCACGCCGTCCTTCCACCTGTCGCGATGCGCGATGTCTACGCACACAGCACCATCCGCAGTCTTGCCCTCGCGCTGACGACCGATGTGGCCACCGCACCCCTCGAACCGGCGCACCCAGTCCTCGCCCCGTCGTCCCCGGCGCCGACGAGCGCTTCGGGCAGGCCCAGGTACGTTCTGTGCGGGTTGTTGCAGTTTCTCGCGTTCCTCGTCTACTCATGCCTCGTCGCGTTCGTCGGTGTCCGGGGCTACGAGTGGATATCAGCCGGGTCCAGCGTGCTCGACGCGTACTTCCGGTCGGCCGTCTTCGGTGCTGTGGTGTTTCTGGGACTGTCGGTCGCGCCAATACTCGTCAAGTGGATCCTTGTGGGGCACTGGAAGCCTCAGCAGATCCGTATCTGGAGTCTTGCCTACTTTCGGCTCTGGGTCGTCAAGACGCTCGTCCGCTCGGACCCGCTCGTGCTCTTCGTCGGATCGCCGCTCTACACGCTCTACCTCAGGGCGCTGGGAGCGCGGATCGGGGTGGGCGTCGCGATCTTCTCCCGTCATGTGCCCGTCTGTGCGGACTTGCTGACTGTCGGTGATTTCGCGGTCATCCGCAAGGACTCGTTCTTCACCTGCTACCGCGCCCGCGACGGGCTGATCGAGACCGGCAGGGTGACGCTCGGGAAGGACGTGGTCGTTGCCGAGGCCTCGGTGCTCGACATCGGGACGTCCCTTGGCGACGGCGCCCGGTTGGCCCATGCGTCCGCTCTCCACAGCGGGCAGGAGATACCCGCCGGTGAACACTGGCACGGTTCACCGGCGCGGCGCGCGGGCGGGGAGTACCCGGTGGTGGAGCCCGCGTCCTGCGGCCCCGTGCGCAGGACGGTCCACTGTGTGACGCAGCTGCTCAGCGCACTGCTCGTGTATCTCCCGCTTGCCGTCGGCGGCATCGGGATCCTGCTCGTCGAGGCCCCGCAGTTGTCCGCGGTTCTCGAACCAGGGCCCTCGATCCTCACCACATGGGTGTTCTACCGCGACGCCCTGGCCATCACCTTCGTGCTGCTCTTCGTGATCATGCCGCTCGGCTTCCTCCTTCTCGCCACGGTCCCCCGGCTGCTCGGCCGCACCATCGTGCCGGACAAGGTCTATCCGCTCTACGGCTTCCACTACGGAGTGCACCGGGCGATCACCCTGATGACCAACCGGCCTTTCCTGACAAGGCTGTTCGGCGACAGCTCCGCCATCGTCCCCTATCTCCGTCTGCTCGGGTACGACCTCTCCCGGGTCGAGCAGACAGGATCGAACTTCGGGACCGAGGTCAAGCACGAGACGCCCTATCTCAGTACGGTCGGGACGGGGACGATGGTCGCCGACGGACTGTCGATCAACAACGCGGAGTTCTCCAGCACCTCCTTCCGCGTCTCCCGTACAGCCATTGGACCGCAGAACTTTCTGGGCAACAGGATCGCCTACCCCGCCCGCGGCCGAACCGGGGCCAACTGCCTGCTGGCGACCAAGGTCATGGTCCCGGTCGACGGACGGATCCGGGAGGGAGTCGGCCTCCTGGGCTCGCCCAGCTTCGAGATACCCCGGTCCGTCCAGCGGGACAGCAGCTTCGACCCCATGAAGAGCGGCGAGCATCTGCGCGTCCGCCTGGCCACGAAGAACAGGCACAATGCCGGCTCCATGGGTCTGTATCTGCTTGTCCGGTGGATCTACGCGTTCGTGCTCACGCTCGTCGTGTCGGGATCCGCCGAGCTCTACACCTCCATCGGCGCCGTCTCCGTAGCGCTGGGCAACGTCTTCGTCGTGCTCGTCAGTGCCGTGTACTTCGTCCTCGTGGAACGTGTGGCCACGGCCTCCCACGCTCCGGGCCCGCTGTTCTGCTCGATCTACGACAGCCGCTTCTGGCAGCGTGAACGCTACTGGAAGGTGCCGTCAGAGACGTACCTCAAGGCCTTCGACGGGACTCCCTTCAAGGGGCTGATCTGGCGACTGCTGGGGGTGCGGATCGGACGCAGGGTCTTCGACGACGGTTGCAGCCTGACGGAGCGCACGATGGTCACCATCGGTGACGACTCCACGCTCAACACCGGCAGCGTCGTGCAATGTCACTCGCAGGAGGACGGCGCGTTCAAGTCCGACCGTTCCGCCATCGGAAGCGGCTGCACGCTCGGGGTCGGAGCCTTCGTGCACTACGGCGTCACCATCGGCGACGGAGCGGTGCTCGCGCCGGACTCCTTCCTCATGAAGGGTGAATCGGTCCCGGAGAACGCCCGGTGGGGCGGAAATCCCGCTCAGAGCGACGGGGCAGCTTCTCGCAGTGAGGAGGCGACACGATGAATACGCCGATACGCACCAGCGCGGAGTACTGGCGCGATGTGCTCGCCGCCGGAGGGGTCACCGAGGTGGCCCGGTGGACTCGCACACCAGTGCCCGGCACCGCCGATGCCGAGGCGGTCATCCCTCGAGCGCTGGTCGCCGAACTGGACGATCTGACGACCTCGATGCGGGTCTCCGCCACCTCGCCGATGCTGGCCGCCCACGCCAAGGTGCTCTCCCTGTTGACCGGGGAATCCGCCGTCACCACGGGCTATGCCACGGCCTGTGGTCCCCTGCCGTGCCGGCTGACAACCGGTGCCGTCTCGTGGCGGACGCTGTTGCAGCACGCGCACCGCACAGAAGCGGGGCTACTGGCCCACAAGGACTTTCCCGTCGACGCGCTCCGCGCGGAGCTGGGTCTCCCGCCCACCGCACTCGAGACGGTGTTCGATCCCGCCGGCGACAGTGAACCGGCAAAGGACACCGTGCTCCAGGTGGCGGTCACCCGTCGCGACGGCGGGACCGTACTCCGGCTGCGGTACAGGACCGAGGTTCTCGACGAGGAGTACGCCAACAGAATCATCGGCTACCACCTCGCCGCGCTCAGGCTGATCGCGGCTGATCCGGATATGCCGCACGGGCGACAGAGCCTGTTGTCCCAGGAGGAACTCCGCCACCAGATCGACGGGCTCGCGGGGCCGCACCGCGAAGTCCCCGACCTGCGCTTCCACGCGCTGTTCGAACAGCGGGCGCACGCAGGCCCGAACGCGGTCGCCGCGGTCGAGGGCGAACGGCAGTGGACCTACCAGCACCTCAACGACCGGGCCAACCGGCTGGCACACGCCCTGCTGGGCGCCGGGCTCGGCCGGCAGGACGTCGTCGCCGTGGTGACGGAACGAAATCTGGACTGGTTGACCGCAGTCCTCGCGATCCTCAAGGCGGGCGGCGTATACCTGCCCGTCGAACCCCACTTCCCGGCCGACCGCGTCGCCACGATGCTCAGCCGGGCCGACTGCGGGCTGGTGCTCACCGAACCCGGCAGCACCACCTCGCTCGACCGTGCCGTTGACTCCTTGCCATGGGTGCGGACATGGTTCATCGGCACGCGCTGCGAGGAGAGCGACGAGACGTCCGATCCCTGCGTGCCGGTCGCCCCGGACGATCTCGCGTACGTCATCTTCACCTCAGGCTCCACCGGCGAACCCAAAGGCGCGATGGTGGAGCACGCCGGAATGCTCAACCACCTCTTCGCGAAGGCCGAGGATCTGGGGATCGGGGAGGGCGATGTGGTCGCCCAGACCGCACCCCAGTGCTTCGACATCTCCGTGTGGCAGCTCCTGTCCGCACTGCTGGTCGGCGGACGCACCCTGCTGGTCGAGCAGGAGGCGATTCTGGACGTCCGCAAGCTCGTCGACACACTGGCCGACGGCAGGGCCGGTGTCCTTCAGGTGGTCCCGTCCTACCTCGACGCGGTTCTGGCCTTCCTGGAACGGCACCCGCGCGAACTGCCGGACCTGCGATGCGTGTCGGTCACCGGCGAAGCACTGAAGAAGGGCCTCGTCCAGCGCTGGTTCACCGCCATGCCGGGTGTCAGGCTGGTCAACGCCTACGGCCTGACCGAGACGTCCGACGACACCAACCACGCGATCATGGACAGGGTGCCGGACACCGACGGTGTGCCACTCGGCCGCCCGGTCAAAAACGTACGCGTCTACCTCCTCGGCGAGCATCTCTCCCTGGTGCCGCTCGGCGCCCCGGGTGCCATCGCTCTCTCCGGAATCTGCGTCGGCCGTGGGTACATCAACGATCCGGAGCGGACGCGGGCGGTCTTCCTGCCGGATCCGTTCCGCCCGGGCGAGCGTCTCCACCTGGGAGGGGACTACGGACGCTGGCTCCCCGACGGGCAGCTGGAATTCCTCGGCCGCCGGGACTCACAGGTCAAGATCCGCGGATTCCGGATCGAGATCGGTGAGATCGAGAACGCACTGCTGCAGGCGGCAGGCGTGCGGGACGGCGCAGTGGTGGTCGCCGAACGGGCCGGGCGAGGACGGCAGCTGATCGCCTTCTACAGCGGCGGTCGTCCTCTCAGCGCCGAGGTTCTGCGGGATCATCTCGGCAGTACCCTGCCCGCCTACATGGTTCCGTCGGCCTTCCACTGGCAGAAGGCCCTGCCGCTGACCGCAAACGGGAAGATCGACCGCCGGGAACTGGCGGTACGGGCAGCGGAGTCGGACAGGACCGTCGTGGACGAGAACGACAACCTGCCCCACACACCCACCGAGCAGCGTCTGGCGGCGGTCTGGGCCGAGGTGCTCGGCGTACCCCGGAAGCTCATCGGGCGGCAGGACAACTTCTTCGACCGCGGAGGCACCTCACTGTCGGCGGTCAAGGTGGCGATCTCCCTGGACCGAGAGGTGTCGCTCAAGGACCTGGTCCTTCACCCCGTACTCACCGAACTCGCCGCCTGCGTTGACGCACGTTCCACCTCGTGAACCGATCACAAACCGTGAGGAGATCATGATGACTGCGATGGAAAGGACGGCCGCTCCGCTCGAACTGGACTGGGGACCGGACCGGCCCGCGATGCTGGAGGTCCAGGCCGCCGGCGATCCGGCAGGCTGGGCGGCCGGAGCCCGGGACGGGCTCCACGCCGCACTCGTCGAACACGGTGCCGTCCTGGTCCGCGGACTGGGCCTGCACGACGCAGACGGCGTCACCGCGGTCCTCGAGCGGCTCGCCGCCGAACCCGTGACGGAACGGGAGACCTTCGCGCCCAGGCAGACGTACTCGCCCGGCGTCCACTCATCCTCCCCATGGCCGCCGAACCAACCGATGTGCATGCACCATGAATCGAGCTACACGCTGGGCTCACCCGGCCTGCTGCTCTTCGCCTGCCTCTCGGAACCCACGACGGGCGGAGCCACCTGCCTCGCCGACGCGTCGGGCGTCCTCGACGCCCTGCCCAGCGGGCTGACCGAGAGGTTCGAGCGCGAGGGATGGCTTCTGACCCGCAGCTACAACGGCGAGATCGGAGCCACGGTGGCCGAGGCGTTCGGCACCGACGACCGTGATGCGGTGGAGCGCTATTGCCACGACCACGCCATCGCCTGCTCCTGGCAGCCCGACGGAGGGCTGCGCACCGCGCAACGGCGCAGCGCCGTAGTGCGTCACCCGGATGACGGACGGCGCTGCTGGTTCAACCAGATCGCGTTTCTGAACGAGTGGACGCTGGCACCCGAGGTGCGCGAGTACCTCGTCGACGAGTACGGACCCGACGGGCTGCCGTTCAACACGAGGTACGGCGAAGGCGAGGCCATCGGAGAGGACGTCGTCCAGCTCATCAACTCGGTCTACGAGGAGCACACCGTGAGCCGGCCGTGGAAGTCCGGTGACCTGCTCCTCGTCGACAACATCCGTACCGCGCACAGCAGGGAGGCCTACGAGGGACCTCGCGAGGTCGTCGTAGCCATGGCCTCGCCGACCGGGATGGCCGCCTGCTCACCAGTGATCGAGAAGGTGCAGCGATGAACACGAATCGCACGGGTTCGCCCGTATCCATCAAGGCCGAGCACGTCACCGTTCCCTCGTTCGCGGTGATCCCCGGCAGCCAGGTCCGAAGCGCCCTCGAAGGGCGTGAGAAGGAGATCGTGGAGGTGGTCGAAGCGGCCTACCGGCTGCACGGTGCGGGCCGGACGGTGAACCCGCCCTCCTCATTCCTGCGCTTCCCTGACCGCGCTGCCTCCCGGATGATCGCGCTGCCCGCTTCCCTCGGCGGCGATTCGCCGGTGGACGGCCTGAAGTGGATCTCCAGCTTCCCTGACAACGTGAGGTCCGGTGTCCCCCGTGCCTCGGCCGTGCTGATCCTCAACGACCCGGGCTCGGGCTACCCGTTCGCCTGTCTGGAGGCCTCGATCATCAGTGCCACGAGAACGGCCGCGTCCGCCGTCTCGGCGGCCGACCGGCTCAGCCGCGACCGGCCGCGTCCCACCCGTGTCGGCTTCTTCGGCACGGGCCTGATCGCCCGGTACATCCACACGTTCCTCGAGGGCTCGGGCTGGTCGTTCGACGACATCGGGGTGTACGACGTCTCCCCGGAGAGCGCGGCCGGATTCCGGCTGTACGTGGAACAGTCCGGCAGCACCGCCCCCGTGACGGTGCACGACTGCCCGGAGAATCTGATCCGCACCAGCGATCTCGTGGTCTTCGCGACCGTAGCCGGCACGCCTCATGTCGAGGATCCGGCGTGGTTCGGCCACAACCCCGTGGTGCTGCACGTCTCGCTGCGCGATCTCGCCCCGGGGGTCCTGCTGGCCTCCACCAACATCGTGGACGACATCGAGCACTGCCTCAGGGCGGCCACCTCCCCTCATCTGACCGAGCAGCTCACGGGCAACCGGGACTTTGTGCACGGCACGCTGGACGACGTGATCGCGGGGCGGGTGACCGTGCCGAGGGACCGGCCTGCGGTCTTCTCGCCGTTCGGACTCGGCGTGCTCGATCTCGCAGTCGGCGGCTTCGTCTATGACCGTGTCGCCCGCTCCGGCGAACTGCGCACCCTCGACGACTTCTTCCACGAAAGGCGCCGCTACGGGTGAGGGCGGTCACCCCGCACCGGATTCGGCCCGCCCAGCAGGCCCACTGGAAGACGTTCGGAAGAGGAGTTCACCGTGCCGGTCATCACTGTTCCCCAGGCCTTCGACGAAGAAGACCTTTATGTGGACATCGAACGAATTTTCGGTGAGGCGCTGCTCCTCAAATGTGAGGGCTTCAACTTCGCCGGCTCGATCAAGCTGAAGGCCGCTGCCGCGATGGTGGCATCGGCCGAGCGCGACGGCAGCCTGACGGCTGATTCCGTACTCGTCGAGTCCTCCTCAGGGAACCTCGGCGTGGCACTGAGCATGATCGCGGCCAGTAAGGGCTACCGGTTCGTATGCGTGACGGACTCACGCTGCAACCTCGGCACCCGGCTGATGATGGAGGCTCTCGGCGGCGAGGTTCAGCTGGTGGCCGGCCAGGAGGCCGGCGGCGGTTTCCTCGGAGCACGGCTGGACCACGTCCGGCGCCTGTGTGCTTCCGACGACCGGTACGTGTGGCTGAGCCAGTACTCCAATCCGGCCAACTGGAGGGCGCACTACCGAACGACGGCTGTGGAGATCGCCCGTTCTTTCCCGCGGCTGGACGTGCTGTTCGTGGGGGCCGGGACGACTGGGACGCTGATGGGCTGCGCACGGTTCTTCCGGGCCTGGCACCGTCCGGTACGGATGGTCGCGGTGGACACCATCGGCTCGGTGGCGTTCGGGGGAGACCCCGGCCGCCGAATGATCCCGGGGCTGGGCATGAGCATGCGTCCACCGCTCCTGGACGAGTCGTACGTGGACGAGGTGGTGAGGGTCGAGGAGGCGGACGCGGTCCGCGCCTGCCGCCGCCTGGCCAGGAGCGGCTTCCTCTTCGGCGGGTCCACCGGCACCGTGGTGAGCGGGGCGACCGACTGGCTGGCGCGCCACGGGACGCGGGACCTCACATCGGTGGCCATTGCGCCCGACCTCGGCGAGCGCTATCTCGACACCGTGTACCAGGACAACTGGGTCCAGGACCTCTACGGCGAAGATCCGCTCGACACCACGCGCCCACCGTCGCAGAACGCGAATTCACCGCTTTGATACACGTGAATGGCCTCCGCTGCCACGCGGTGCTTGTATCGCCGAGGAATGGTCTCTGTACCCGGTGTCGACAGCGAGGTATCCAGGTGCGATCCGCCGATCACGGAGAGGGAGCCGGCCAGCGGACGGACGAACCCGATCTGGACCAGCTGATGCTGCGGACGGCTGACGGGGACCGTGAGGCCTTCACCGGTGTCTACGACCGGGCCGCCGGACCGGTGATGGGCCTGGTCCACCGGGTCCTGAGAGACCCGGCGCAGTCGGAGGAGGTGGTCCAGGACGTGCTGCTCGAGGTGTGGCGCACATCCGGCCGGTTCCACCCCGGCCGGGGCAGTGCGATGACGTGGATCATGACTCTGGCCCACCGCCGAGCGGTGGACCGGGTGCGGTCGTCTCAAGCCAGAGCGGACCGCGAGCGCAGGGTGGCGGTGCTGACCCCTGGGCCGCCCTTCGACGACGTGACCGAGCAGGTCGAAACCCATCTGGAGTGGCAGAGGGTACGCCGCTGCGTGCACGCCCTCACCGATGTGCAGCGCGAGACGGTGGCACTCGCCTACTACGGAGGGCTCAGCTACAAGGAGGTAGCACAGTCGCTGGCCGTACCGCTGGGCACGGTGAAGACCCGCTTGCGTGACGGGCTGATCCGGCTGCGTGCCTGCCTGGGAGGGACGCCGTGAACACTGTGGACCCGCACGACGCGAGCGGTGCCTACGCCCTGCACGCCCTCCCCGAAGGCGAACGGCTGGCCTTCGAGCGGCACCTGGAGGATTGCGAGTCCTGCCGCGAGGAGGTCGCCGAACTACAGGCCACTGCCGCACTGCTGGGGCAGGCCGCGGCGGTGACTCCGCCGGCGGCACTGCGTGAGAAGGTGCTCCGCAAGGTAGCCACCACACCGCAGGAGGCGCCCGCCGGCCCCCGGGAGGCGCCCGTGCCGCCGCCGGCGGCACCCGTTGCGGCACAGCCGGTACCTGTCAGGGCGGCAGCGGACGGCCGAGCCTATGCTCCGGGCCCACTACCCCGTCTCGTGCTGGCGGCCTGCGTGGCAGCCGTGCTTGCCGGCCTCGGCATCGCCGCGTGGCAGTATCAGGAAGCCCAGGACGCCAGAGCCACGGCCGAGCAGGTGCACAAGCAGCAGGACGATGTGGCACGCGTGGTCACCGCGCCCGACGTCCAGCTCAGAACCCAGAAGCTGCGTGGCGGCGGCACAGCCACGGTCGCCGTCTCCCGCGCCGAGGACGCAGCCACGCTCGCCGTCCACGACCTGCCCCCACTTCCCGCGGGCAGGGAGTACGAGGCCTGGTTCATCGAGGACGGGACACCGGTGCCGGCCGGGCTGCTGAGCCGAAGCCCCGGCCGCCAGTTGACCCTGTTGGACGGGCCGGTCGACAATGCCACCGCCGTGGCCCTGTCCGTCGAACCCACAGGGGGCTCCGAACAACCCACCACCGACCCCCTCGGAGCGGTAGAACTCCCTGCCTGACACACAGCCCGCGCAACGCGGCTCCCGCTGACCGCCGCTGTCTTGCCGACTCCTGGGCGAAGGCCCGCTTTTTGCGCGAGATCGTCAGTTCACCCCAAACAATCCCACCGGTGCCTACGAATCCCTTGTGTAAAGCGCTCACGTCCCGGGTGACGATTCCGCCAGGATCGGGACCCGCCCTCCAGCGCCACCTCCGGTACCACGCCAGGCGCCGCAAGGCCGTCGCGGCATCATTGGAAACCTGTCATGACTACAACAGTCGTACCGACACTCACGCCAAGCCGACTCGGCACGCAGACCATCCCTCTGCCGTCCGCTCCGGAAGCTCCCGCGCATGCCCGCCGGGCGACCGTCGCCTTTCTCCACCGAACCCGGCCCGCACTCGACACCGGTCGGCATGACGATGCCCTGCTCATCGTGTCCGAACTGGTCACAAACGCGGTCCGGCATGCCCCCGGCCCCATCGCCCTCACCCTGACCACTACTGCGAGCACCCTGGAGATCGCGGTGACCGACTGCTCACGCATCGCACCAGCCCCGCGCCGCCCGGACCTGACCGACGGCACAGGGGGCATGGGCCTGCACATCGCCGAGGAACTAGGGGTCCGGATCTTCAGCGAACCACGTCCCGGCGGAAAGTGCGTGCACGCATCCTTCGAGGACGCCTGACATCGCCGAGCGGCGCCTACCGATGCCCGCACGGCAGCGATCCTTCTGCGACCGTGGGTCGGCCGGCCCGGAACACGAAGAAGCCCCTGATCTACGTTTCCGCAGATCAGGGGCTTCCCCTTCAGGGTGAGTAACGGGACTTGAACCCGCGACATCCTGGACCACAACCAGGTGCTCTGCCAGCTGAGCTATACCCACCATGTCGCCCGGTCCATTTCCTGACCGGCCGAGAAAAAGTGTACAGGGTCCGGGAGGGTGCTCGCGCCCGACTTCCTCAGGCGTGGCGCACGGGCCCCGGAGGGCCCGTGACCAGCGAGTCTCCTACGGCTGTCCGGCCGGCGGGGTGTGGCGTGCCGCGATCTCCTTGGCACGGGCCGAGTCCGGGCCGGGCTGCGGCACGAACACCGCGTCCCGGTAGTAGCGCAGCTCCGTGATCGAGTCGCGGATGTCCGCCAGCGCCCGGTGGTTCCCGTTCTTGTCCGGACTGTTGAAGTACGCCCTCGGGTACCAGCGGCGCGCCAGCTCCTTGACCGAGGACACATCGACGATCCGGTAGTGGAGATACCCCTCCAGCGACGGCATGTCCCGCGCGAGGAAGCCGCGGTCGGTGCCGACCGAGTTCCCGCACAGCGGAGCCTTGCCGGGCTCCTTCACGTGCTCGCTGATGTAGGCCAGGACCCGTTCCTCGGCGTCGGCCAGGGTCGTGCCCCCGGCCAGCTCGTCGAGGAGTCCCGAGGTGGTGTGCATCTGCCGCACCACCTCGGGCATGGTCTCCAGGGCCGCGTCCGGCGGGCGGATCACGATGTCCACCCCGTCGCCGAGCACGTTCAGTTCCGAGTCGGTGACCAGCGCGGCCACCTCGATGAGTGCGTCGTCCGTCAGCGAGAGCCCGGTCATCTCGCAGTCGATCCACACCATGCGATCGTTCATGAACCCACCCTACGGGGCGCTGCGCTGCCCCGGCAGGGCCGGGCGGCCCTGGACGTACGCCTCGGGACCCGGCCCGAAGCGCTCCCCGGCGCCCCCCGGACCCGTCGACGCGGTGACCGGGGACGGGCCGGGGGAGGCCGCGGCGGCGGCTCGACGGCTCGACGCCGTGCCCTGGACGGGCACGGACGTGTCGAGCGCCGTACTGACGCTCTCCAGCACCCCGCCCTGCGGACGGCGGGCCCGGTAGGCGGCCCTGTACGCGGCGGGGGAGGAGCCCAGCTGGCGGCGGAAGTGCCCGCGCAGCGCGACGGGTGAGCGGAAGCCGCAGCGCCCGGCGACCTCGTCGACCGAGTAGTCGGAGGTCTCCAGGAGCCGCTGCGCCTGCAGTACGCGCTGGGTGATGAGCCACTGGAGCGGTGCGCTGCCCGTGAGCGAACGGAACCTGCGGTCGAAGGTCCGCCTGCTCATGTAGGCGCGCGCGGCGAGCGTCTCCACGTCGAACTGCTCGTGGAGGTGCTCCAGTGCCCAGGCCACGACCTCGGCGAGCGGGTCGGAGCCGATCTCTTCGGGTAAAGACCTGTCCAGGTAGCGCTCCTGGCCGCCACTGCGCCGCGGCGGTACGACGAGCCGGCGCGCCAGCGCCCCGGCGGCCTCGGTGCCGTGGTCGGTACGGACTATGTGGAGGCACAGATCGATACCGGCCGCGGTCCCGGCCGAGGTGAGCACGTCGCCGTCGTCGACGAACAGCTCACGCGGATCGACGTGCACCGACGGGTAGCGCTTGGCCAGCGTCGGTGCGTACATCCAGTGCGTGGTGGCCGGCCGGCCGTCCAGCAGGCCGGCCGCGGCGAGGACGAAGGCCCCCGTGCACAGTCCGACGATGCGGGCACCCTCCTCGTGGGCGCGGCGCAGCGCGTCCAGGGCCTCGGCGGGCGGCGGGGAGGTGATGGACCGCCAGGCGGGCACCACGACGGTGCCGGCCCTGCTGATCGCCTCCAGGCCGTACGGCGTGCTGAGTTCGAGGCCGCCAGTGGTGCGCAGCGGTCCCTCCTCGCCTCCGCAGACCAGCAGGCGGTAGCGCGGAACTCCCGCGTCCTGCCGGTCGATTCCGAAGACTGAGAGCGGAATGGAGCTCTCGAAGATCGGGCCGCCGCTGAACAGCAGTACGGCTACCACTTCCCGGCGTCGCCGCCCGGAAAGCTTCCGTGCCACCTCCGTCGCGGTGGCGGAGTCCTGGCTCATGACGCTAAGCCCCCCTCGGTGTTCGCGTCTTCCTGGTCCCTACGGGCCTGTCGCTCCTGCACGTTTCCCCTCGGTCTTGCACGCGTCCCCAGCCTCCGACTCAAGATCGAATCTACTGCGTCCCGTGGTGCCGACGTGACACGTTCCCCCACCGGCACTATGTCGACAAGGCAACTTGGCGCGAAGCGTTCGATCACGAAGCGTTTCACCCACGGAGCCCCCTGGGAAGTGCGCCTCGCGATCATGGCCCGTCCCCATAGGGTCAAAGCGTACCGCGCGGTCTATTCCTGCCTGCTGGCACGTGGGTTGGGCGGCCATGACACCAAGGAAATGGGGTTCTGGTGAAGTTGGCCGAAAACTGACGGTCGCGTGCGCACATTCCAGTCATGCGACCGGCGCACGCCCCTTGTTCTCATGAGCCTCTGTGCGCCTCAGGTGCCTCTGTGAGCCGTCCTGACACCCGGGGTGAACGAAGCGCAGCGACGCGATGGCTGGGTGTGACGGCCCGGACGGGCGGGACCGGGTGGCGCATTCGGCCGCCTTGCACGTGTCGGTGCCGGAGCCGGCCCGAAGCCGGGCCGAAAGGTGTCAGTGGCTGTCGCGAGCTGCATGTAGAACACAACCGGCATTGCCATACCGGGGCCGTGTCCGGCATGCTCCCTCCATTGCCGCACGCGGGCTTCGCGAGGACTGGGCAGCGGAGGAGTGGCGCCGTACCCTTGGGGGTAGGGGCTTGGGAAGATGTTTCCCGGACACAGCTTCACCGCTCGCAGCCCCACCTCCGAACCGCTCTCTCCTCACGAGGACTCTCTTCGCCGAGACACCGATGGCCGGTCACGAAATCCCTGAACCCGCAGACCGCAAGCAGGTAGCCGACCCAGGGTCGGAGCCCCAGACGGTCGGAGAGTCGCGCCCTTCCTGCGATCCCGCCTTCCGGCATGGCGTCGTGGTCGGTTTCGACGGCTCCATGTCCAGCGAGCGCGCCCTCGCCTACGCCATCGGCATGGCGCACCGGCACAGCTCGGGCCTGATCATCGTCCACGTCGCGAACAGGCTTCCCACCACGGTGTGGGCGGGTTGCGAGCCGCCCGTGTTCGTGGACGTGCCCGACCACCGCACCGAGGTCCTCGGGCTGGAGCTGGCCTGCGCCGACTACCTCGCCGAGGTGCCCTGGGTCCTCGTCGAGCGGGGCGGGGACATCTGCCACGAACTCGAGGAGGTCGGCCGGGAGTACTCGGCCGACGCGATCGTCGTCGGTTCGACCCACGGCATCGTGGGCCGGATCTTCGGATCCGTGGCGGGCCGTCTCGCGCGCCGTGCCCAGCGCCCGGTCATCGTCATCCCCTGAGTCGCCCGCGTGCTTACCAGTCGTCATGCATGGTGTGAGGAAAGGCTCCTGACGTCGCGTCAGGAGCCTTTCCTCGATGCTTCCCGCAGTGTGCGGTGTTCTCCGCGGCGGGCGGCCGGCTGTTTCCGCTACTCGACGGTGACCGACTTCGCCAGGTTGCGCGGCTTGTCGATGTCACGGCCCATGGCCAGAGCCGTGTGGTAGGCGAGGAGCTGCAGCGGGATGCCCATCAGGATGGGGTCGAGCTCGTTCTCGTTCTTCGGGACGACGATCGTGTGGTCGGCCTTCTCCTGCTCGCGGTGGGCGACGGCGAGGATGCGCCCGCTGCGGGCCTTGATCTCCTCCAGTGCCGCGCGGTTCTTCTCCAGCAGGTCGTCGTCCGGGACGATCGCCACGGTGGGGAGCGCCGGCTCGATGAGCGCGAGCGGGCCGTGCTTCAGCTCCGAGGCCGGGTAGGCCTCGGCGTGGATGTAGGAGATCTCCTTGAGCTTCAGGGAGGCCTCCAGGGCCACGGGGTAGCCCCGGACGCGGCCGATGAACATCATCGACTGCGCGCCCGCGTACTCCTCGGCCAGCTTCTTGATGTCGTCCTCGGCCTCCAGGATCTGGCCGATCTGCTCGGGCAGCTTCCGCAGGCCCTCGATGATCCGCTTGCCGTCGGACACCGACAGGTCGCGGATGCGGCCCAGGTGCAGGGCGAGCAGGGCGAAGGCGACGACGGTGTTGGTGAAGCACTTCGTGGAGACCACGCAGACCTCGGGGCCGGCGTGGACGTACATGCCGCCGTCCGCCTCGCGGGCGATCGCCGAGCCGACGACGTTCACCACGCCCAGCACGCGCGCGCCCTTGCGCTTGAGCTCCTGCACGGCGGCCAGGACGTCGTAGGTCTCGCCGGACTGGGATACCGCGACGTACAGGGTGTCGGGGTCCACCACGGGGTTGCGGTAGCGGAACTCCGACGCGGGCTCGGCGTCCGCCGGGATGCGGGCCAGCTCCTCGATGAGGCCGGCGCCGATCAGACCCGCGTGGTAGGAGGTGCCGCAGCCCAGGATCTTGATCCGGCGGACACCGCGGGCCTCGCGGGCGTCCAGGTTCAGCCCGCCAAGGTGCACCGTGGAGAAGCGGTCGTCGATGCGTCCGCGCAGCACGCGGTCCACGGCGTCGGCCTGCTCGGAGATCTCCTTGTGCATGTACGTGTCGTGGCCGCCCATGTCGTACGACTCGGCCTCCCACTCCACCGTGGTCGGCGTGGCCGTCGTGGTCGAGCCCTCGGTGGTGTACGTGCGGAAGTCGTCGGCCTTGAGGGTGGCCATCTCGCCGTCGTCGAGGGTGACGATCTGGCGGGTGTGCGCGACCAGGGCCGCGACGTCGGAGGCGACGAACATCTCCTTCTCGCCGATGCCGAGCACGACCGGCGAGCCGTTGCGGGCGACGACGATGCGGTCGTTGAAGTCGGCGTGCAGGACGGCGATGCCGTACGTGCCCTCGACGGACCTCAGCGCCTCGCGGACCTTCTCCTCCAGGGTGAGCGCCTGCGAGCGGGAGATGAGGTGGACCAGCACCTCGGTGTCGGTCTCGGACAGGAAGACGATCCCGTCGGCGACGAGCTTCGCGCGGAGCTCGGAGGCGTTGTCGATGATGCCGTTGTGGACGACGGCGACCTTGTTCTCCGCGTCCAGGTGCGGGTGCGCGTTCTCGTCGCTCGGGGCGCCGTGGGTGGCCCAGCGGGTGTGGGCGATGCCCGTGGTGCCCGCGAACCGCTTGGGGACGCGGGCCTCCAGTTCGCGGACCCGACCCTTGGCCTTGACCGTCTTCAGCGTGCCGGCCTTGCCCGCGGCCGCCTTGCCCGTGATGACGATGCCCGCGGAGTCGTAGCCCCGGTACTCCAGCCGCTGCAGGCCTTCCAGCAGCAGCGGAGCCACGTCACGCTTGCCGATGTAACCGACGATCCCGCACATGGATTCTCTGCCCTCCGTCGACGTACAAAAGTCCGTGCCCGACCGCGCGTCCCGCTCAGCCGTAGACGATGCGGCGCAGCTGCCGGAGCGAGAGCTCCTGCGGTGCCACCGCGCGGTGCGGCAGCTCGGCCGCGATCCGCTCGAAGATCTCCGTGTTGACCAGGCCGCCCGACTGCAGCTCCCGGTGGCGGCGCCGGACGAAGGCCTCGGCCGTCTCGTCGAAGTACGCCAGCACGTCGAGGATCACCCTGGCCGCCTCACCGCGTTGCAGCGCGGTGGAGCGTACGAGGTGGTCGATGAGGTCGTCATGCGTGGGGCGGCGTTCGAGCACTCGTCGATATTGCGTGGATCGGGCTCGCTACGCAAGAAATCTGCCCGATATCGGGCAGGAATCTCGCACAGTGCGACTCGTTTGGCGGAAATGTCGCTTACGTCTCGATCGGGAGGCCCCGGTCCCGTGCCTGGGCGGTCGTCGAGGTCGAGCCCGAGGCCGTGCATCCGGGCGGCGAACCGGCCGGGGGACTCCTCACCCGGCTCGTCGGCGATCAGCCCCGGGCGGCCGAGGCCGGCGCCCGCGGCGAACGTGGCGTGATCACGCCGCGCGGCCGGTCGGGCGAGTGTGATTCCGGCCGCCGCCTCGGGGGCATACGCACGATATTCGTCCACCCCGAAACCGGGCCGCCCGTTGTTGGCGACAAAACAGGGGTGCCCTTCGGTCATGCCCGTCTCGATGACCTGGAAACCGGCCATGGAGGGCTGTGCGGACGTGGTCGGTTCCTTGGTCGGCCTGTACGCGGTTCCGGCCAGTGTGGAGGGGATCTCCGCCGACAGGCCGGGCGTGGAACGCGGTTCGACGAAGAAGTCCGGCGCGTCCAGGGGGAGGCCCGGGCGGTAAGTGCTGTCGGCCGTGCGGACGGTGTGGACTCCGCCGCCCTCGTCACGGGTAACCGACTGAACGGTTTGGTTGAACGGGATACTGCTCAGTCGTGCGGCCGCCCACCGGCAGTAGTCGTCGTGCTCGGCGCGCGGCGGGGGGAAGTTCTCCCGGTTCTCCCTGATGGGGAACGGGTAGAGCCTGCCGCGCTCCGGCCGGTACCGCAGGGGGTGCGGAGGAGATACGCGCGGTCTCCGCGCACGAGCTGGCCGCGATCGCGAAACGCCACTGCACCGCCAAGAACCTGGCCCGAGCCGGCGCTGACGTCGTCGACGCCCACCTCGACCTGGACCTGGTGCAGGCGTGGGGCAACGGATCGGTGGCAGCGGTGGACGGCACCATGATGGACGCCGCGGTCGATAATCCCCTCGCCGAGACGTCGATCCGCTACGGCGGCTATGGCGGCATCGCCCAGTCGTTCCCTGTTTTCGGGCTAGCGCATGTGTTGGGGATCGATCTTCTGCCCAGGATCCGGAACTTCCAGGACCTGACGTTCCACCGCCCAGACCCCGCGGTGCGATACCGGCACATCGACCAGTTGTTCTCCACCGACGCCCGCACAGCGATCGGCTGGGACCTTCTGCGCGGCCACTGGCCCGACCTCATGCAGGTGCTCGTTCGCTACTTGTCCGACCCCGCGCTGCGTGAGCAGATCCAGCGGGCGGCCAACAAGGCCGAGGCTGAGTAACCATCGCTCTGCGGCCCGCCTCAAGGCAGCCCCCGGGGGGCAAAACAGCCGACCGGGGCCAGCCTTGAGGTCCGGTCACTTTCGCCAGAACAGGTGGTGCGTCACCCCGCTCGGGCTGGGAACGACCTCCAGGTGGAACCGGTCGAGCAGTTCATCGGGGGACTCCCAGAGTCGTACTCCGGACCCGAGCTTCACCGGCGAGACCGCCACGTGCAGGGTGTCGACGAGGTCGGCGTCGAGGAACTGCCGGATGGTGGTGGCCCCGCCGCCGAGTCGGACGTCCTTGCCCTGCGCCGCCTCCCGGGCCTGTTCGAGGACCGTGGCAGGGTCGCCGTCGACGAAGTGGAACGTGGTGTCGGAGAGCGTGAACGAAGGACGCTTGTGGTGGGTCATGACGAACACCGGGGTGCGGAACGGGGGCTCGTCACCCCACCAGCCGCGCCACTCGTGGTTGTGCCAGGGCCCGCGCTGGGGACCGAACTTGTTGCGGCCCATGATCTCGGCGCCGATGTTGCGGGCGTAGTCCCGCGTGAGGTAGTCGTCGAGACCCCGGCTGCCCCCGGGGTCGGTGCGCATGGGCCAACTCGCAGTGGCGCCGGCCCAGGCGAACAGCCTCTCGGGCTCGACATGACCGAATGGCTTCTTGAGGGTCTGGTCCTTACCGGCACCGATTCCGTCACTCGAGACGTTGAAGTTCTGGACTCTCAGTAGCTGAGCCACGTGTTCCTCCTGTAAGGGCGATGACGGTGGCGGGACTTGGATCGTCACCGTGAGGTCGGAGCCGATCGACGGATCTTGACCCGTACCGGCAGAATCATCTGATCTGCTGAACCCGCCGCCGGCATGTCAAGAGCGGTTGGCCCGCGACGACCACCCGATGACGGTGCCCGACCGGGCGCCACGACGGTGAGGAGTTGGATATGAAGTTCCTGCTGATCATGCACATCAACCCGGCCATCATGGAGGAGCTGACTGAGGCCGAGCGCCAGGAGATCATGGAAGGCCACGGCGAGTTCATGAAGACGCTTGGCGAGTCCGGCGAGATGATCAGCACCGAGGCGCTGGCCGACCCGTCCCAGAGCTCCGTGGTTCGCGTCCGCGAGGGTGTGCCGGTCGTCACCGATGGTCCCTACCTGGAGGCCAAGGAGTTCCTGGGCGGCTACTACCTGGTGGACGTCGCGAGCAGGGACCGCGCGCTGGAGCTGGCCGCGATGATCCCGGACGCCCGGTTCAACGGCCTGGGCATCGAGGTCCGCCAGGTGATCTTCTCCGGAGGCCCGACTGCGTGAGCGCCGACCGCGCCACCATCGAGGGCCTGCTGCGCGCGCTGGCGCCGCAGGCCCTGGGCGCGCTGGTGCGCCGGTACGGGCAGTTCGAGCTGAGCGAGGACGCCGTGCAGGAGGCGCTGCTCGCCGCGGCGACGCGCTGGCCGGCCGAGGGCGTCCCGGACAACCCGCGCGGCTGGCTGACCACGGTCGCCGGTCGCCGCCTGGTCGACCAGATTCGCAGCGAACAGGCCCGGCGCCGACGCGAGGACGAGGTGGCCGCCCGGGAGCCGGATCCTACGTCGCCCGGACCCGGCGAGGACACCCCGGCCAACCGGGACGACACGCTCACCCTGCTGTTCCTGTGCTGCCACCCGGCGCTGAGCCCGGCCTCGCAGATCGCGCTGACGCTGCGCGCGGTCGGCGGCCTGACCACTGCGGAGATCGCACGCGCCTACTTCGTGCCGGAACCGACCATGGCGGCCCGGATCAGCCGGGCCAAGCAGCGGATCAGGGCCGTCGGCAGCGAGTTCACCATGCCGGTCGGGCAGGATCGGGTGGAGCGACTGCGGGCAGTGCTGCACGTGCTGTACGTGATCTTCAACGAGGGCTACACCGCCAGCTCCGGAGACCGGCTCCGGCGCGACGACCTGGCCGCCGAGGCGATCCGGCTGACCCGCCTGCTGCACCGGCTGCTGCCGGATGACGGCGCGGTGGCCGGCCTGCTGGCCCTGATGCTGCTCACCGACGCCCGCCGGGCCGCCCGCACCGGCCCGCACGGCGAGCTGATCCCGCTCGACGAGCAGGACCGCTCGCGCTGGGACCGCGGTCGCATCGCCGAGGGCGTCGCGATGGTCACTGCCGCGATGACCCGCTCGACACTCGGCCCCTACCAGTTGCAGGCAGCCATCGCCGCGCTGCACGACGAGGCGCCCAGCACCGGCGAGACCGACTGGCGTCAGATCAACACGCTGTACAAGATCCTGGAGCGGCTCTCGCCGAACCCGATGGCCAGCCTGAACCGGGCGGTGGCGGTCACCATGATCGACGGACCGCAGGCCGGCCTGG
Source organism: Streptomyces sp. NPDC001822 (assembly GCF_042892135.1). Lineage (NCBI taxonomy): Bacteria > Bacillati > Actinomycetota > Actinomycetes > Kitasatosporales > Streptomycetaceae > Streptomyces > Streptomyces sp. NPDC001822. Next base: position 290,414 of record NZ_JBIATW010000008.1, read on the forward strand.
CCCTCCTGGACGAGCTGGCCGCAGACGACCGGATCACCGACCACCACCGGCTGCACGCGGTCCGCGCACACCTGCTGGAGATGGCCGGCGACCATCCGGCAGCCCGGGAGTACTACCACCGCGCCGCCCGCGGCACCACCAGCCTGACCGAGCGCCGCTACCTGGAAACCCGCGCCGCCCGACTGGCGCCACGTCCCGCCTCCGGCTGACCCGCCCCGCCCCGCCCCGCGCACGGGCCGGGCTCCGACGCACGCAGGCCCGGCCCGAAGTGGATCCGGGCCGGGCCTGCGTGCGTCACGTGCCGTGCGTCAGCTGCCGTGTGTCAGGCCGCCGTGGCGGGTCAGCCGGCCTTCTTGGCCTTCTCGATCGCCTCGGCGAGGGCGTCGAGGATCGGGGCGCACTTGGCGTACGAGTAGATGGGCTCCGTCGTGCGCGGGATGACCTGCCCGGCCTTCACGGCGGGCAGTCGGGCCCAGGTCGGCCTGGTGGCCAGGGCGTCGGGCTGGAGGGCCGAGGAGCGGTTGTCCATCATGATGATGTCCGCGTCGTACTTGTCGACGTTCTCCCAGCTCAGCTCCTCGAAGAAGCCGGCCTTGTTGACCTTCGGCTCGACGAACTTCACGCCGAGCTCCTGGAAGTACAGGGTGTCGGCGGACATCTTGGCGAGCGAGACGTAGAAGAGGTCCTGACTGGCCGAGCCGACCAGCACCTTGATGTTCGGCTGGGACTTCGCGGCGGCGCGCAGCCGGGCGGCCGCCTTCTCGAAGGCCGCCTTCGCGTCGGTGACCCTCTCGGCCTTCACATCGGCGCCGAGGGACGCGGCGAGGTCCTCGTGACGCTGGATCGCCTTCGGCACCGTGGTCTGCGCGGCCCACAGGGCGACGCTCGGGGCCAGCTCGAGGATCTTGTCCTTGGACTCGTCCGGCACGTACCAGAGGGCGTCCTTCTCCCACATGGCGGTGACCAGGAGGTCCGGCGCGAGGCCCGCGTACTTCTCGACGTTGAACTCGCCCCAGACGTTGCCCAGTACCTCGACCTTGCTGATGTCGAGGTCGCCGGCCTGCACGTCGGGCTTGCCGTCGGCGGTCTTCGTCGGGCCGAAGACGCCCTTCACCTCGACGCCGTAGTCGTGGAGCGCGGCGGCGACGCCGACGAAGGCGACTATGTTCTTCGGCGTCGACTTCGCCTCGGCGTTCTGGCCCCGGTCGTCCTTGAAGGACCAGGGGCCGGACTTGCCGGCGCCCGAACCCGAGCCGGAGCCCTTCGAGTCACTGTCCCCGCACGCTGCGAGGGCGGCACCGAGGCCTACGGCACCACCGGCGGCCAGCAGGCCGCGGCGGGAGAGTGAACTGGTCCGGAGGTTGGGCATGAGGGGGTCCGCTTTCGTACGCGCCGAGGGCGCCCGCTGACGATTCGAAGGAAGGCTAGCCTAACCTCACACACCGGGCGCGGCCGGGGCAAGGGGAAGCCGCCCTCCCGTCGTCCGGGAGGGCGGCTCGGGGTCGCCGGCGGGGCCGCGGGAGCCCTTCGCTCAGGCGTCCATGCCCAGTTCCCGGGCGATCAGCATCCGCTGGACCTCGCTCGTGCCCTCGCCGATCTCCAGGATCTTGGAGTCGCGCCACATCCGGGCCACCGGGTACTCGTTCATGAAGCCGTAGCCGCCGTGGATCTGTGTCGCCTCGCGGGCGTTGTCCACCGCGACGGTCGAGGAGTAGAGCTTCGCGATCGCCGCCTCCTTCTTGAACGGCTCGCCCGCCAGCAGCCGCGAGGCCGCGTCCCGCCAGCCGATCCGGGCCATGTGCGCCCGCGTCTCCATGTCGGCGATCTTGAACTGGATGGCCTGGTTGGCGCCGATCGGCTTACCGAAGGCGTGCCGCTCCTTCGCGTATTTCACCGACTCGTCCACACAGCCCTGGGCCAGGCCCGTCGACAGCGCCGAGATGGCGATCCGCCCCTCGTCCAGGATCCGCAGGAACTGGGCGTACCCGCGGCCCTCCTCGCCCAGCAGGTTCGCCGCCGGGACGCGCACGTCGGAGAAGGACAGCTCTCGCGTGTCCGAGGCGTTCCATCCGACCTTGGAGTACGGGGCGGCGACCGTGAAGCCCGGGGTGCCCGACGGCACGATGATCGAGGAGATGAGCGGCGCGCCGTTCTCCTTGCGACCGGTGACCGCCGTGACCGTCACCAGTTCGGTGATGTCCGTACCGGAGTTGGTGATGAAGCACTTGGAACCGTTGATGACCCACTCGCCGGCCGCCTCGTCCAGCACGGCGGTCGTGCGTGTGCCGCCCGCGTCCGAGCCGCCGTCCGGCTCCGTCAGCCCGAACGCGCCGAGCGCCTCGCCCGAGCAGAGCCTCGGCAGCCAGCGCTGCTTCTGCTCCTCGGTGCCGAAGCGGTAGACGGGCATGGCGCCGAGCGACACACCCGCCTCCAGTGTGATCGCCACGGAGGAGTCGACGCGGGCCAGCTCCTCCAGGGCGATCCCGAGGGCGAGGTAGTCGCCGCCCATGCCGCCGTACTCCTCCGGGAACGGCAGGCCGAAGAGGCCCATGCGGCCCATCTCGCGCACGATCTCGTAGGGGAACTCGTGGCGCTCGTAGAAGTCGCCGATCTTCGGGGCGATCACATCGTGTGCGAAATCCTCGACGGTACGGCGGAGTTCCTCGTGCTCGGCGGTCAGCCGGTGGTCAAGGGACATGGGGGCTTCACTCCTTGTGGGACAGCGCGCGGACGGTACGGGACGGGCTCGGGCGGCCCAGCTGTTCGGCCATCCACACGCTTGTGGCGGTGAGTGCGCCGAGATCGACCCCGGTGTCCACACCGAGGCCGTCGAGCATCCACACGAGGTCCTCGGTGGCGAGATTTCCGGTGGCGCTCTTCGCGTAGGGGCAGCCGCCCAGGCCGCCCGCCGAGGCGTCGACCGTGGTCACCCCGTGCTGGAGCGCGGCCAGGGTGTTGGACAGCGCCTGGCCGTAGGTGTCGTGGAAGTGCACCCCGATCGTGTCGGTGGACACCCCCGCCTCGTTCAACGCGGCCAGCAGCGCCACCACATGGCCCGGGGTGGCGACACCGATCGTGTCGCCGAGGGACAGCTCGTCGCAGCCGAGGTCCATGAGTGCCTTCGCGACCCTGACGACCTGGGGGACGGGCACGGCGCCCTCCCACGGGTCGCCGAAGCACATGGACAGATAGCCCCGCACATGCCCTCCGGCCTCCCGCGCCCGGGCGACGACGGGCTCGAACATGGCGAGCGACTCGTCCACCGTGCGGTTGAGGTTGCGGGCGGCGAACGTCTCCGTCGCCGAACCGAACACGGCGACCCGGCGCGCGCCGAGCGCGAGCGCGCGGTCCAGCCCGCGCTCGTTCGGCACGAGGACGGGAAGTGCCGCGTCCACGTCGCCGAGCATCGGGAACAGCTGCTCGGCGTCGGCGAGCTGGGGCACCCACTTCGGGTGGACGAAGCTCGTCGCCTCGATCGTGGAGAGCCCGGCCGCCGCGAGCCTGTGGACGAACTCCGCCTTCACCTCGGTCGGTACGACGGACTTCTCGTTCTGCAGGCCGTCGCGCGCGCCGACCTCGTGGATGCGGATCCGGGCCGGCAGCCCGGGGGCCGGCACCGTCATGGGCAGTCCGGTGCCGGTCACGACTCCTCCTTCGGGGCCACCACGGCCAGGATCTGGTCCATGGCGACGGTGGCGCCCGCGACGACGTCCAGCTCGGTGACGGTCCCGGCGTGCGGCGCGGAGATGACGTGCTCCATCTTCATCGCCTCCACGACCAGCAGGCTCTGTCCGGCGGCGACCTCGTCGCCGACGGCCACCTTCACCACCGTGACGGTCCCGGGCATGGGTGCGGCCAGGGTGTCCGCGCCGGAGCGGGCCGCGCCGCCCAGGGACGCCTCCACCGGGTCGTGGTCCTGGACGTGCCAGGTGTCCCCGTCCCGCCCGAGCCAGATCCCGTCCGGGGCGGACACACAGCTGAACACGTGCGTCAGCCCGTCGGACTCGACGACGACCCGGTGCCCGGACCGCTCGACGAGCCGGGCGTCCGCCGAGGGGACCGGCGGGGGAACGGGACCGCAGGTGTCCGGCGTGCCCGCGCGGTCGTCCGCGTGGCCGAACGTCAGGCGGGCTTCGCCCCCGGGGAGCGGGCGAAGCCCCACCCGCACCGGCTCGTGGCCCGGGACCCGGAAGTGGTGGAAGGTCTCGGCAGGAGTGCCGCCCAGCCGCCAGCCACTGGGTACGGAGAAGGGGTCGACCCAGCCCGCCGAAGGCGCCGGAGCCTGGCGCAGCAGGGCCGCCACCGCGTACACCTCCTCCGGCACCCCGTCCGGCACCAGGCCGTCCGCCTCACGCTCGACGAGCCCCGTGTCCAGCTCGCCCGCGGCGACCGCCGGATGGGCCAGCAGGCGCCGCAGGAAGCCGGCGTTCGTCGGGACGCCGAGCACCACCGTGTCCGCCAGCGCCGCGCGCAGCCTGCGCAGGGCGGTGGCCCGGTCGGGGCCGTAGGCGATGACCTTGGAGAGCATCGGGTCGTACGTGCTGCCGACCGGGACGCCCTCGCTGAGCCCCGAGTCGGTCCGCGTCCCGCCGCCCTGCGGTTCGTGCAGCGCCAGCACGGTGCCGCCGGACGGCAGGAAGCCGCGCGCCGGGTCCTCCGCGCAGACCCTGGCCTCGACGGCGTGCCCGGTGAGGGTGATGTCGTCCTGGGCGTACGGGAGGCGCTCGCCCGCGGCCACCCGCAGCTGCCACTCCACCAGGTCCAGCCCCGTGATCAGCTCGGTGACGGGGTGCTCGACCTGGAGGCGGGTGTTCATCTCCATGAAGTAGTACGAGGCCGGGTCGTTGCCCGGGACGATGAACTCCACCGTCCCCGCGCCGACGTAGCCGCAGGAGCGGGCCGCCTGGACGGCCGCCTCGCCCATCGCCGCCCGGGTCTTCTCGTCCAGCAGGACCGAGGGCGCCTCCTCGATGATCTTCTGGTGGCGGCGCTGCAGCGAGCACTCGCGTTCGCCGAGGTGGACCACGGTGCCGTGACCGTCGGCGAGGACCTGGATCTCGATGTGGCGCGGCCGGTCGATCCACCGCTCCACCAGCAGCGTGTCGTCGCCGAAGGAGGCGCGCGCCTCACGCCTGGCGGCCGCGATCTCGTCCGCCAGCAGCGACGCGTCGCGCACCAGGCGCATGCCCTTGCCGCCGCCGCCCGCCGACGGCTTCAGCAGGACCGGCATGCCGATCTCCCGGGCCGCGTCGGCCAGTTGACCGTCGGTGAGTCCGCTGCCCGACGACCCGGGAACCACGGGGACGCCGGCGGCCGCGACGGTCTCCTTGGCGCGGATCTTGTCACCCATCAGCGAGATTGCCGAGGCGGGCGGACCGATGAAGACGAGCCCGGCCTCGGCGCAGGCCCGGGCGAAGCCGGCGTTCTCCGCGAGGAAGCCGTAGCCCGGGTGGACGGCCTCGGCGCCCGTGCGGCGGGCGGCGTCCAGCAGCCGCTCCACCGACAGATAGCTCTCGGCCGCGGGTGCGGGGCCGATCCGCACCGCCGTGTCGGCCTCCCGCACATGGCGGGCGTCCGCATCGGCGTCGCTGAACACGGCGACCGACCGCACGCCGAGCTCGCGCAGGGTCCGGATGACCCGGACCGCGATCTCGCCACGGTTGGCGACCAGAACAGTGCTGAACATGGAAGTCCTCACATCACATCCGGAAGACGCCGAAACTGGGCTCGGCCAGCGGGGCGTTGGCACACGCGGTCAGGGCGAGACCCAGCACCTGCCGCGTCTCCGTCGGGTCGATGACACCGTCGTCCCAGAGACGGGCGGTGGCGTAGTAGGCGTTGCCCTGCTGCTCGTACTGCGCGCGGACCGGATCCTTGAAGGCCTCCTCGTCCTCGGCGGGCCACTCCTCGCCGCGCCCCTCGATCTGGTCCCGCTTGACGGTGGCCAGCACGGACGCGGCCTGCTCGCCGCCCATGACGGAGATCTTGGCGTTGGGCCACATCCACAGGAAGCGGGGCGAATAGGCCCGCCCGCACATGGAGTAGTTGCCGGCGCCGTAGGAACCGCCGACGACCACGGTCAGCTTCGGCACCCGGGTGCACGCGACGGCCGTGACCATCTTGGCGCCGTGCTTGGCGATGCCGCCGGCCTCGTAGTCCTTGCCGACCATGAAGCCGGAGATGTTCTGCAGGAACACCAGCGGGATGCCGCGCTGGTCGCACAGCTCGATGAAGTGGGCGCCCTTCTGGGCGGACTCCGCGAACAGGATGCCGTTGTTCGCGACGATCCCGACGGGGTGGCCGTGGATGCGGGCGAAGCCGGTGATCAGCGTCTGGCCGTACTCCGCCTTGAACTCGGCGAAGCGCGAGCCGTCCACGACCCGGGCGATGACCTCGCGGACGTCGTACGGAGTGCGCGAGTCGACCGGTACCGCGCCGTACAGCCCGGCCGGATCGGCCTTGGGTTCCTCGGCGGGCTCGACGGACCAGGGGAGCGGTCCGCGGTCCGGGAGTGTCGCGACGATGTTCCGCACGATCCGCAGCGCGTGCGCGTCGTCCTCGGCGAGGTGGTCGGTGACCCCGGACGTGCGGGAGTGCACCTCGCCGCCGCCCAGCTCCTCCGCCGTCACGACCTCACCCGTGGCGGCCTTCACGAGCGGCGGGCCGCCCAGGAAGATCGTGCCCTGGTTCCGGACGATGACGGCCTCGTCGCTCATGGCCGGCACATAGGCGCCGCCCGCCGTGCAGGAGCCGAGGACCGCCGCGATCTGGGGGATGCCGGCGCCCGACATCCGCGCCTGGTTGTAGAAGATGCGCCCGAAGTGGTCCCGGTCCGGGAACACCTCGTCCTGCAGGGGCAGGAACGCGCCGCCGGAGTCCACGAGGTAGAGGCACGGCAGCCGGTTGTCGAGGGCCACCTCCTGGGCGCGGAGGTGCTTCTTCACCGTCATCGGGTAGTAGGTGCCGCCCTTGACGGTCGCGTCGTTGGCGACGATCACGCATTCGCGCCCGCTGACCCGCCCGATCCCGGCGATCACTCCGGCCGCGGGCGCGGCGCCCCCGTACAGCCCCTCGGCCGCCAGCGGGGCGAGCTCCAGGAAGGGCGAGCCGGGGTCGAGCAGCGCGTCCACGCGCTCCCGGGGCAGCAGCTTGCCGCGCGCCACATGCCGGGCGCGGGCCTTCTCACCCCCGCCGAGCCGTGCCGTGGCGAGCCGCGTGCGCAGCTCCTCGGCGAGTGCGTGATGCGCCGCCTCGTTGGCCTGCCAGGCCTCCGAGGCGGGATCGGCCGCACTCACCAGGACCGGTGCCTGCTGCATCCTGTCGAGCCCCCTTGCCCGTACCGCAGTAGTCGGATGAGAGTTAATGAGCGTTAACGCATTGCGGCCCAGGTTAACGAGCGCTAACCCGCCTGTCTAGAATGAATCCTCATGAGCACCCATGCCGCCGCCCGAGTCGCGGCTCCCACCCGCCGCGAGCAGATCCTCCGGGAGGCCGCCCGCCTCTTCGCCGAGCGCGGTTTCCACGGTGTCGGGGTCGACGAGATAGGGGCGGCGGTCGGCATCAGCGGGCCCGGCCTGTACCGGCACTTCCCGGGCAAGGACGCCATGCTCGCCGAGCTGCTCGTCGGCATCAGCGAGCGCCTGCTGGCGGGCGGGCGGCTGCGCGTCACCGAGGACGGGGCCTCCCGGGCAAGATCCCCCGAGGCGCTGCTGGACGCCCTCATCGAGGGCCACATCGACTTCGCGCTGGACGACCGGCCCCTGATCACGCTCCACGACCGCGAGCTGGACCGGCTGCGCGACTCCGACCGCAAGCGGGTGCGCCAGCTGCAGCGGCAGTACGTCGAGGTCTGGGTCGAGGCCGTGCGCGCCCTCTACCCCGCGCTCGCGGAGAGCGAGGCCAGGGTCACCGTCCACGCGGTGTTCGGCCTGCTGAACTCCACGCCCCACCTCACCCGGCCCGAGGCCCTTCCGGACCGCACGGCGACCGCGGCCCTCCTGCACCGGCTCGCGCGCGGCGCGTTCGCGGCGGCCGCGGCCTAAGGTCCTTCCGGTCCGGCCGGGCCGGGCCGGGACTCGTCGGCGCCCGCCCCGGCCCTGATCTCGTCCAGCGACTCCTGCATGGCGGCCCGGGCCCGGCCGAACCAGTCGGCCAGTACGGCGATCTCCTCCGGCCCGTAGTCGGCGAACAGGGTGCCCAGACGGGCGTAGAACGGGCCGTACACCGCGAGGATCCGCTCCTGCGCGGACTCCTCCATCACGACGTGCACCCGCCGCCGGTCGCCCGGGACGGGCTGCCGTCTGGCGTAACCGGCCTTCTCCAGCCGGTTGAGCACGCCCGTCACCCCGCCGGTGGTCAGCCGTGCCCGTTCGGCGAGGTCGCCGGCGGCCAGCGGCCGGCCGGTCAGCGCCGCCTCCATCACGAAGCCGAGGCAGGTCAGGTCGGTGGTGTTGAGGCCGAGCCGCCCGGCGATGTCGTGCTGCCCGAACTGGGCCAGCGCGATCATCCGGTCCATCGCCTGCAGCGCCTGGTCGGCCGTCGCCTCCGGGCGCTTCTTGCCGTCCACCCAAAATCCCCTTAGCATCTAAGTTACTTAGCTCGTAAGTTATTGGCCGGGTGACCACCGGTCGCTGAACTATCACACCCCGAGGAGCCGACGTGAGCGCACACGGTGACTACGACCTGGGCCACACCGTCGCCGGCTGGACCGGTACGGCCATCGGCGTCCTGGGCAGCGCGGTGCTGGGAGCGGGGGTCGTCACCGGCTCCGCGGCGGTCCTGTGGGCGGGCGCGGCGGTGGTCGTGCTGGCGGCACTGACCTGCTGGGTACTCCATCTGGCGGGCTGGGGCAAAGCCACGGGGCTGCGCCCGAGGGCCGAGCAGGACTGGCGCGTCCGGGACACCGGGGCCGGCGGCGGCCACCCGGACTGCCTCGGCTGCCGGATGGCCGGACGGGGCCGCTCCCGGACGGCGGCCGCCGGCGAACCGGCACCGTCCTCCCGGTCCGCCGCTGCGTGAGGCCGGGCCCGCCCCGTCGGGGCGCGCCGGACCCCGCCGCATCCCGCGGTGCAAGACGCCCGGCACGCGAAGCACCCGTGACGGCACAATGGGTGCATGCCCATACCCAACCGCGCCGCCCTCGTCGAGCACCTCGTCCGCACACGCATCGCGGGCGACGTCGCCACCCCCCGGGACAACAACCTCTCCCACTACCGCCAGCTCGCCAACGGCAACCGCCACTTCTGGCTGGGCCTGGAGCTCGGCGACCGGTGGACCGACGAGCAGGACGTGCTGGCCGTGATGGCCGAGCGGTGCGGTGTCGTCGACGACCCCGGGCACCGGCAGGGGCAGGACACCATCGACCCGGAGCTGACGGTCGACGCCCTGGACCGGATGGCGGCCCGCCTGCGGAAGGCGGCGGCGGACGGGGAGCGGGTGCTGTTCGCCACCGGCCACCCCGGCGGACTGCTCGACGTCCACCGGCAGACCGCGAACGCGCTGCGTGCGGCCGGATGCGAGATCGTCAGGATCCCCGGCGGCCTGATGGCCGACGAGGGCATGGTCTTCCAGTTCGCCGACGTCGCCGTGCTGGAGCGCGGTGCCACCCTCTGGCACACGCACTCCCCGGTCCCCATGGCCACCATCCTGGACGCACTCGAACGCGAGGGCCGGCCCATGCCCGACCTGGTCGTGGCCGACCACGGCTGGGCCGGGTGCGCGGGTCAGCGCGGCATCGACTCGATCGGCTACGCGGACTGCAACGACCCCGCGCTCTTCCTCGGGGAGGCGGAGGGCACCCTCCAGGTCACCGTCCCGCTCGACGACCACGTCGCCGACCCGCGGTTCTACGACCCCATGACGGACTACCTCCTGGACGCAGCCGGACTGCTTCCCTCCGACGCGTGACGGGCCGCCGGCGGCGCGCCGGGGCTCAGGTCCGCGTCGACCTGGCGTAGCGCGCCGCCAGCTCCTCCAGATGGCGGACCAGCTCGGGCGGCCGGGTCACGGTGAAGTCGTGGCCCAGCATGCCCAGGTGGACGCCGAGCGATTCCAGGGAGTCGGCGCCGGTCTCCAGGACGCAGGTCTCCGCGTCGACGGGCTCCACCGTGCCCACCGCCGGGTTGATCCGCTCCAGCACCGCCTCCGCCGGGGCGTGGACCGTCACCCGGGCGCGGTGGCGCCACGCCGCCGCCGACGCCTTGCCCGCGACGTACGCGGCCGCGTCGCCCTCCGGGTCCCCGCGGGGCGCGAAGCGCGGTCCGGCCGGCGGCAGGGGCGTCAGCCGGTCCACGCGGAAGGTGCGCCAGTCGTCGCGGTCCACGTCCCACGCGACCAGGTACCACCGGCGGCCCCAGTTCACGACGCGCTGGGGCTCCACCAGGCGGCGTGCCGTCGCGCCCGCGTGGTCCCGGTAGTCCATGCGCAGGCGCTCGTGGTCCCGGCAGGCGGCCGTCAGGGTCATCAGCAGCCCGGTGTCGGTGTGCGGCGCGGGCCGGTCGGCCGGGACCGGGACGGCGTACTGCTGGAGGGCGCGGACCCGGCGGCGCAGCCGCGAGGGCAGGACCTGCTCCAGCTTGGCCAGGGCCCTGCCGGCCGTCTCCTCCGTCCCGGCCAGGGCGCTCCGGGACACGTTGCGCAGGGCCACCGCGACCGCGACCGCCTCGTCGTCCTCCAGGAGCAGCGGGGGCATCGCGCTGCCGGCGGCGAGCCGGTAGCCGCCCGTCGCCCCGCGCGACGCGTCCACCGGGTAGCCGAGGGTGCGGAGCCGCTCGATGTCGTTGCGCACGGTCCGGCCGCTCACGCCGAGGCGCTCGGCGAGTTCCGCGCCGGGCCACTCGCGAGGGGTCTGCAGCAGCGAGAGCAGCCGCAGGAGGCGCGCGGAGGTTTCGAGCATCGGGATGCGCCCGCCTGTCTCTTTAGGAATGAACCGTGCCTATATGGATCCTAGAATTCCACTCATGGAGAACAGCAGCAACACCGCAGCTCAGGCCGTCCGTTCCTTCCGCATCGACATCCCCCAGGCGGACGTGGAGGACCTGCGGGACCGGCTCGCCCGCACCCGCTGGAACACCGGGGTGCAGGGGGTCGGGGACTGGTCCCGCGGCGTGCCCGCCGACTACCTGAAGGACCTCGCCTCCTACTGGGCGGACGGCTTCGACTGGCGCAAGGCGGAGGCGCGGCTGAACGACTTCCCCCAGTACGTCACCGAGATCGACGGCCAGGACATCCACTTCGCGCACGTGCGCTCGGAGCGCCCCGACGCCACCCCGCTGCTCCTGATCCACGACTGGCCCGGATCGTTCGTCCAGTTCGTCGACGTCATCGAACCGCTCTCGCGCGACTTCCACGTCGTCGTCACGTCCACCCCGGGCGTCGGCTTCTCCGGACCGCTGACCTCGCCCGGCTGGAACACCGGCAGGATCGCCCGGGCATTCACCGAGCTCATGGCCCGCCTCGGCTACGACCGCTACGGCGTCCAGGGCAACGGCGGCGGGGCCTGGACCGCGGGCGAGATGGGCCGGATCGCGCCCGGCCGCGTCATCGGCGTCCACGTGAACGGCCTGGTCACCTTCCCGTCGGACGACCCCGCGGACTTCGCGGACCTGACGGAGTCCGAGCAGACCCGGCTGGAGCGGCTGCGGCACTTCCGCGACGACAAGATGGGCTTCAACGCCATCCAGTCGACCCGGCCGGACACGGTCGCCTACGGCCTGAACGACTCGCCGGTGGGTCAACTCGCCTGGATCGTCGAGAAGTTCAAGGAGTGGACCGACACCGCGAAGGAACTCCCCGAGGACGCCGTGGACCGGGACACCCTGCTCACCAACGTCAGCGTGTACTGGTTCACCGGCACCGCGGGGTCGTCGGCCCACCTCTACTACGAGACGGCCCACGACCCGGCCGCCTGGGCGCCGAAGGAACGCGGCACCGTGCCCACCGCCGTCGCCGTCGCGCTCCCGTCCGACGTCGCCGTCCGCCGCTTCGCCGAACGCGACCACAACGTCGTCCGCTGGACCGAGTTCGACCGCGGGGGCAACTTCCTCTCCCTCGAACAGCCCGAGCTCCTGACCGAGGACGTACGGGAGTTCTTCGCGGACCTCGGCTGAGCCGCGCGCCCCCGGCGCCCCCGGGGGTTACGCCTCCCGGCGTTCCGAGGGGTCACGCCTCCCGGGGGCGCAGGCGCACGGGCAGGGACCGGTGGCCGTTGCTGATCAGCGAGGGCACCGACTCCAGGTCCTCCTGCGGCGAGGCGAGTGCGGCGTCCGGGAACCTCTCGAAGAATCGGGACAGCGCGACCTCGCCCTCCATCCTGGCCAGCGCGGCGCCCAGGCAGAAGTGGATGCCGTGCCCGAAGGCGAGGTGGTCCTTGCTGATCCGGGTGACCTCGAAGGCGTCGGCGTCGTCGTGCCATTCCGGGTGGCGGTTCGCGGCCGCGTAGGAGGCGAGGATCGCCTCCCCCTTCGCGATGTGCCCGCCGCCCGGCAGCGGTATGTCGGCGACCGCGTAGCGCAGGGGGAGGTGTTTGACCGGCGGCGAGTGGCGCAGCGTCTCCTCCACGACGTCCAGCCACGTCGCGCGCCCCTCGCGCACGTGGGCCAGTTGCGCGGGGCGGGAGAGCAGCAGCGTGACGGCCTGGTCGATCAGGTTGACGGTGGTCTCGTAGCCGGCGTTGATCATCAGCAGGAGCGTGTCGCGGAGTTCCTCCTCGGACAGCCGCCGGCCCTCGGCCCCCTCCTCGCTGAGGGCGATCAGCGCGGACGCCATGTCGTCACCGGGCGCGGCCCGCTTGGCGGCGATGAGGGCGTCCAGCATCGCGTACAGCCGTCCCGCGTTCCCGGCCGCTTCGGCGGGTGTCAGGGTGGTGTCGAACACGTCGTCGACGAGGGCGCGGAACTCGTCGCCCCGGCTGTCGGGCACACCCAGCAGGTGCCCGATGACCGCGATGGGCAGCGGATACGCGAAGCGCTCCCGCAGATCCGTGACGTCACCCGGGGCTGCGGCCTCCAGACCGGCCAGCAGCCCGTCGACGATGCCTTCGACGGTCGGCCGGAGCGCGGCGACCCGCCGCGCGCTGAACGCCGGGGCGACGGTGCCGCGCAGCCGGCGGTGGTCGCCCCCGTAGGCGGTGAACATGTTCGTCACGGCGACCCACAGGGCCAGCGGCCAGGTCTGGACGGCGTCCTCGAATCCGGGCCAGTGCCGGCGCGCGTCCTTGGAGACGTCCGGGCTGGTCAGGAGGTTCTTGAGCAGCGCCGGGTCGGTCACCGACCAGGCGGGGACACCGAGGATGTCGATGCGCGTGGCGGGCCCCGCGGCCCGTAAGAGCCGGTGTTCGGCGTCCGCGTCGCGGGCGGCCGGGTCGAGGACGACAGGGGCGGGGACGACGGGGGCGGAGTGCTGGGTCATGGCCGGTTCTCCTCGTCAGCGAAGAAATCGGCAGGTTTCTACCCGTCGCCACCGCACCGGACCCGGCGCCTTGACGCACGACCGCGTCCCGGACCGCAACCGGCGCACCGGAAGCCGCCCGCGTGCGCTTCAGCCCCTGGAGCGCGCCTCCGAGCGCTGTGCGCGCCCCGGTGTCGGATCCAGGTACACCCGGCGGATCGCCGGATAGCGCTCCCGGAGCTGCTGCTCCGCCTCCTCGCACGCCCACTCCACCTGGGCCGCCGTCGAAGCGTCCCGGAAGTCGACCTTCGCCGCGACGAGCATCTCCGACGGCCCCTGGATCAGCGTGGTCAGCTCCAGCACCTCGACGACGTGCGGCACGGACAGCAGTTCCTCGCGCACCCCGGCGCGCATCCGCGCCGGCATCGGCCGCCCGATCAGCAGCTGGGCGTTCGACCGGCAGAGCACCCACGCCACGTACACCAGCAGCGCCCCGATGAGGATCGACGCGACGCCGTCCCACACGGCGGACCCGGTCAGCTGCCCGCCGAGCAGACCGCCGGCGGCCAGGAGGAGGCCCACCAGGGCCGCGGAGTCCTCCATCACCACCGCCTTGACCGCCGTGTCGGGGGTCCGGCGGAGGTACGACGGCGCAGGCACCCGCAGCCGCGCCGCCTCGCCCCGCACCTGCCGGACGCCCGTGCGCAGCGAGAAGCCCTCCAGCAGGAAGGCCACGGCGAGGACGATGTACGACACGAGCGGATCGCCCAGCTCCTCGCCCTTCAGCAGGGTGTGGATGCCGTCGTAGAGGGAGAACACCGCGCCGCCGACGAACGTCGCGACGGCGGCGAGCATGGCCCAGATGTACCGCTCGGGGCCGTATCCCAGCGGATGGTCCTCGTCGGCGGGCTTCTCGCTGCGCTTGAGGGCGGTGAGGAGCATGACCTCGGTGACGGTGTCGGCCACCGAGTGCGCGGCCTCCGAGAGCATCGCGCTCGAACCGCTGATCAGTCCCGCCACCAGTTTCGCCGCGGCGATCCCGAGGTTCGCCGCCGCCGCGACGACGACGGTGAACGTGGACTCGCCGCCGCCGGCCCGCTCGTCGCTCATGGTGGGCAGTATGTCCGAACAGTGCGGCCTCAGTCCCTCGGGACGCGGACCAGACCCTCCTGGATGACCGTGATGGCCAGCTTCCCGTCAGCCGTGTAGATCCTCGCCTGGCCGAGACCGCGGCCACCGGACGCCGAGGGCGACTGCTGGTCGTAGAGCAGCCACTCGTCCGCGCGGAACGGGCGGTGGAACCACATCGCGTGGTCCAGGCTGGCCCCCACCACGTCCCCGATCGCCCAGCCGCCGCGCCCGTGGGCGAGCAGCACCGAGTCGAGCAGCGTCATGTCGGAGACGTACGTCGCCATGCAGACGTGCAGCAGCGGGTCGTCCGCCAGCTTGCCGTGCGTGCGGAACCAGACCTGCGAGCGCGGCTCGCGCGGCTCACCCGCCGTGGCGAACGGCGGCGCGTCCACGTATCTCAGGTCGACCGCGGCCCGGGCCTCCAGCAGGCGTTCGGCCATCCGCGGATCGCTGAAGCGGTCGGCGTACCGCGGCAGCATCTCCGCGGCGGTGGGCAGCGTCTCCGGGTCCGGGGCCGCGGGCATGTCCGCCTGGTGGTCCATGCCCTCCTCGTGCACCTGGAAGGACGCCGAGAGGTGGAAGACGGGCTTGCCGTGCTGGACCGCGACGACCCGGCGCGTGGTGAACGAACGCCCGTCGCGGATGCGGTCCACGGTGTAGACGATCGGCGCGCCCGGGTCCCCCGGGCGCAGGAAGTACGCGTGGAGGGAGTGGGCGCCCCGGTCGTCCGGCACCGTGCGCCCGGCGGCGACCAGGGCCTGGGCCGCGACCTGGCCGCCGAAGACACGGGGTACGACCGCCGAACGGCTCGTGCCCCGGAAGATGTCCCGCTCGATCCGCTCGACGTCGAGCAGATCGAGCAGGGAGTCGAGTGCCGTGCTCATGGAGGAGGACGCAGCCGCTCTCAGAGACCCATGGACTTGGCGATGATCGACTTCATGACCTCGCTGGTGCCGCCGTAGATGCGGTTGACCCGGTTGTCCGTGTAGAGGCGGGCGATCGGGTACTCGTTCATGAAGCCGTAGCCGCCGTGCAGCTGGAGGCAGCGGTCGATCACGCGGTGCGCGACCTCGGTGCAGAACAGCTTCGCCGACGCGGCCTCGGCGGGCGTGAGCTCGCCGGCGTCCAGTGCCTCGATGGCGCGGTCGCAGACGGCCTCGGCCGCGTCGACCTCGGCCTTGCAGGCGGCCAGCTCGAACTTGGTGTTCTGGAACGACGCGACGGTCTTGCCGAAGACGGTGCGGTCCTGCGTGTACTGCTGGGCGAAGCGCACCGCGGCCGCGGCCTGCGCGTAGGCGCCGACGGCGATGCCGAGGCGCTCCTGCGGGAGGTTCTGGCCGAGGTAGGAGAAGCCCTTGTTCTCCTCGCCCAGCAGGTCCTCGACGGGCACCTTGACGTCCACGAAGGCGAGTTCGGCCGTGTCGGAGACCTTGAGGCCCAGCTTGTCGAGCTTGCGGCCGACCGAGTAGCCCTCGGACTTGGTGTCGACCACCAGGAGGGAGATGCCGTGGCGGCGGTCGTCCGCCTTGGGGGCGTCCGTGCGGGCGCAGACGATGACCTTGTCGGCGTGGACGCCACCGGTGATGAAGGTCTTGGCGCCGTTGAGGACGTAGTGCGTGCCGTCCTCCGAGAGCTTGGCGGTCGTCTTCATGCCGGCCAGGTCCGAACCGGTGCCCGGCTCGGTCATGGCTATCGCGTACATCGACTTGCCGGAGACGAAGTCGGGCAGCCAGCGCTTCTTCTGCTCCTCGGTGGCGTACGCCTTGAGGTACGGCAGGCAGAGCAGGACATGGACGCCGGAGCCGCCGAAGGAGACGCCCGCGCGCGCGGTCTCCTCGTAGAGCACCGCCTCGAACTTGAAGGACTCCTCGCCCGCGCCGCCGTACTCCTCGGGCACCTCGATGCCGAAGATGCCCAGCTCGGCGAGCTTGTAGTAGAAGTCGCGGGGCGCCTGGCCCGCCGCGAACCACTCGTCGTAGACGGGGACGACCTCGGCCTCGATGAAGGCGCGGATGGTCTCCCGGAACGCCTCGTGGTCCTCGTTGTAAACCGTACGGCGCACGGGTGCCTCCTGGTGTCAGCTTCGGCTTCGGTCGCGTGGCTAAGCGCTTGCTCAGACCAGCTCAGAAGTTACCCGGCGGTCAGGGTGGCTGTCCAGGGTGATGCTGAGCACGCCGCAGCCCTTCAGCGGCAAGGGCCGCCGGGGGCCCGGACCGGTTCCGGACCCGAGTCGCGGAGCGTGGCGGCGGGCAGCGCTCTGTAACCCCGATGGCGGCAGGCGACGGGCGGGCGCACAGTGAAACGAGGGGCCGGTGAGAACGGGCCGGCCCGTCGTACCGACACCTGTGAGGCAGTCATGGCTGATGTGGACGGGAATGCGGAACGGACCGGACGCGGCACGACCACCATCTCGGACAACGTCGTGTCCACCATCGCCGGAATCGCCATCCGCGAGACGGACGGTGTGCACTCGGTGGGCAAGGGCGCGTCGAAGGCCCTCGGGGCCGTCACCGGCCGGGTCTCCGGATCCAGCGGGGCGGGGCGCTCCATCAAGGTGGAGGTGGGCGAGAAGCAGACCGCGATCGATGTCGACATCGAAGTGGAGTACGGCATCCCGATCCACGAACTCGCCGACCGGATCAGGACCCACGTGACGGACGCCGTCGAGACCATGACCGGTCTCGAAGTCGTCGAGATCAACATCAACGTCTTCGACGTCCACATCCCCGGCGATGACGACGACGAGGACGAGGACGAGCAGAAGAGCTCGCGCGGGCAGTCCTCGCGCGTGCAGTGAGCCCGTGCGGCAGGCCCGTGCGGCGAGACCGGGGGGCTCACGACGGGGTGCCCGCCCGGGGCGTCATCGCGGGCCGGGCGCCGCCGTGACCGAGAGACGCGCCTCCCTGGTGTGCCCGGAGGACCGGCCGGTCCCGATGGCGAACTCGCCCGGCTCCACGGCCCACAGTCCCTCCTGCGTGAAGGAGGCCAGCGTCCGCGCCCCCACCGCGAAGGTCACCTCCGCACTCGCGCCCGCCGCCAGCTCCACCCGTGCGAAGCCGCGCAGCTCGCGCACCCGCGGCCACGTCGTGCCGCCGGACTCCCTGCGCACGTAGAGCTGGACCGTCTCACGCACCGGCCGGGCGCCCGTGTTGGAGACCCGCACCACGCACCGCACGGGCGCGTCACCGCCGTCCGGCGCGAACTCGCCCGCCCCCACCACCGCCCGGGACAGCCGTGGCACGTCGTAGACGACCGTCGTGTACGACAGCCCGTGGCCGAACGGGTGCCGTGCGGTGGCGGGCTGGTCGACGTAACCCCGGTAGCCGTGGTCCTTGGCGTTGTAGAAGACGGGCAACTGGGCCGCCGAACGCGGCACGGAGACGGGCAGCCGCCCCTGGGGCCCGGCCGCCCCGAACAGCACGTCGGCCACCGCCCTGCCGCCCCAGGGGCCGGGATACCAGGCGCTCAGCACCGCCGCGGCCCGGCCGGTGAGGTCCGGCAGGGCGTGCGGCCGGCCCTGGACCAGTACCACGACCACCGGGGTCCCGGTCCCGGTCACCGCGTCGAGCAGCGCCGCCTGGGCCTGGGGCAGGCCGAGTTCGGCGAGGTCCACCCCCTCGCCGCAGGTCATCTCCACGGGATTGCCCGAAGCGACCACCGCGGCCCCGTTGGCGTCGAAGCGTGTCCCGGACTCCCGGGCGCTGGACCCGCCCAGCACCAGGACCACCACGTCGGCCGATGCGGCGACGGCCACCGCCTCGGGCACGCCGGAGAGGTCCCCGCCGACAAGGGAGCAGCCCCGCGCGTGGGTGACGGCCGTGCCGACGGGCGCCGCGGCCCGTATCCCCGCGAGCACGCTGACACCCGTGCCGTGCCGCTGGGGCGCGGTGTAGTCGCCGATCTGCTGCGGAACGGAGTCGGCGTTCGGCCCGATGACCGCCACGGTTTTGCCACGGCCGCCCGCGAACGGCAGCGTCGCGCCGTCGTGTTCGAGGAGCGTGACGGACTCGCGGGCGACGCGCTCGCTCAGCCGCTCCAGCCGCCCCGGGTCGAGCCCCCGGGCACCGGTGTACGGCTGCTCGAAGAGGCCGAGACGGAACTTCAGCGCCAGCACGCGTCCGACCGCCGTGTCGAGCGTGGACTCCTCGACCAGCCCCCGCCGGACCGCCTCCGCCAGCCGGGGATAGCAGTCGTCCCACAGGCTCAGGTCCGTCCCCGCCCGGAGCGCCAGCGCACCGGCCGCCACCGGATCACCCGCCATCCGGACCAGGCGGTCGATCGCGAGGCCGTCGGCCATCACCAGGCCCCCGAAACCCCACTCCTCCCGCAGAATCCCGGTCAGCAGACGGCGGTTGGCCACACAGGGGACGCCGTCGAACTCGTTGTACGCGGCCATGACGCCCGCCGCGCCCGCCCGCACACCCGCCAGCGCCGCCACCAGGTGGATCTCCCGCAGTTCCCGCTCGCCCAGCTCCGTGGCCGCGCTGTTGCGGCCGCCCACCGTGGCCCCCTGCCCCGCGAAGTGCTTCAGGACGACGGCCGCCCGGTCCGGGGCGATCGGCTCCCCGGCAGCACCCGCACCCTGCACACCGCGCACCAGCGCCTCGGTGAAGCGCGCCGCCAGATACGGATCCTCACCGAAGCACTCCTCCGCACGTCCCCAGCGCGGATCACGCACCAGGTCGAGTGCGGAGACCAGCGCGACGTGGCCCCCGCGGGACCGCAGTTGCGCGGCCGCCAGGGCGGCCGCCTCCTCGTACAGCTCCGGGTTCCACGTGGCGCCGACCGCCAGATTCACCGGCAGCACGGTCCCGTCCAGCGCCTGCAGGCCGTGCGGCATCTCCTCGACGAGCAGGACGGGAATCCCGAGCCTGGTGTTCTCCACGACGTGCCGCTGCACGGCGTCGGCGACCCGGGCCGCGTCCGCCGCGCCGATGCCGGTCTCGGCCGTCACCCCGGACCACGGGTCGGCACGCTGAAGGCCGTACAGCGCGCCCATCCCGTCGTAGGCGGCGACCTCCTTCCGGAACGCGTCCGTCAGCCGGTGACCGGAGGCGGTGCGCTCGTACGCGTCCCAGCCGTACATCCGCTGGTTGACCTGGCCCACCTTCTCGCCGAGCGTCATCCGCGACAGCAGGTCGCGCACACGGTCGGCGACGGGCATCCCGGGATCGCGGAACAGGGGCTCGGACATCGGTGGCTCCTCTCGGGGGCGTCGGGGCGGGGCGGTCAGCGCAGTTCGAGGACGCGCACGCCGTACGGCGCGAGGGTCACGTCTCCGACCGGGTCCCCGCCGGCCGGCTCGCACAGCTCCCCGTCCACGACCGGGCGCACGGTGAGCTCGCCGGCGGACTGGCTCACCAGCCACACGAAGCGCGCGCCGTCCTCCCGCACCAGGGTGTCGGCGCTGACGTACGGGGTGTCGACCGTCACCGGCCGCCTGGCCCCGGCGAGTGCGGCGAGCGCCGCGTACAACCGGTGGGTCTGCTCCGGGTTGGCGCGCGCCGTGCGGGCGGCCATGTGCTCCAGCGGGTACGTCGCCAGGACGGTGCGGCCCGCCCCCGTCTCGTACCGCAGCAGCGCGGGCCGGCCGTGCGCGTCGGTCGCGACGACCCGCGCGCCGTCCGGGACGACCGGCAGATAGGCGCGGCTGTCCTCGTTGCCGGCGACCGGGAAGGTCAGCACCTCGCCCGCCGCTATCGACCCGAAGTCCTCGGCGAACGTCATCTCCAGCACGTCGTCCTCGATCGGCTCGGCGACCCCGTAGGACAGCTGGAGCTCCACCCCGAACAGCCCGTCCAGGTCGTGGAACCACGGGCCGCGCGTCGTCGGGTACTCGCCCGAGCAGAACGACAGGTAGACCGTGGCCCCCTCCTTCGCCCGCCGCTCCAGGTCACGCCGGGTGCGGGTCGTCAGCTGGCGGGTCGACGGCAGCAGATACAGCGACACGTCGTCCGGCAGCCCGTCCGCCTCCCGGGCGAAGCCCACCGGCAGATCGGCGCCGCGCGCGGCCACGTACCCCTGGTGCAGCGAGGTGAAGATCAACGGACGGTCGGCGGGCCGGCTGTAGGGGTAGCCCCGCTCCAGGAAGGCGGGCACGACGAGCGCCGCGTCGGCGTCACCGCGGCGGCAGCGCGGGAAGTCGACCTGCTCCAGCACCTTCGCGAAGGCGGCCAGTTCGCGCAGCGGCTCCTTGGGGCGCCCGGCGCCGTCGGTGATCCCGAAGTGCATTTCGAAGGGGTGGTGGTCGTACGGCGACTGCTCCCACAGGCCGTCGTAGTCCGTGTTGTTCCAGGCCACCCAGCCGGTCGCCCCGCCGAGCAGCGAGTTGTGGAGCGTCTGCCGGTAGAAGATCCCGGCGTTCGCCGCCGAGACGGTGTCGGTGGAGAGCCCGAACTCCTCCAGGACGACGGGCTGTCCGGTCACGGCGGCCAGCTCGCACTCGAACGCGGCCCGGTAGTGCTGGCGCGGCCGGTCCGTGTCGGAGCGGTAGACGTGCGGCCCGACGAAGTCGACGTACTCGGCGGTCTCCCGCAGTGAGAAGCCGTTGTCGCGGCCCGTCACCTCGATCCCCCAGGCCCCGTCGCCGAGTGACACGGGCTGGGTTCCGCCCGCCGCGCGCACGGCGTCGCACATGAACTGCGCCCAGGCGGTGACGACATCGCTGGAGGGCGGGTCCACCTGGTAGATCCGGCCGTAGCCGGGCATCTCGTTGGTGATCAGCCAGCCCGTGACCGCCGGGTGGTCCTTGAAGCGCCGGGTCATCTGGGAGACGAACCACGCCTGCCGGCCGACGAGCCACACGTCCTCGTACAGATCGCGGTCACCGCGCCAGGCCGGATCCCAGTTCTCGCCCGACATGTGGCCCACGATGAAGGTGGGGACGGTGCCCATGCCCGCCTCGCTGTGGGCGTCCAGGAAGTCGCGGAACCGGTCGCAGAGCTCCTCGTCGATCCGGCCGGGCTCCGGGTGGAAGTCCGGCCAGTAGAAGAACGACCGCGTCATGTTCAGACCGTGCTCCCTGAGCACGGCCAGTTCCTCGCGCACCGTCGCCGGCTCGTAGTTCCGCCACATCAGCGGACCGCCCGTACGGGACCAGAAGTTGGTGCCGAGCCACGGAAGGACGGCGGAGTCGTGGGTGAGCTGGGCGCTGTGGCGTCGCATGGTGCTACGGGTCCTCTTCGGTGTGCGGGGGTGGTGCCGGAAACGGTCCGGCGGTTCAGACGGGGTCCGGGAGCGGGCCGGTCGAATCCCTGACGACCAGACGGGGCCGGCCGTCGAGTACGGGCGGGGGCACGTCCTCGCCGCACTGGGCGAGAAGGGCGCGGGCCGCGGCGGCACCGACGCGCTGCACCTGCTGGTCGACGGTGGTGAGCCGTGGATGGACCCAGCGGCCCAGCGAGAGGTTGTCGTACCCGACCACCGACAGGTCCTCCGGCACCCGGAGCCCGGCGCGCTGCGCCGTGCCGATGCCGCAGACGGCCATGGAGTCGTTGGGGAAGACGAGGGCCGTCGGCCGCTCGGGCAGCGCGAGGAGATCCTCGGTGACGTCGACGGCGGCCCGCTCGGTGAAGTCGCTGTGCCGCACGGCGACCGGACGCAGACCCGCCTCGGCCAGGGCCTCCTCGAAGGCGGCCAGGCGCAGCCGGGTGTGCAGCAGTTCGGCCGGGCCCGCGACGTACGCGATGCGCCGGTGTCCGAGGTCCAGCAGATGGGCGACCACCTCCCGGACCCCCTCACCCTGTCCGCTGAGGCCCACCCGGAGTACGGGCGATCCGGGGTCCGGGGCACCCAGCAGCACGGCGGGCAGGCCGAGGCCGCGCAGCAGGTCCGGGCGCGGGTCGTCGGCCCGGGCGTCGGTCAGGACGGCGCCGTCTATACGGCTCTCCGCGACCAGGCGTTCGTACAGCGCGCTCTCCTGGACCATGTCGGCGACCAGGTGGAGCAGCAGACCGTAGCCGCGCGGGGCGAGTTCGCCCTCCAGACCGGTGATCAGCTCGCTGAAGTGCGGGTCGGAGCCGAGCACATCGGTCGGCCGCCGCACGACGAGTGCGATCGTCCGTGTGCGCGCCCGGCGCAGCGCCGTCGCGGAGGCACTGGGCGACCAGCCGAGCTCCGTGGCCGCGTCCAGGACCCGCCGGCGGGTGGCCTCGGAGATCCGGCCGGTGCCGTTGACGGCCTGGGAGACCGCGGCGGTGGAGACGCCTGCCGCAGCTGCCACGGCCTTGATGGTGGGGCGCACGGCGGTACGCCCTTCGGGAGGCTTGTTCACATTTTCACCGCTCCGCTGACGAGGGCCTGCTGCATCCGCTTCTGGAGCACGGTGTAGACCACCCAGACCGGGACCAGGGTCAGCACCGTGCCCGCCGTAAGAATGCCGTAGTCCGTACCCGTCAGGGACTTGAGCGTCGGCAGGGCCACCTGCACGGTCCGCAGGTCCGGGTCCGGGCCGACGATCACGAGCGAGTAGAGGTACTCGTTCCAGAAGGTCAGGAAGTTCAGCAGCAGGATCGTCGCGATGCCCGGCATGCACATCGGTGTGTAGACGTGCCGCAGGACGGCGAAGGTGGACGCCCCGTCCATGCGGGCCGCCTCCTCCATCTCGCGCGGGATGGTCCGCATGAACTGCACCAGGATGACGACGGACAGCGGCATCGCCGTCGCCGGCAGGAACAGCACCATGAACGCGCGGGTGTGGAACAGCCCGGTGGCCGCGGAGAGCAGGAAGGTCGGGAACAGGGCCGCGAAGGTGGGGATCAGGAAGCCCAGCGAGAACACCCGCTCCACCAGGGCCCCGAGACGGCCCTCGCTCCGCGCGACGGCGAAGGCGGCGGGTATCGCGAGCACGAGGGTCAGCACCAGCGCCAGCGCCGTCACGAGCATCGAGTTGACGACGGCCGGCCCGAGGTGCGCCGAGGAGAACGACTCGGTGAAGTTGGTGGTGGAGAGAGAGGTGGGCAGGGAGAACGGGCTCCCGAAGATCTGGTCGTTCGTCTTGAACGCCGAGACCAGCAGGTAGTAGAGGGGGACGACCAGCAGCAGCGTGTACAGCCAGGCGAAGACGTGCGCCGGCAGCCAGGACCTTCCGAACTTCATGGGACCTGCTCCGATCAGTAGTTCTGGCGGAAGACACGGCGGATGGTGAGCAGCCCGGCCAGACCCACCAGGAAGAGGACGACGCCGACGGTCTGGCTGTAGCCGAGGTCGGCCGCGATGAACGCCTTCTGGTAGACGAGGAAGGACAGCGTCGTCGACGAGCTTCCCGGGCCGCCCTGGGTGAGCAGCAGGACGTTCTGCGCGGAGCCGAACAGCGTCCAGAGGAACTGGAGCATCGTCACGACGCCGACGAAGTCCCGGATGACGGGGAAGTGGATGCGCCACATGGCGCGCCAGTGGCCGGCGCCGTCGAGCTGTGCGGCCTCACCGATCTCCTCCGGAACGCTGCCGAGCCGGGCCGCGAACAGCACGGCGGTGAACCCGATGCCGCTCCACACGTCGAGGAGGACGAGGGAGGCGAGCGCGGTGGACGGGGAGGCGAGCCAGGCATCGGTGAGCGAGCCGAGACCGGCCTTGTCCAGGGCGCCGTTGAGCAGGCCGTCCGGCGAGAGGACCGCGTAGAACACCATGGCCTTGGCGGGAGTGGAGATCAGCCCGGGGATGAAGAGCAGGTAGCGCAGGACGCGGTGTCCCGGCGGCTTCCGGGCGACGTAGTAGCCGAGCATGTACGCCCCGGTGATCATCAGGGGTACGGCGACGGCGAGTTGTACGGCGGTGTTCCGCACCGCGTCCCAGAACACCGGGTCGTCGAACACGGCGCGTACGTTGCCGGTGCCCGCGAAGGAGACGGGCTGGAGCATCCCGGGCCAGCGCAGGACCGCGATCACGAAGATGGCGACCAGCGGGCCGACCATGAAGACCAGGTACCAGGCCAGGGCGGGCACGGCGAGGACGACCCCGCCCTGTGTCCGGCGCTTCGTGGTGGTGGCGGCGGACGGCGGGGGAGTTGCCGCCCCGCGGACCGAGGCGCCGCCCGGGGCGGACGAGAGCATCGTCATTGGAGGACTCGCTAAGGCTCGGGCGCGCGGATCAGGCCGTGCGGTAGGCGGATTCCAGGGCGAAGCGCACGGAGGCCGCGCTCGTGCCCCGGGTGAAGGCGGTGCTGGTCGCGGTGATCAGCGGCTGGGTGGCGGTGGGCGGGACGTAGAGGTCGGGCAGCAGCACCTGGCCGACCCCGTCGCCGAGCTGTTGTGCCTTCGCCACCAGCGGGAAGTCCTTGCTGACCGTGCCGGTCACGAGCGCCATGTCCCGGCCGCTCTCGGTGATGAAGCGCGACACGATGTCGGGGCGGTACATGAAGCGGAGGAACTTCTCCACGGACGACAGCTTCTTGACGCCGTTGGGGCTGATCCAGAAGCCGATGAGGGTGTACGAACGCAGGATGGTCGGCTTCTCGTGAGCGGCGCCCGGCGCCAGCGGCCATCCGCCGACCTCGGTGTGACCGGCGGTCCTCGCCGGCACCTTCGCCAGCGCGGAGGACATCGCGGACTGGATGGCCGCGGCCTCCGTGTTGTACTGCGTGGTCATCGAGTCGGAGGTCAGCCCCTGCGCCTTGTCGGCGAAGACACCGGCGTCCCGGAGCGTCACGAAGTAGTCGATGCCCTCGCGGGCGCCCCGGCTCCCGCTGAAGTCGCCCGTCGTGTAGACCTGCCGCGCCTCATCCGTGGTGAGGAAGGTCTGGATGATCTGGGCCAGCAGCTTCTGCCCGGTCCAGTCGTTGCCGCCGACGGTGACCGGCGCGATGCCCTTGGCCCGCAGCTTCCGGGCGGCGCCGATGAGCTGGTCCCCGGTGGTGGGCACGGAACCGACTCCGGCGCGGTCGAGCAGGTGGGTGTTGAAGGCGACGGGCCAGTTGGTGGCGAAGTAGGGGAAGGCGCGGAGCCGGCCCTTGTCGTCGGTCCAGGCCGTCAGGGCTGCGGGCAGGACGCGCTCGCGCAGCCCCCAGTCGTCGAGGTAGCCCTTGACGTCGACGGTGGCGCCGACGTCGGTCCAGGCGAGCGTCTTGTCGTACAGGTTGACCATGACCACGTCCGGCTCCTTGCGGGCCAGTCGCGACGTCTCGTACACCTGGGGGAGGTCGTCGCCGTTGACGAGGTTCTTGACCCGGAGCCCGGGGTTCTCCTCCTCGAAGGCCTTGACGGCGGCGGTGTACGTGGGCGAGCCCGGCGCGGTGGTCCCGAGCTGGGTGTGGACGACGAGCGTGCCGGGGTCGGAATCGGCCGAGGCGAGTGTGGAGCAGCCGGACATTGCGGGCAGCGCGGCAGCGGCGGCGAGGCCGGAACCAGCGGCAAGGAAACCGCGCCGACTCAGGGGTGAGCGCACAGCGGGATGTCTCCAACCAGGACGTTGACCAGGGTGGTTAATCGATGTACCAGCGGGTTGCGAGAAACCTAGGGGTGGTTGACGGAATGGTCAACCCCCGGTTGCGCATGCTGGAAAGAGCGACATTTCGGTCAGTCCGGGACCCGTGGCGCCCGATCGGGGGTGGACGGGCCGGTCCGGCGTCCGGAGTCATGTGTCCGGCAGGGTGATGCGGCCGACGGGTGCGGCTCAGGCGGAGAAGCGCCCGGCCTTCACTGCGGCGACGAACGACGACCAGCCTGCGGGCGGTATCACCAGGGCGGGGCCGTGGGGCGACTTGGAGTCGCGGACGGGGACGCCGGAGGGGTGATGGTCCAGGACCTCCACGCAACTGCCCGATTCGGGACCGCTGTGCGTCGACCTGCGCCAGCCGCGCAGCACGGACGAGTCCGGGATCGTGCGCTCAAGCATCATGCCCATAGTCCTTAGCTGTCGCTCGCAGCATGGCGAGTGATTCCGTCTGTGGAAGTGCGTCGCTCAGGGCGAGAGCGTAAATGTCCTGGAGCCGGGCGACAACGGCGGGCGATTCGTGGACCTTTCCCGTCGAAAGGCCTTCGCTGTACGCGGCGGGGGGCTGATCCTCGAACGACATGAGCGTGACCATGCCCTGGCTGATCGGGTGGATGCCCACACCCAGGGGCAGGACGTGCACGCGCACTCGGCCGCGCTCTCCCAGGCGTACGACGTGCATGATCTGTTCGGCCATGACCTGCGGAGTACCGGCCGGGCGTCGTAGCACCGCCTCGTCGAGCAGCGCCCAGACTACGGGCGTGACCGGATCGTCGAGGACCTTTGCCCGCTCCAGGCGTGTGACAACGTGCCTGTCACATTCCTCATCACTCCTGGGAGGGAACGCCGTACTGAGGACGGCCCTGGCGTAGCGCTCCGTCTGCAGGATGCCGGGCATGAACGTGAGCGCGTATTCGCGGATCATCGTCGCCTGGTGTTCGAGCCGACGGGCCGACTCGAAGTAGTCGGCGATCGTGCCGTCGTCCTTCGGCAGGAAACTGCTCAGCACATTCCCCGTGTTCAGGGCGTTGTCGAGCCGTCGCGCGTCTTCCTTCGACGGAATCCGGCGCCCCGCCTCGATGTGCGCGATGTGCGAACGGGTCATGATCGCGGCGTCGGCCAGCTCCTGCTGGGTCAGCCCTGCGGCGAGGCGCTGCTCCTTGAACCAGTCCCCATAGCTGTTACTCAACGTCAACTCCCGTGTGACGAAGCACGTGTCACCAACGCCCCCCTGGCGAGCCTAGTCCCGACCGTCCCACTCTGTGACTGGATCGCTACCGAGCGACAGATGTCCAGGGTGTGCCCGCAGACCGCGGCCTCTGGTATCGCCCCCATGCAACGGAGTTGACGGCATGCTGCACCGCACCATCCGCATCCTTGAGACGCTGCTGCGTCTCCTTCAACCGGTCCCGTCGGTCCCGGCGGACTACCGGCTGCCCCCTCCTCCCGGGCGCGAGCCGTCCGGTCCGGCGCGAGAGAGGCCGCTGTGGCTCGCGATGTACGGGGTCGACGTCAGGCGCTGCCCCGGGTGCGGCGTGGGGTGGGTCCTGTGACCGGTCCGACGCCCGACGTGCCGCGACTGCTGCCGTGGGCCGGACCGGAGGGCAAGCCCTGCTATGTCCTCGGTGACGGCACGGGGTACGTCTCCCGGGTGGCGGACGGCGTCGAGAGTGTGCAGCTCGGCATGGCCGCCGAACTACTCCGTCACGCCGACGACATGCGTGACGACCCGCATGTGACGCTCCCTCAACTGCGCTTTCTCGTGGCGCGTATCGCCGAGTCGCTGAGGGACGTCCACCGGATCGCGCGGAGCAGGGGCGAACGCCTCTCCGTCCGAGAGTCCGGGCCGGTGGGTCGGATGTGACCGGCGGGGCGTCGGACGCGGTTCGCGGCGGGTGGCCGGTCATGCGGAATGCTGCCTTCCGAATCCAACGCTTGACGTGTCAAATAAAGGTGGCTTAAATCCCCTCCATGATCAAGAAATTCTGGCACCTCGGTGCCGGTGTCCTCATGGCCACCACCGCCGCCACCGGTCTTGTCACCGCCGGTGTCGCCCACGCCGCGGAGCTGCACAACGACAGGATCGGCACCTACTGGGGGACCCCCCAGCAGACGCCGTACGTGCAGTGCAAGTGGGAGGCCGATGACAGGAACAAGAAGCAGTACGGCAGCACGAACCCCCGCCCGGAGTTCTACTACTGCGCCGAAGGTGACGGCATCTCCTACAACCTGTGGTGGGCGCACTACCGCTGACCGGGCCGTAGGAGGCTCAACGCAGACGCTCGGCCGGAAGCCCCCGGCCGAGCGTCTTGCTGCCTGGCGGGGTGCCGTTGGTGTCGGCATGACGCGCCGGACCCCCACGGGTGCCGAGGCCGTTCCCGAGGCTCGGTCCGGAGGGCGGGCCGTGCCGCGTCCTCGGTGCCGGGGTGCGCGACGACCGGCACGGGGCGTGCCGCCTCGACGTACCTTCCCGCAGCGCGTGCCGGGGAGCCGCCGTCAGTCGCGTACGGCGGCGACGGCTTCGATTTCCACGAGTTGGTCGTGGTACCCGAGGACCGTGACGCCCAGCAGCGTGCTCGGGGCGTCGTGGTCGCCGAAGCCGGCCCGGACCACGCGCCAGGCGGTCACCAGGTCCTCCTGCCGCGAGGACGCGACGAGTACCCGGGTGCTGATGACGTCGTCCAGGCGGGCGCCCGCGTCGCCGAGGGCGATGCGCATGTTCTCGAACGCCTTCGCCGCTTGGCCCGCGTAGTCGCCGACCGCGGCCGTCGAACCGTCCTCGTTCAGCGGGCAGGACCCGGCGAGGAAGATCAGGCGTGCGTCGGCGGGGGCGGTGGCGGCGTAGGCGTACTCGGCCACGTCGGACAGGGAAGCCGACCTGATGAGTGTGACCGTGCGGGCCATGGGGGTTCACGTCCTTCGGAGAGGGTGGTCAGAGAGCTCATCCTCACAGGGGGCCGTCGTCGCCGCCTCGTCTTTTCCTTCGGGCCGGGCCACGTCATCCCTGCCGCAGCGCGAACCACAACTCCGTCCGTACGTCCATGTCGTCCAGGTCCGCGTCCAGCAGCGCCGCACACCGCGCGATGCGCTGGCGGACCGTGTTGCGGTGGACCTTGAGCGCCACCGCCGTGCGGTCCCAGCTGCCGTGGAGGCTGAGCCAGCAGCGCAGTGTCCCGGCCAGCGGTTCGGTGAGCGGGGCCAGCAGTGCCCGGGCGTGGGCCTCGGCACGGTCGGCCGGGATCAGCGCGGACAGACCTCCGGTGCCGGGGCTGTGGGTGCCCAGCGGGGCACGGGTCGCCTCGGCGTGGCCCAGGGCCCGGGATGCCTGGGTGTCGGCGTCGGGCAGGGCGCTGACCGGGGCGGGGCCGGAGACGCCGAGGGTCCAGCCGGGCTGCGGGCCCACCGGTTCGTGCGGGCCGGGGAGCAGGATGCGTACGGTCTCCCGGTCCGTGTCCGACAGGGCCGAGCCCAGGGCCGCGCCGAGGGCTCCGGCGCTCAGCGCGTCGGCCGGGGAACCGTCGGCGCGGCGGGCGTGGACCACCGTCCAGGAGTCCCCGGCGCCCAGCAGCGGGGCGACGTCCTGCGGCGCCGCGCCCAGGAGGAGCCGGACGAGCGCGGCCGAACGTCCCGCCGCGTCGGCCCCCTGGTGCGGGGCGGTGAGCAGGGACAGCAGCACGACGGCGATCCCCGCGACGGTGTGGTCGCCGGAGTCGCGGCGGGGCGTCGCCAGGGCGAGGGCCAGTCCCTGGCCGCCGCCGAGTGCGTACGCGAACAGATGGGTGCCGCCCCGGGTGTCGGTGGCGGTCGACGGGCTCGGCTTCCGGCCCGCCGCGGCACCGGGGGCGGGCGGCGCCCCGGGCAGCGTGGCGGGTGCCACCACCCGGGCGAGCCGGGCCAGTGCCGTCCGCACGTCCGGCGCCGTGCGCCCGCCCGCCGCGTGCAGCACCGCGCCGTCCGCCGTGAGGAGGGCGACCCGGCCCTCCAGGTGCACGGCGAGCTGCCGCAGCACCGCCGGTACCGGGTCGGGGCGGGCCGCCGCCGTCGCCAGTGCCTGCTGGGCCCGCGTCACCCGGCGCAGCTCGCGGTGCCGCGCCTCGGCCATCAGGCGCCACACCGCCCGGGCGATCGCGGTGAAGCGGGTCTCGCGGGGCACCTCCACCAGTGGCAGGCCGTGCCGCTCGCACGCCTCCACCAGCGCGTCGGGGACCGTGTCGTGCACCGGCGCCAGCCCGAAACCCAGCGCCGCCGCCCCCGCCTGGACGAGGCGCGCCACATAGGTGTCCGCGTCGGCGAGCTGGACGCCGGCCGTCAGCAGCAGCTCACCGCCGAGCAGATAGGGATAGGGGTCGGCCATCTCCGAGGTGTGCACCCACAGCAGGTCCGTGTGTTCCGGACCGGCGATCCGGCGCAGGCCCAGTTCCTCCCGTGCGAGCAGTTCGGCCAGGGGAATCGGAGGGGCGGGTGGCCCGGCAGGTGAGTCCGGCATGGATCATCCATCCACTCGCGGCGGTCAGAATGGAGGAAACGTACACTTCAGCGTCGGCTTTCGGCCACCTAGCGTCTTCCTGACCGCACGACCCCGGAGCGGAACCGAGACGGAGGAAGGCCCATGGCTGTCGACTACGCGGTGATCGTCGTCTATCTGGCCGGCATGCTCGCCATGGGCTGGTGGGGCATGCGCCGCGCCAGGTCCAAGAGCGAGTTCCTGGTCGCCGGGCGCAGGCTCGGCCCCTGGATGTACTCCGGCACCATGGCCGCGATCGTCCTCGGCGGGGCCTCGACGATCGGCGGCGTGGGCCTCGGCTACCAGTACGGCCTCTCCGGCGCCTGGATGGTCTTCACCATCGGCCTAGGGCTGCTCGCCCTGTCCGTCTTCTTCTCGGCCCGCATCGCCCGGCTGAAGGTCTACACCGTCTCCGAGATGCTCGACCTGCGCTACGGCGGCCGGGCCGGAGTCATATCCGGCGTCGTGATGTGGGCGTACACGCTGATGCTCGCGGTCACGTCGACCATCGCCTACGCCACCATCTTCGACGTCCTGTTCGACGTGAACCGCACCGTCGCGATCATCCTCGGCGGCACCATCGTCGTCGCCTACTCGACGCTCGGCGGCATGTGGTCGATCACGATCACCGACATGGTGCAGTTCGTCGTGAAGACGATCGGCGTCCTGCTCCTGCTCCTGCCGATCGCCGTAATCAAGGCGGGCGGCTTCAGCGAGATGAAGGCGAAGCTCCCGACGGAGTACTTCGACCCGCTGGGCATCGGCGGCGAGACGATCTTCACGTACGTCCTGATCTACACCTTCGGCATGCTCATCGGCCAGGACATCTGGCAGCGGGTGTTCACCGCCCGCAGTGACAGCACGGCCCGCTGGGGCGGCACCGTCGCCGGCACCTACTGCCTGGTGTACGCGCTCGCCGGTGCCGTCATCGGCACGGCCGCCAAGGTGATGTACCCGAAGCTGCCCAGCGCCGACGCCGCGTTCGCGACGATCGTGAAGGACGAACTGCCGGTCGGGGTGCGCGGACTGGTGCTGGCCGCCGCGCTCGCCGCGGTGATGTCCACCTCCTCCGGCGCCCTCATCGCCTGCGCGACCGTGGCCAACAACGACATCTGGTCGCGGCTGAGGGGTGCGGTGGCCGGGGAGGGCGGAGAGGAGCGGGACGAGGTGAAGGGCAACCGGGCCTTCATCCTCGTCATGGGTGTGGCCGTCATCGTGATTGCCATCGCGCTCAACAACGTCGTCGAGGCGCTGACCGTCGCCTACAACCTGCTGGTCGGCGGGCTCCTGGTGCCGATCCTGGGCGGTCTGCTGTGGCGCCGCGGGACGGCGGCCGGGGCGCTGGCCGCCGTGGCCGTGGGCGGTGCGGCCGTGATCGGGCTGATGGCGGGCTACGGGATCCTCGCCAACGAGCCGGTGTACTACGGGCTGATCGCGTCGCTCGCCGTGTACGTCGTCGTCTCGCTGGCGACCAAGCCGACCGACGCGGCCGTGCTGACGGCCTGGCGCGAACGTCTGGCCGGCCGGGACGCCGAGGAGCCCTCCCCTCAGGCCCCGGTCACCGTCTGACCGGCCGCCCCGGTCCGGCCGCCCTCGGGCTCCGGTCCGGGGCGGCCGTGTGCCCCGTCCCGCCGCCGGACCGGACCACGGTCCGGTCTCCTGACACACTGATAACCGTATGAACGCCCACAAGGCGTGCACGGCCCAACGAAAGGCACCCGCACCCATGAGCAGCACCGAGACGCCGCGCGGCCCCGTCGACTCCTCCCGCGTCCCGCGGTACGCCGGACCCGCGACGTTCGCCCGGCTGCCGCGGCTCGACGAGGTCGGCACCGCCGATGTCGCCGTCGTCGGCGTGCCGTTCGACAGCGGCGTCTCCTACCGCCCCGGCGCCCGCTTCGGCGGCAACGCCATCCGCGAGGCCTCGCGCCTCCTGCGCCCCTACAACCCCGCGCAGGACGCCTCCCCCTTCGCCCTGGCCCAGGTGGCCGACGCGGGTGACATCGCGGCGAACCCCTTCAACATCAACGAGGCCGTCGAGACCGTCGAGGCGGCTGCCGACGACCTGCTCGGCACCGGCGCCCGGCTGATGACGCTCGGCGGCGACCACACCATCGCCCTGCCCCTGCTGCGGTCCGTCGCCAAGAAGCACGGGCCCGTCGCCCTGCTGCACTTCGACGCGCACCTGGACACCTGGGACACCTACTTCGGCGCGGAGTACACCCACGGGACCCCGTTCCGCCGGGCCGTCGAGGAAGGCATCCTCGACACCGAGGCGCTGTCCCACGTCGGCACCCGGGGCCCGTTGTACGGCAAGCAGGACCTCACCGACGACGCCAAGATGGGCTTCGGCATCGTGACCTCGGCCGACGTCATGCGGCGCGGCGTCGACGAGATCGCCGACCAGCTGCGGCAGCGCATCGGCGACCGGCCGCTCTACATCTCCATCGACATCGACGTGCTCGACCCGGCCCACGCCCCCGGCACCGGCACCCCCGAGGCGGGCGGCCTCACCTCGCGCGAGCTCCTGGAGATCCTGCGCGGGCTGTCCTCCTGCCACCTCGTCTCGGCCGACCTGGTCGAGGTCGCCCCGGCGTACGACCACGCGGAGATCACGTCCGTCGCCGCCTCGCACACCGCTTACGAGCTGACGACGATCATGTCCCGCCAGATCGCGGAAGGCCGAGCCAAGTGAGCCACGACCACGACGACCGCCCGCAGCTCACCGCCGCACAGGCCGAGGCGGCCCTGAACCCGCCGCCCGGCCGCAACGGCGGCGACCTGGTGGTCGAGACCCTCCAGGGCCTCGGCGCCACCACCGTCTTCGGGCTCCCCGGCCAGCACGCGCTCGGCATGTTCGACGCGCTGCGCCGCTCCTCTCTCTCGTACGTCGGACTGCGGGTGGAGAACAACGCGGGCTTCGCCGCCGACGCCTACGGCCGGATCACCGGCGAGGTCGCGCCCCTGCTGCTCTCCACCGGCCCCGGCGCGCTGACCTCGCTGGCAGCTCTCCAGGAGGCCGCCGCGGCCTCGGCCCCCGTGCTGGCGGTCTCCAGCCAGATCCCGACCGCCGGGCTCGGCGGCGGACGCCACGGCTACCTGCACGAGCTCCCCGACCAGCAGGCGTCCTTCCGCGGTGTCGTGAAGTCCGTGCACACCGTGCGCACGGCGTCCCAGATCCCCTCCGCGATCGCAGCCGCCTGGGAGTCCGCCCTGACCGCCCCGCACGGGCCGGTCTGGGTCGAGATCCCGCAGGACGTGCTGCTCGCCGAGACGGTCCTGCCCGTCGTCAGCGCGCTCGACGCCACCCCGCGCGAGCTCTACCCGCGCCCCGAGCTCACCGTCGCGGCCGCCCACCTGCTGTCGAACGCGAAGCGCCCGGCGATCATCGCGGGCGGCGGTGTCGTCCGCTCGGACGCGGCGGGCAAGCTGCTCGCGCTCGCGGAGAGGATCGACGCACCCGTCGTCACCACCTTCGGCGGCAAGGGCGCCTTCCCGTGGGAGCA
The DNA here is from genome assembly GCF_042892135.1 of Streptomyces sp. NPDC001822. NCBI lineage: Bacteria > Bacillati > Actinomycetota > Actinomycetes > Kitasatosporales > Streptomycetaceae > Streptomyces > Streptomyces sp. NPDC001822. The sequence continues at coordinate 324,368 of NZ_JBIATW010000008.1, forward strand.
CCCGCTCTCGCTCCAGTCCTGGCTGGAGGACCGGTACACGACGGACTTCCTGGAGTCCGCGGACGTGCTGCTGGTCGTCGGTTCCGGACTCGGTGAGCTGTCCTCGAACTACCACACGTTCGCTCCGCGCGGCCGGGTGATCCAGATCGAGGCGGACGCCGGGAAGCTGGAGTCCAACCACCCCGCGCTCGGCATCCACTCCGACGCCCGGGAGGCGCTGGCCGACCTCCTGGACGCGGTGGAGCCCCGCCGGGACGAGAGCGCGGCCGAGCGCGTGCGCGCGGTGCTCGGCAAGGTCCACGACCGCATCGCGGCGCAGGACCTCACCCTGGAACAGCGGGTGCTCGACTCCGTGCGCGAGGCGCTGCCCGACACCTCGCCCAGCTTCTGGGACATGACGATCCTGGCCTACTGGGCCTGGTCGGCCTTCGACGCCCGCCACCCGAACACCATGCACTCGGCGCAGGGCGCGGGCGGCCTCGGCTACGCCTTCCCCGCCGCGATCGGCGCGGCGGCCGCCGACCGGACCAGGCCGGTGCTCGCGGTCTCCGGCGACGGCGGCGCGATGTACTCGATCGCGGAGCTCGCCACCGCGCGGCAGTACGACCTGCCCGTCACCTGGCTGATCGTGGACGACGGGGGCTACGGCATCCTGCGCGAGTACATGACGGGCGCCTTCGGCGAGTCCACGGGGACCGAGCTGTCCCGCCCGGACTTCGTCGCCCTCGCCGAGTCCTTCGGGGTCCCCGCGGTCCGCACGGCCCCGGAGTCCCTGGCCGCCGACCTCGGCAAGGCCCTGGCGTCCCCCGGCCCGTCCGTGGTCGTGCTCCCGGCCCTGCTGAGGATGTTCGAGCCGACGCACCTGTAACGGAACCCGTGCGGCCGGGTCCCGGGCGGAGAGCCCGCGGGCCCGGCCGCACGGCCGCTCAGCGTGACGTGTCGATCTCCGCCTTCTGCACGGCGACGCCCTCGTGGAAGCGCTCCTGCAGCGCGCTGTCACGCAGGGAGCCGGGCAGGTCCCGGCCCGAGGGCAGCAGCTCCGGGAGGGACCTGAACACCGCGGCGGCGCGGCCTCCCCTGTTGTTGGCGGTCGCCATGTGCAGGTACTTCCCGGCCAGGTGAAGGTGCACGGTCAGATGCTTCGACGGTTCCAGGATCAGCTTCCTCTGCACATCGGACCTGCTGAGCGAGTGGTGATCACCCTCGGCGAGCCGCCCCAGCTCCGCCAGCGCCGCGTACAGCCGGCCGCAGAGGTAGGCGTCTGTCTTCTGGTCGTTCGCCATCGTCATTCCCCGTTCCCGTGAACGCCTCGTCCACGCGCCCATCCCTACCCCGGTCGTCCCGGGACCACCCGGGCGTGACCCGGACCATGGACCGGGTTTTGTTGCGGAAGGATGAAATCCGGGGTCGGCGGCGTTGGGGAGTTGCGGTAGGTCAGGTGGGGCGGAGCGGCACAGGAGGTACGGGTGGCAGGCGCGGAGGAACAGGGGTGGGTCCGGAGGCTGTCCGGATATGCCTGGCGCTACCGGCGCAACGTGGTGCTGGCCCTAGGGTCCTCCCTCGCGGGCATGGCCGTACTCGCCCTGGTCCCGCTGATCACCAAGGTGATCATCGACGACGTGGTCTCCGACAGCACGGGCTCGATCGGCCTCTGGACGGGCCTGCTCGTCGGTGCGGCCGTCCTCGTCTACGTCACCACCTTCGTCCGCCGCTACTACGGCGGACGGCTCGCCCTGGACGTCCAGCACGACCTGCGGACCGAGATGTACTCCACCCTCACCCGCCTCGACGGGAAGCGGCAGGACGAGATCTCCACCGGGCAGATCGTGGGGCGTGCCACGAGTGACCTGCAGCTGATCCAGGGGCTCCTCTTCATGCTCCCGATGACCATCGGGAACGTCCTGCTCTTCCTCATCTCCCTGGTGATCATGGCGTGGCTCTCGCTGCCCCTGACCCTCATCGCCCTCGCCGTGGCCCCGGCCCTGTGGTTCATCGCAGGCCGCTCCAAGGCCCGGCTCTTCCCCGCCACCTGGTACGCGCAGAGCCAGGCCGCCGCCGTCGCGGGCGTGGTCGACGGGGCCGTCACCGGCGTCCGGGTCGTCAAGGGCTTCGGACAGGAGGAGCAGGAGACCGGCAAGCTCCGCGAGGTCAGCCGCAGACTCTTCGCGGGCCGGCTGCGCACCATCCGGCTCAACTCCCGCTACACCCCGGCGCTCCAGGCCGTGCCCGCGCTCGGGCAGGTCGCGATGCTCGCGCTCGGCGGCTGGCTGGCCACCAGGGGGGAGATCACGCTCGGCACGTTCGTCGCCTTCTCCACCTACCTCGCGCAGCTCGTCGGTCCGGTCCGGCTGCTCGCCGTGGTCCTCACCGTCGGCCAGCAGGCACGGGCCGGTGCGGAGCGCGTCCTGGAGCTCATCGACACCGAGCCCTCGATGCGGGACGGCACGAAGGAACTCCCGGCGGACGCCCCCGCAGGCATCGAGTTCGACGACGTCCGCTTCGGCTACGAGGACGGCCGCCCCGTCCTGGACGGCTTCTCGCTCACGGTCGAGCCCGGCGAGACCGTCGCCGTCGTCGGGTCCTCCGGCAGCGGCAAGTCCACCGTCTCGCTCCTGATCCCGCGCTTCTACGACGTCTCGCACGGGGCCGTCCTGGTCGGCGGCCACGACGTCCGCGAGCTGACCCAGGGGTCGCTGCGCGCGGCCATCGGGCTCGTACCCGAGGAAAGCCTCCTCTTCTCGGACTCGGTCGGCGCCAACATCGCCTTCGGACACCCGGGAGCCACCCAGGACGAGATCGAGCGCGCCGCGCGTGCCGCACAGGCGCACGGCTTCATCTCCGAGCTGCCCGACGGCTACGACACCAAGGTCGGCGAAGCACGGGCTCACCCTGTCCGGCGGCCAGCGCCAGCGCGTCGCGCTCGCCCGGGCCATCCTCACCGACCCCCGCCTGCTGGTCCTGGACGACGCCACGTCCGCGGTGGACGCCCGCGTCGAGCACGAGATCCACGAGGCCCTGACCGAGGTCATGCGGGGCCGCACGACCCTGCTGATAGCCCACCGGCGTTCCACCCTCGGCCTCGCCGACCGCATCGCCGTGCTCGACCGCGGGCGGCTCGCCGACATCGGCACGCACGCGGAGCTGGAGGCCCGTTCCGCGCTCTACCGGCGTCTGCTGACCGACCCGGACGAGCTGGGCGGCACCTCTCCGGGGCACCGTCCCGCCGTGACCGCGAGGGTCGAGGACGACCGTGCCCTCCAGGACGAGCTCGACACCGAGTTCGACGTCGACCAGGGCGTGACCCCCGCCCTGTGGATCAGGCAGGAGGAGCAGCGCGAGACGGCGGCCGCGGCCGCGGGCATGCCCGCGACACCGGAGCTCCTGGCCCAGGTCGAAGCACTGCCCCCGGCCACCGACCTCCCCGACATCGACGAGGCGGGCGCGGTGCGCCCGGAGAAGTCCTACGGTCTGCGCAGGCTGCTGCGCGGCTTCGGGCCTCCGCTGGCGGTGAGCCTGGGGCTGGTCGCGGTCGACGCGGGCATGGGCCTGCTCCTGCCGGTGCTGATCCGGCACGGCATCGACGACGGCGTGACCAAGATGGCGCTCGGCGCGGTGTGGGTCGCCGCGGCGCTCGGTCTGCTCGCCGTGCTGGTGCAGTGGGTGGCCCAGATCGGTGAGACCCGGATGACGGGCCGGACCGGCGAGCGGGTGCTGTACTCACTGCGTCTCAAGATCTTCGCGCAGCTCCAGCGGCTCGGCCTGGACTACTACGAGCGCGAGCTGACCGGCCGGATCATGACCAGGATGACGACGGACGTGGACGCCCTGTCCACGTTCCTGCAGACGGGCCTGGTCACCGCCTTCGTCTCGCTCGTCACCTTCTTCGGCATCACGGTCGTGCTGCTCGTCCTGGACGTCCAGCTCGCGCTGGTCGTCTTCGCGACACTGCCGGTGCTGATCGTCGCCACGTTCTTCTTCCGCCGCAAGAGCGTCAAGGCCTACGAGCTCGCCCGCGAGCGCATCAGCGTCGTCAACGCCGACCTCCAGGAGTCCGTCGCCGGGCTGCGGATCGTGCAGGCGTTCCGACGCGAGGCCGACGGCGCCGAGCGGTTCGCGCGGCGCAGTGACCACTACCGCCAGGCCAGGGTGCGGGGGCAGTGGCTGATCTCGGTCTACTTCCCGTTCGTGCAGCTGCTGGCCTCGGTCGCGGCGGCCGCCGTGCTGATGGTCGGCGCGCACCGTGTCGACAACGGCACGCTGACCGCCGGAGCGCTGGTCGCCTACCTCCTCTACATCGACCTGTTCTTCGCCCCCGTGCAGCAGCTGTCCCAGGTCTTCGACGGCTACCAGCAGGCCAGCGTCTCCCTCGGCCGGATCCAGGAGCTCCTGCGGGAGCCGACGTCCACGGCCGACCACGAGGAGGCGCTGGACGTCACGTCGCTGCGCGGCGAGATCGCCTTCGAGGACGTGTCGTTCGCTTACGCCGGTGACGAGGAGGCACTCACCGGTGTCGCCCTGCGGATCCCGGCCGGCCAGACGGTCGCCTTCGTCGGTGAGACGGGCGCCGGCAAATCCACGCTGGTCAAGCTCGTGGCCCGGTTCTACGACCCCACCAGCGGGAGGGTCACCGCGGACGGCACGGACCTGCGGCGGCTCGACCGGACGGCCTACCGGCACCGGCTCGGAGTCGTGCCCCAGGAGGCCTACCTCTTCGAGGGGACGGTCCGTGACGCCATCGCGTACGGACTTCCCGACGCGACCGACGCGCGGGTGGAGGCGGCGGCCCGGGCGGTGGGCGCACACGACATGATCGCCACCCTGGAGGGCGGCTATCTGCACGAGGTCGCCGAGCGGGGCCGCAACCTCTCGGCGGGCCAGCGCCAGCTCATCGCGCTGGCCAGGGCCGAGCTGGTCGACCCCGACATCCTGCTGCTCGACGAGGCGACCGCCTCGCTCGACCTCGCCAGCGAGGCCCAGGTCAACCTGGCCACCGACCGGCTGGCCGGCCGCCGGACCACACTGGTCGTCGCGCACCGGCTGACCACCGCCGCCCGCGCGGACCGGGTCGTGGTGATGGACCGGGGCCGGGTCGCCGAGGACGGCACCCACGACGAACTGCTGGCCATGGACGGCGCGTACGCCCGGCTGTGGCGCACCTTCATAGGCGAGGGCATAGGGGAGGACACCCCGGCAGGAGTATGAGGTCCGCCGGACGGCTCGCGGCTCCGGGACACTCCGGGAGCGGCGGCCGTCCGTCCCTCCCGCCGTACCGGAACCCGATGGCCCTCCCCGTGCGTCGTACACCCGTACGTACGTGTGTCGGGTGATGGCCGGTGTGTTCGAGGGGGACGAGGGCGTGGATGCGAAGGACGGCACCGTGAGGCGGCCGGTGCCGCAGGGACGGACGGGGCGAGCGGCGATGCTCCTCCTGCCCCTGCTGGGGTCACTCGGCCTGGCGCTCGGCCCCGCCGGGGCAGCACCCGCGGAGGCCGCGTCCGGCTGTTCCGGGCGGCTGGCCAAGACGGTGAGGTTCGCCACCGGCTCGCTGCGCGTCTACGAGAGCCGCTCCTACGCCTGCGCCGTGGCCGTGGCCGTGAAACCGGGCGCGCGCCGGACGATGCGGGTGTCCCTGCAGCCCCGCGGGGGCCGGGCGGTCGTCGACAGCGGCACGTTCACCACGATGGCGGGGCCCGTCACGGTGCACGCCCTGAACCGGTGCGTCAGGGCGTCGGGCGCCGTCGCCGGCTCCTCCGTCTCCACCGGCTGGATCCTCTGCTGACGGACAACTGGGGCTGGCGTGCCAGGTGTTCCCCGGCTAGGTTCACGGCGTCTGTCGTGAATCAAGGGGAGGGTGCATGCGCAAGGCGCTCAGAGGCGTTCTGTCGCTCGCGGTGCTCATAGGCACAGTGAGTGCGACCGGTGCCTCGGCCGGTGCGGCCACCGCCGCAGAACCGGCCGCGAAGCAGAGCAACGGCTCCGCCGGCGGCGAGAGCAGCAACGAGGACATCAAGGACCGCATCCTGGCCATCCCGGGGATGAGCCTGATCGAGGAGAAGCCGTATCCCGGCTACCGCTTCTTCGTCCTGAACTACACCCAGCCGGTCGACCACAAGCACCCGTCCAAGGGCACCTTCCAGCAGCGGATCACCCTGCTGCACAAGGACACGACCCGCCCGACGGTCTTCTTCACCAGCGGCTACAACGTCAACACCAACCCGAGCCGCAGCGAGCCGACCCAGATCGTCGACGGCAACCAGGTCTCCCTCGAATACCGGTTCTTCACCCCGTCCCGTCCGGCCCCCGCGGACTGGTCGAAGCTCGACATCTGGCAGGCCGCCAGCGACCAGCACCGCGTCTTCAGCGCGCTGAAGAAGATCTACTCCAAGAACTGGCTGACCACGGGCGGCTCGAAGGGCGGCATGACCGCCACCTACTTCGAGCGCTTCTACCCGAAGGACATGGACGGCGTCGTCGCGTACGTCGCGCCCAACGACGTCGTCAACGACGAGGACTCGGCGTACGACCGCTTCTTCGCCCGGGTCGGGACCAAGGAGTGCCGCGACCGGCTGGCCGGCGTCCAGCGCGAGGCCCTCGTCCGGCGCGAGCCGCTGGAGAAGAAGCTCGCGGCCTACGCGACCGAGAGCGGCTTCACCTTCAACACCGTCGGCACGCTCGACAAGGCCTACGAGGCCGTCGTCATGGACTACGTCTGGGCGTACTGGCAGTACAGCCTGGTCGCCGACTGCGACACCATTCCGGCCGACGCGAAGAACGCCACCGACCAGGAGATCTGGGACTCCGTCGACGCCATCTCGGGCTTCTCCGCCTACGCCGACCAGGGCCTGGAGACGTACACGCCGTACTACTACCAGGCGGGCACCCAGCTCGGCTCGCCCGACATCCGGCAGCCCTGGCTCGGCAAGCTGAGCCGCTACGGCTACCAGCCGCCGCGCTCCTTCGTGCCGCGCTCCATCCCGATGAAGTTCAAGCCCTCCGCGATGCGGGACGTGGACAGCTGGGTGCGGAACAACGCCCGGCACATGCTGTACGTCTACGGCGAGAACGACCCGTGGGGTGCCGAGCCCTTCCGGCTGGGCCGCGGCGCCCGTGACAGCTACGTCTACACGGTGCCCGGTGGCAACCACGGTTCGAAGGTGGCCGGCCTCGTCGCCGACGAGAAGGCGAAGGCCACCGCCGCCATCCTGCGCTGGGCCGGGGTCGCGCCCGCGGCCGTGCAGGCCGACCCGGCGAAGGCGAAGCCCCTCGCGAAGTTCGACTCCCGCCTCGACAAGCGGGACGCCGAACTCCAGCGGGACCAGGGGACGCTGCGCCCGTGACGCACCGACGGGGTGCGCCCGCCCGGCGCACCCCGTCGGTCCCCGCCCGCCCCCGGCCGGACGATTCCGGCCGGGGGCGGGCACGTGCGCCCGGACTCAGGACCTGTACGTCAGTCCGTGACCCACCGGGTACAGCGCCTGCGTGGGCGCGTCCGCCCGCTGCACCGGGACCGGCAGTCTGCCGCCCGGCTCGGCCCGGCCCGCGATCACCCGTGCGGCGGCCCGCAGTTCGACGTCGGTCCACGAGTAGGCGGCGAGGCTCGCCGCATACCCCGTACCCGCCAGCTGGGCGATGTCGTAGGGGTTCCGGATCGCGAGGGTGATCACCGGGACGCCGGTCGCCGCGAGCGCGGACACCAGGGTGCGCTGCGAACTGGTCGCCGACACGTTGTACGTGCCCACCACCACCGCGTCCTTGCCCGCGGCGGCCGCGACCGCCTCGGCGATCTTCGCCTGCGTGGGTGCCGTGCCGGTCGACAGCGCCGTCGCCGTGTACCCCAGTGCTCCGAACTCCGCGGCGAGCGTCGTGGTCGGGGGGCCCGTCGTACCGGACGGCGAGGCCGGATCCGCCCCCACCACGAGGATGCTGCGGTGGGAGCGGCGAGAGAGCGGCAGCAGCGCACCGTCGTTCGCGAGCAGCGTGGTCGTCCGCTCGGCGATCCGGTCGGCCGCGGCCAGATGCGACCGCACGCCCACCGTGCGGTCGACGCCCCGGTGCGTGACGTAGGGGTCGCGGAACAGACCGAGCCTCGTCTTCAGACGCAGGATGCGCAGAATCGATTCCTCGATGCGTGTCTCGCTGAGCTCGCCGCTCCTCACGGCGTTCAGCACCGCGTTCCAGGCGACCTTGAGGTCCGGCGGGTTGAGCAGCTGGTCGACACCGGCCAGCAGCGCCAGGACGGGGACGCGCTCGTCGCCGTACTTCGTGCGGACGCCCTCCATCCCCAGGGCGTCGGTGACCACGACGCCGTCGTAGCCGAGTTCCTCGCGCAGGATGCCGGTGAGGATCGGGCGGGACAGCGTCGCCGGGTCCTCGGACGGGTCCAGGGCGGGCACCACGATGTGCGCCGTCATGATCGAGTCGATGCCGGCGGCCACCGCCGCCCGGAACGGCGGGGCGTCCAGTTCCTCCCACTGCTCCCGGGTGTGCGTGATGACGGGGAGACCGGTGTGACTGTCGGTGCTGGTGTCGCCGTGGCCGGGGAAGTGCTTGGCCGTGGAGGCGATTCCGGCGCCCTGATAGCCCTTCACCTGGGCCGCCACCATGGCGGCCACGGAATCCGGCACCGAGCCGAAGGAGCGCACCCCGATGACCGGGTTGGCGGGGTTCACGTTGACGTCCGCGTCCGGCGCGTAGTTCTGGTTGATGCCCATGGCCGCCAGTTCGGCCCCGGCGATCAGGCCCGCCCTGCGCGCGTCGGAGGGCGAACCGCCGGCGCCCAGTGCCATGGCACCCGGCAGCAGCGTCGCCGGCTCCCCGACCCGGCACACGATGCCGTGCTCCTGGTCCGTGGAGACGAGGAGCGGCAGAGGGGTGCGCCCGGCGAGCCCCGCACGCTGGATGCCGTTGGAGAGGTCCGCGATCTGGTGCGGGTCGCGGGTGTTGTGGGCCCAGGCGAAGTAGATGATCCCGCCGACGTGGTAGGTCGAGATCAGCTCGGCGGCCGTGCGGACCCCGATCTCCTTCAGGTTGGCGTCGATGTCCGCCTGGTCCGGCGCGGTGGCGGAGTGCCCGTACACCCGCATCACGAAGAGCTGGCCGACCTTCTCCTCCAGGCTCATCCGGGCGATGAGCCGCTTCAGATGCCGGTCGGACGCCGCGCCGGACGCGGAAGCCCGGGCGCTTGCGGGGACGGCCGCCACGCCGGTCACGGCGGCTACGGCCGTGGCTGCCGTGGCGGTGAGGAGGGTGCGTCTGGAGGTGCGGTAGTGCACGTGAGCCCCTTCCGGTGCTGAAAGAAACTTCCAAGAAGTACGGATATATGGAAAGTAACTACCAGTCAAGGGGGCGGTCCGAGAAAGCGGAGGACGCACGGAGGGGCCGGCCGGCCTCCCGGGGAGCGTGGACGTCCACCGCGACGGCGGAGGCGGACCGCTCCGCCGGCCGCCCGGAGCCCGGGGGGCGGACCCGCCGTCAGGACAGTCCGGCGCCCGCCCCGTGCCCCCGCAGCGCGGACACCGCGGCGACGACAGCGGGGCGCCGCGCCGTCTCCGTGCGCCACAGTGCGTACAGCCGTCGCACCGGCACGGGGTCCAGGCGTACGGCGACCACGCCCGACGGCAGCGGGCCCCGGCCCAGCCGGGGGATCATGGCGACGCCGAGACCGGCGGCGACCAGGGCGAGCTGTGTGTGGTTCTCCTCCGCCTGATGCCGGATGTCCGGCTCGCAGCCCGCCGCGCGCAACGTGCGGACGAGCCAGTCGTGGCACACCGTGCCGGGCGGCTGGCACACCCAGCGCTCCCGCGCCAGCTCCTCCCGCCGCACCGACTCCCTCCCGGCGAGGGCGTGCCCCTCCGGCACCAGCAGATCGCACCGGTCGTCGCCGAGCACCGCCTGCGAGACGCCCTCCGGGGCCGGCAGCGGTGCGATGTCCCAGTCGTGCGCGACCGCGAGGTCGATGACCCCCTTCGCCACCAGGTCGACCGAGAGATGGGGATCGACCTCCGTCAGCCGTGCGTCGAGCGCCGGATGCTCCCTGGCCAGGTCCGCCAGCACCCCGGGCAGCAGCCCGCGCGCCGCCGAGGCGAAGGCGCCGACCGAGAGCCGTCCGGTGGGCCGGCCCCGGCGTTCCTCCAGCGTCGTCTCGGCCTGCTCCACGATCGCCAGCAACCGCTGGGCGGTGGCGGCGAGATGCATCGCGTCGTCCGTGAGGGCGACCCCCCGTCCGCGCCGTTCGAGGAGCGTCGTGCGGGTCTCCCGCTCCAGCTTGGTGATCTGCTGCGACACCGCCGAGGCCGTGTAGCCGAGCGCGGCGGCGGCGCCCGCGACGGAGCCGTGGACGGAGACGGCGTGCAGGGCACGCAGCCGGGACAGGTCGAGCACAGTGACCCCCGAGCGGACAGGAGACGTCCGTGCCCGCGTCCGTCCGCGCCGGCGTCCGTCGGCGGTGGTGGGCGCCTGCGGTGACGTCCGGCGGTGGTGAACGGACGGCAGTGGCGACGTCCGGCGATGGTGAACGGACGGCAGGGGCGACGTCCGGCGGTGGTGGCATTCGTTAGCAGTGCTCAATCCAACCATGAAGAAATCCGCGCTGGTGCTTGACGGTCCTCGCGCCGGATGCTCGCTCCATGCGTCCTTCCCACATCGCCCTGGCCGCGCTGGTCGCCGCCGTCTGGGGCGTGAACTTCGTCGTCGTCGAGCTGGGGCTCGCCCACTTCCCGCCCCTGCTCTTCTCGGCCCTGCGCTTCCTCGTCGCCGCGCTTCCCGCCGTCTTCCTCGTCGGGCGGCCCACCGTCGCCTGGAAGTGGATCGCCGGTGTCGGTCTCGCGCTCGGCGTCGCCAAGTTCGGGCTGCTCTTCATCGGCATGGACCGGGGGATGCCCGCGGGTCTCTCCTCCCTCGTGCTCCAGGTCCAGGCCGTCTTCACCGCCCTCTTCGCGGCCGTGGCGCTCGGTGAACGGCCGGGTGGGGCGAAGATCCTGGGAATGGCCGTCGCCCTCGCGGGCATCGGGGTCGCCGCCGCCGACGAGGGTGCGAGCGGACCCGTACTCGCGTTCGTCCTCGTCGTGGCGGCCGCGGCCTGCTGGGGCGTGTCGAACGTCCTCACCCGCAAGGCGGCCCCGTCCGATCCGCTCAACTTCATGGTCTGGGTCTCGACCGTGCCCGTCCTGCCGCTCCTCGGCCTGTCCCTGCTCTTCGAGGGCTGGGACCGGGACGCCGCCGCCCTGGCCGCGCTCGACCCGGTCGGCGCCGGCGCCCTCGTCTACGTCGCCTGGGTCTCCACCGTCTTCGGCTTCGCCGCGTGGGGCTTCCTGCTCCGCCACCATCCCGCCTCGTCCGTGGCCCCGTTCACCCTGCTGGTCCCCGTCTTCGGGATGTCCTCGGCGGCCCTCCTGCTCGGTGAGCCGATCAGCCCCCTGCGCTGGTGCGCGGCGGCGCTGCTGGTGGGCGGGGTGGCGCTGACCTCGCTCGCCCGGCCCCGCGCCGCCGCCCCACCGCTGACGGAGACCGAGGGAGTGCGCGTCTGAGCCACCGCTTCGGTGGAGGCCGAGGGGGTACGCAGGTGCGCTCCTACTGCTTCGGTGAGCCGAGCCGCAGGATGTGCTCCCGTCCCGCGGCCAGCAGCTCCGGCAGGTCGGCGGCTCCGGGGTACCAGCGCTTCTCGTACTCCCAGCAGACCCAGCTGTCCGGGTCCAGTGTGTCCAGACACGCCTTCAGGGGCAGCACACCGGCACCCAGTGCGAGCGGCGTGGTGTCCTCGGCGGACGCGACGTCCTTGAACTGGACGTAGCCCAGGTGAGGCGCCAGCACGGCGTGGCTGGCCGCCGGGTCCTCGCCCGCCAGCCAGGTGTGCATGACGTCCCACAGCGCGCCGATCCGCCCGTGCCCGACGGTGCCCACCACACGGGCCACGTCGGCCCCGGCGCGGTGCGAGTCGTGGGTCTCCAGCAGGATGCGCACATCCAGGTCGGCGGCGTGCGGGGCGGCGGCGCCCAGCCGGCGGGCGGCGACGGCGTCGGCCTCGGCGGGGTCCTGGTCCCCGCCTCCCGGGAACACCCGGACGTACGGCGCGCCGAGGTCGTGTGCCAGCTGCACCAGTCCGGCGAGCTCCGCGAGCACCGGCTCGTCGTCACCCGCGGCGGCGACCCTCGCGTACCCGGCGACGGTGAGGACCTCGACACCGCCGCGCTTGAACTCCTCGGCCACGGCGGCCCGTTCGGCCGGGCCGAGACCGGGGTGCACCGGCTCCTCGGGATGGGCGCGCAGCTCGACTCCCTGGTACCCGTGCCGCGCGGCGAGCCGCACGACCTCCGCGACGGGCATCCCCGGCACTCCGAGCGTCGAGAAAGCGAGCTTCACGATGTACGTCCTTTCGTCGGTGCGGGCCCCGCGCCGTACGCCTGCCCGTGGCGGAACGCCTCATCCCTCCCTGGGTGCGGCCGTCGATCCGCGTTCCATGAGCTCGGCCTCGATGGTGGCGATCCCCCCGGCAGGCGGCGTCTCCTTGCCCATCGCCAGCCGGCCGGCCCGCGCCCCCGCCTCGAAGAGGGGCAGCCGCACGGTCGTCAGCGCGGGTACGGCGTCCACCGAGAACGGCAGGTCGTCGAACCCGGCCACCGACACGTCCTCGGGGATGCGGAGCCCGCGGTCCCTGAGGGCGGCGCACGCACCCAGTGCCACCGTGTCGTTGGCGGCGACCACGGCCGTCAGGCCGGGCTCGCGGCGCAGGAGTTCGAGCGTGGCGTCGTAGCCGGAGCTCCGGTCGTACGGGCCGTGCACGGTGACGTTCTCCTCGTCCCCCTGCAGCCCCGCCGCCCTCATGGCCTCGCGGTGGCCCTCCAGCCGGTGCCGGGTCGTGGTGCGCTCCAGAGGACCGGCGACGTAACCGACGCGCCGGTGCCCGAGCGCGATCAGGTGCTCCGTCAGGCGCCGTGCACCGCCCCGGTTGTCGAAGGCCAGTGCGGCGAGCACCGCGTCGCCCTCCTGGAGCGGGGGCCGTCCGCAGAAGACGACCCTGGTCCCGGCATCCGCCAGCTTCGTGAGCTTCGCGGTCATCGCGGCCTGGTGGGCGGGGTCCTCCAGCGCGCCGCCGGTGAGGACGACGGCGGCGGCCCGCTGGCGCTGGAGCAGCGTCAGATAGGTGAGTTCGCGCTCGGGGGAGCCGCCGGTGTTGCAGACGACGGCGAGCTTCTCGCCGCCCGCGCGGCCGGACCCGTCGCCGGGTCCTCCGATCTGGGTCTGTGCGGCCCCGGCCATGATCCCGAAGAACGGGTCGGCGATGTCGTTGACCAGGATGCCCACGAGGTCGGACGTGGCGGCGGCGAGTGAACTGGCGGGGCCGTTCAGGACGTAGTCCAGGTCGTCCACCGCGCGCAGGACCCTTTCCCGGGTGGACGACGCCACCGGGTAGTTGCCGTTCAGGACACGGGACACGGTGGCCGGGGACACCCGGGCGCGGGCCGCGACGTCCGCCAGGGTGACTGTCATGGCTCTCCTCCGAGGAGTGGTGAAGCGGCCCCTCTTGTCCGGGCCGCTGTCGGCAGGCTAGCGTCATACCGCATAGAAAGCGCTTGCTACGGCTGTATGGAGGAACTTTCGTGACACGCAGGACAGTGCGCATCGCCATGAACGGCGTCACGGGGCGCATGGGGTACCGGCAGCACCTGGTGCGCTCGATCCTCGCGATCCGGGAGCAGGGCGGCCTCGACCTCGGCGACGGCGACGTGCTCTGGCCCGAGCCCGTGCTCGTCGGCCGCCGCGCCCACGCGCTGGAGGCGCTCGCCGCCCGGCACGGTCTGACCGAGTGGTCGACGGACCTCGACGCGGTCCTCGCCGACGAGTCCGTCGACCTCTACTTCGACGCCCAGGTCACCTCCGCCCGCGTCGACGCGATCAGGAAGGCGATCGCCGCCGGCAAGCACGTCTACACCGAGAAGCCCACCGCCACCGACGTCAGGGGCGCCCTCGAACTCGCCCGCCTCGCCCGGGACGCGGGCATCAGGCACGGCGTCGTCCAGGACAAGATCTTCCTGCCGGGCCTGCTCAAGCTGAAGCGCCTCATCGACGGCGGATTCTTCGGCGAGATCCTGTCCGTGCGCGGCGAGTTCGGCTACTGGGTCTTCGAAGGCGACTGGCAGGACGCCCAGCGTCCCTCCTGGAACTACCGCGCGGAGGACGGCGGCGGCATCGTCGTCGACATGTTCCCGCACTGGGAGTACGTCCTGCACGAACTGTTCGGCCGGGTCGAGTCGGTGCAGGCGCTCGTCAGGACGCACATCCCGCAGCGCTGGGACGAGCAGGGCAAGCCCTACGCCGCCACCGCCGACGACGCCGCCTACGGCACCTTCCAGCTGGCCGGCGGCGCCGTCGCCCAGATCAACTCCTCCTGGGCCGTGCGCGTCAACCGCGACGAGCTCGTCGAGTTCCAGGTCGACGGCACCCACGGCTCCGCCGTCGCCGGGCTGCGCGACTGCCGCGTCCAGCACCGCTCCGCCACGCCCAAGCCGGTCTGGAACCCGGACCTGCCCGTCACCGAGCCCTTCCGCGACCAGTGGCAGGAGGTCCCGGACAACACCGTGTTCGACAACGGCTTCAAGGCCCAGTGGGAACTCTTCCTGCGCCACGTCGTCCTCGACGAGCCCTACACCTGGGACCTCATGGCCGGTGCCCGGGGCGTCCAGCTGGCCGAGCTCGGCCTCAGGTCGTCCGCCGAGGGCCGCCGCTTCGACGTACCGGAGCTGAGCCTGTGACCATCCAGCTCCCGCAGGGCCCGTACGAACCGAGGGCCACGCCGCTCGACCTGAAGCCGTCCGGCGCACCGCCCGCCTCCCGCACGGTGTTCTCCGCCGCGCACGTCGTGGCCGACCCGTACGCCGACGTCGGCCACGACGGCCCCGCCGCCGTCGACTGGGACGCCACCCTCGCCTTCCGCCGCCACCTCTGGTCGCACGGCCTGGGCGTCGCCGAGGCCATGGACACCGCGCAGCGCGGCATGGGCCTGGACTGGACGGGGGCCGCCGAACTCATCCGCCGCTCCGCTGCCGAGGCGAGATCCGTCGGCGGCAGGATCGCCTGCGGCGTTGGCACCGACCAGCTCGACGGCCCGGCGACCCTGCCCGAGGTCCGCGCGGCGTTCGAGGAGCAGCTCGCCCTGGTCGAGGAGAGCGGCGCGCAGCCCGTCCTGATGGCGTCCCGCGCGCTCGCCGCCGCGGCGGACGGCCCCGAGGACTACCTGGAGACGTACGCCCACCTGCTGCGCCAGACCACCGAGCCGGTCGTCCTGCACTGGCTCGGCCCCATGTTCGACCCGGCTCTGGACGGCTACTGGGGCAGCACGGACCTCGACGCCGCCACCGAGACCTTCCTGAGGGTCATCGCCGAGCACCCGGACAAGGTCGACGGCATCAAGATCTCGCTCCTGGACGCCGGGCGGGAGGTCGACGTACGCCGCCGGCTCCCCGGCGGGGTGCGCTGCTACACCGGCGACGACTTCCACTACCCCGAGCTGATCGCGGGCGACGACCGGGGGTTCAGCCACGCGCTGCTCGGCATCTTCGACCCGCTCGGCCCGCTGGCCGCACACGCGGTGCGCGTCCTGGACACCGGTGACGTGGCGGGCTTCCGCGCCCTCCTGGACCCCACGGTCGAGCTGTCCCGACACCTCTTCCGCGCGCCGACCCGCTTCTACAAGACGGGCGTCGTCCTCCTCGCCTGGCTCGCGGGCCACCAGGAACACTTCACGATGGTCGGCGGCCTGCAGTCCGCCCGCTCGCTGCCGCACCTGGCGACCGCCTACGAACTGGCCGACCGTCTCGGCCTGTTCCCCGACCCGGAGCTGGCCGAGTCCCGCATGCGCGCGCTGCTGGCCGTCCACGGAGGTGGCCGATGAGCACCGGCCTGTCCCGCCTGTCCGTCAATCAGGAGACGGTCCGGCAGCTGTCCCTGCCGGAACTCGCCGAGGCCTGCGCCACGTCCGGGATCGGACAGGTCGGGCTCTGGCGGGCCCCCGTACAGGCCTACGGGGTGGAGCGCGCGGGGCGGCTGTTCAGGGACGCGGGCCTCACCGTCACCAGCCTCTGCCGGGGCGGCTTCCTCACCGCGACCGACCCCGCCGAGCGCGCCCGCGCCCTGGAGGACAACCGGGCGGCGGTCGACGAGGCCGCCGGAGTGCACACCGACACCCTGGTCCTGGTCTCCGGCGGACTCCCGGACGGACAGAAGGACCTGCACGCCGCCCGGGAGCGGATCGCCGACGCGCTGGCCGAACTCGCGCCGTACGCACAGGAGCGCGGCGTGCGTCTCGCCATCGAACCGCTTCACCCGATGTTCGCCTCGGACCGCTGCGTCGTCTCCACCTTGTCCCAGGCACTGGACCTCGCCGAGCGCTTCCCCCCGGAGCAGGTCGGCGTGGTGGTCGACACCTACCACGTCTGGTGGGACGACCGGGCGCCCGCGCAGATCGCCCGGGCCGGTGCGGGCGGCCGGATCCACTCCTTCCAGCTCGCCGACTGGATCACCCCGCTCCCGGCCGGAGTCCTCGTGGGCCGGGGCCAACTGGGCGACGGCTGCGTGGACTTCCGCGCGCTCCGCGCCCAGGTGGAGGCGGCCGGGTTCGACGGGCCGATCGAGGTCGAGATCTTCAACGAAGGGCTGTGGGCCCGCGACGGCGCCGAGGTGGTCGCGGAGGTCGCCGCGCGCTACACGGAACACGCCTGCTGAGAACCCCGCCGGACACCCCGGGTAAAGAGAAGGTCAAGACGTACAACCATGGTGCGCCTTCCCCTGTCGTACTCAGCGTCGGGACTTCCGGGGAGGGGTCCGGGGGGATTCGGGAAGCCCGACGGAGGGGGAGAGCGAGGGGGGTCCGGCCTGACGGCCGGGCCCCATTCCGCTTTCGCGAGGCGCCCGTGCGACGGCTCGCGAGGCGTTACGCGGGCCGTCCGGGGCCCGGCGCGACGAATCCGGTCCCGGCCCCCGCCGCTCGGTCCCGAGACCAGCGGCCCGGACGCCCGCGCGCCCGCACACACGAAGGTCCATGGAATGCCCAGAGTCAGAGTCAGCGTGATCGTGCCCGTCTACAACACCGGGAAGTACGTCGACGAGTGCGCCCCGTCGCTGCTCGGGCAGAGCCTCCCGGCCGACGAGTACGAGGTCATCTACGTCGACGACGGTTCCACGGACGACACCCTGGCACGCCTGGAGAAGCTCGCTGCCGCACACGGCCATGTCCGCGTGTACAGCCAGCCGAACTCCGGCTGGCCGGGTGCGCCGCGCAACCTCGGCATGAAGCACGCCAGGGGCGAGTACGTGCAGTTCGTCGACCACGACGACATGCTCGGGCCCGAGGCCCTGGAGCGGCTGCACGCGCACGCGACACGCAACCGGGCCGACGTGGTGATCGGCAAGATGTCCAGCACGATGGTGCGGCCCCGGCGGCTGTTCCGGCACACCCTGGACAGCTGCACCATCGAGAACGACGAGCTCATGCAGAGCATGTCACCGCACAAGATGTTCCGCCGGGCCTTCGTCGAGCAGCACGGGCTGCGCTTCCCCGAGGGCCCGTGGATCATGGAGGACCTGGCCTTCGTCACCGCCGCCTACCTGAAGGCGGAACGGATATCGGTCCTCGCCGACTACCCCTGCTACTACTGGATGAAGCGGGACGACGGCGGCAACAACACCCGCCACCGGTTCAGTCCGCGGCACGGGTTCTGGCCCAACCTCCGCACCATCATCGGTCAGATCAAGGACGGCACGCAGCCCTCCGACGACGTCGACGCGTTGCAGAACCGGCTGCTCCACCGCCTCTACCACGTCGAGGTCCTGTCCAGGGCCCGCGAGCCCGAGATCCTGCGCGAGGACCCGGCCGAGCAGCGCCGGCGATTCGCGACGGCCCGCGAGGTGGCGCTGGAGGAGTTCCCCGCCGCCGTACGGCGTGCGCTGCCGGCGGTGAGCGGACTGAGGGCCGACCTCCTCGAACGCGACGTCTTCGACGGTGCGTTCGCGTTCGCGGAGCACATCGCCGCCGTGTCCGTCCGCAGCACACTCGGCACCCCGCACTGGCAGGACGGCTGCCTCGTCGCCGACATCACGCTGGAACTGCTGCGCGGTGACGGTGAGCCGATGGTCCTGACCGAACGCGACGGGACGTGGTGGCTGGACCCGGAACTCCTGACCGGGGTGCCGGGAGCCCAGGACGGATGGGAGGTCCGCGACCCGTTCCGCATGGCGTACGCGGAACTGGTCGTCAAGGACCGGGACCGGGAGGACTGGTGGTACCCGGAGGGCGACCTGGAGGTCCGGCTCGAACCGGTGGGGGAGGGCCGTTCCGTGCTCCGCGCCTCCGGACGACTGAGCCTCGATCCGCGGCGGCTGGCCGGCGGGCAGCGGCTGGAGCGCGGGGTGTACGACGTGTGGGCCTTCGTCAACCTGCTGGGCATCGACCGGATGGCCCGTGTGACCGGGCAGGGCGTTCCCGGCGGACCGGCGGCCGGCCCGGCGCTCCTCGACGGAGGGCTCGCGCTCCCGTACTGGACCACCGGCCGCGGCCAGCTGGCCCTCGACATGGACCAGCGCCTTCGCGGACTCGGCCCTGACACGGCCGGTGCCGCCGCCGCGAACGCCGAGCGGGGCGAGCCGGCGCTCCCGCTGCCGCACGTCGCCGCGGTGCCCGGGGCCCCCGCCCGCGTCAAGGCCACCGTGTCCGCCCTGAAGGTCACCGCCGAAGTGGTTCCCGGCCCCGACGGGCTGACGGCACTGCTGCGCCTGCCCGCCCGTCTGAAGCTGCCGGACGGGCGCCATCCGGTCACCCTGCCGAAGACGGCCGCGCCTGTCGCGTACGCCGTGGTCCGCGGCGGCTCACTGCTGCGGCTGGAGGGACCCGCCTACGAGGCGGGCGCCGGACGCCGGATCCTCGACACGGTCGCCGACAACCGCCAGGTCCGGCGCGTACGCCGACGGCTGCCCGGCCGGCCGCGCTGAGGACGGGCGCGGTGCGGGGCCGGGACGCCCCGGGGGAGCGGCGTCCCGGCCCTGCGGCCCGAGACGGTTCAGGATGCCCGGCCGGGCTTCCTGAACAGCGCGGTCCAGAGGAAGTCCTTGCCGAAGGAGGGGGAGCCGGCCGGCTCGTCCCGCATCCGCCGGAGTTCGATCTCCTCCATGTCGGCGAAGATCCAGCGCAGTTCCTCCGGCGTGTAGGCGAGGCCTCCGAGCAGGCCCGCCTCGCCGTAGAAGGCCGCGTCGGGCAGTTCGGACCCCATTGCGCCGGAGGCGAAGCAGCCGAGGGCGAGGTGCCCGCCCGGAGCGAGACTGCGCTCCAGGAACGCGAGATAGCTGACGCGGCGGTGGGGTGGCAGGTGGTGGAAGCAGCCGGAGTCGTGGATCAGGTCGTACGGCCCGGCCGGCGCCCCTTCGGCGAAGGCGTCACCGCAGTGGAAGCGGACGTCCGCTCCCGCCTCGCCCGCTCGTTCACGGGCCCAGGAGACGGCACCGGGCGACAGGTCGACCGCGTCCACGTCGAAGCCCCGCGAGGCGAGGAACAGCGCGTTGCGCCCCGGGCCGCAGCCGAGATCGAGGGCGCGCCCCGGCGCGACGAGGCCCCGGTCGAGATAGGAGACGAGGTTCTCGTCGGGCTTCGCCACGAAGAAGGGAACCGGCTTCGACCTGTCCTCGTAGAAGCTGTCCCACCACGCCCCCGCCGCGTGCGTCCACCGATCGGCCTCCGGCGCGAACAGGCTGTCCATGAGCTTCAGGACATCGTCCACCGAGCGTATGTTCCGGTCCATTCGGAACCCCCTTTCAGACCGTCCAAGCATAGTCGGGTAGACGGTATAAGCCCAGCTCAAAGGGTGTTTGGGGAGGCTCCTGGGTGCGGCTTGAACACCCTTTCCCGCACGGCCGGGGCCGCGGGTCGCGGTGGCGGCGATCTCCCCCGCAGGGGCCCCTCACCGGCCGCCGCGGGGCGTTCCCGGGCGGTGCGCGGCCCCCTTTCTGCGGGGGTGGCGGGCCGCACCGGGGGCGCCGCCGGGAGCCGCGCCCGGCGGGTCAGTCGAAGAGATCGACCAGACCGTTCACCCAGATCGCGACGAGCACCAGCGTGACGGCCAGACAGCCCAGGGCGGCCAGGGACTGTCCGGACGAGCCGTCGTCCGCGGCGCCGTCCCCGCCGTCCGCGAGGGTGTCCCAGTCGAGGGCCCGGCCCGCGGAGGCGCTCGCCGAACGCCGTACGGCCGCCAGTTCCCCCGAGGCGAAGGCCGAACCCGCGGCCGCCTCCGGTCCACGCCAGGCCAGGGCCCTCATCGTGCCGCAGCCCGAACACCTCTGCACCGTATGGGACATACGACCCTCCGCCGGAGGGAACGGCTGCGGTGCGACGTGGCTCAGGGGTGAGCGGGTGCTGACTGTCGGTGGCAGCCGGTAGCGTCGTCGCATGTCCAACACCGCCGTGCTCGAGGGCGTCCTGGAGCGGATCACCTACGCCAACGAGGAGAACGGCTACACCGTCGCGCGCGTCGACACCGGGCGCGGAGCCGGTGACCTGCTCACCGTCGTCGGTTCGCTGCTCGGTGCCCAGCCCGGTGAGTCCCTGCGGATGGAGGGGCGTTGGGGATCCCACCCGCAGTTCGGCAAGCAGTTCCAGGTCGACAACTACACGACGGTCCTCCCGGCCACCATCCAGGGCATCCGCCGCTACCTCGGGTCGGGGCTGATCAAGGGCATCGGGCCGGTCATGGCCGACCGCATCACCACCCACTTCGGCGTGGACACCCTCGACATCATCGAGCAGCAGCCGAAACGCCTGGTCGAGGTGCCGGGCCTCGGCCCGAAACGCACGAAGATGATCGCCGCGGCGTGGGAGGAGCAGAAGGCGATCAAGGAGGTCATGGTCTTCCTCCAGACCGTCGGTGTGTCCACCTCCATCGCGGTGCGCATCTACAAGAAGTATGAGGACGCCTCGATCTCCGTCGTGAAGAACCAGCCCTACCGGCTGGCCGCCGACGTCTGGGGCATCGGCTTCCTCACCGCCGACCGCATCGCGCAGGCCGTCGGCATCCCGCACGACAGCCCGGAGCGGGTCAAGGCGGGACTCCAGTACGCGCTGTCGCAGTCCACCGACCAGGGGCACTGCTTCCTGCCCGAGGAACGGCTGATCGCGGACGGGGTGAAGCTCCTCCAGGTGGACACCGGGCTCGTCATCGACTGCCTCGCCGAACTCGCCGAGGACCCGGAGGGAGTCGTGCGCGAGAGGGTGCCGGGGCCCGAGGACGGGCAGCCCGTCACCGCCGTGTACCTGGTGCCGTTCCACCGCGCGGAGATCTCCCTCGCGGCCCAGGTGCAGCGCCTGCTGCGTACTCCCGAAGACCGGATGCAGGCGTTCCAGGACGTCGACTGGGACAAGGCGCTGGCCTGGCTCGCCCGGCGCACGGGTGCGACGCTCGCCCCCGAGCAGGAGGCCGCCGTCCGGCTCGCGCTCAGCAGGAAGGTCGCCGTGCTCACCGGCGGTCCCGGCTGCGGCAAGTCGTTCACCGTCCGCTCCGTGGTCGAGCTGGCCCGCGCCCGGAACGCCAAGGTGGTGCTGGCCGCTCCCACCGGGAGGGCCGCGAAGCGGCTGTCCGAGCTGACCGGCGCCGAGGCCTCCACCGTGCACCGGCTCCTGGAGCTGAAGCCCGGCGGGGACGCCGCATACGACCGGGAAAGACCGCTCGACGCCGATCTCGTCGTCGTCGACGAGGCGTCGATGCTGGATCTGCTGCTGGCCAACAAGCTCGTCAAGGCCGTGGCACCCGGTGCCCATCTCCTGCTGGTCGGCGACGTGGACCAGCTTCCCTCCGTCGGCGCCGGGGAGGTGCTGCGCGATCTGCTCGCCGAGGGCGGCCCCGTCCCCGCGGTCCGGCTGACCACCATCTTCCGGCAGGCCCAGAAGTCGGGCGTCGTGACCAACGCCCACCGGATCAACTCCGGAGTGCCGCCCCTGACCCAGGGCCTGGACGACTTCTTCCTGTTCGTCGAGGACGAGACGGAGGACGCCGGCGTACTCGCCGTCGACGTCGCCGCCCGCCGCATCCCCGCGAAGTTCGGCCTGAACCCGCGCCGCGACGTGCAGGTCCTCGCCCCGATGCACCGCGGCCCGGCAGGCGCCGGCCATCTCAACGGGCTGCTCCAGCAGGCCATCACCCCCGGACGCCCGGGGCTGCCCGAGAAGCGGTTCGGAGGGCGGGTCTTCCGGGTAGGCGACAAGGTGACGCAGATCAGGAACAACTACGACAAAGGTGAGAACGGCGTGTTCAACGGGACGGTCGGCATCGTCACCGCCCTCGACCCGGACGAGCAGAAGCTGACGGTCCTGACGGACGAGGACGAGGAGATCTCCTACGACTTCGACGAACTGGACGAACTGGCCCACGCCTATGCGATGACCATCCACCGGTCACAGGGCAGCGAGTACCCGGCGGTGGTCGTCCCCGTCACGACCAGCGCCTGGATGATGCTGCAGCGGAACCTCCTGTACACCGCGGTGACCAGGGCCAAGAAGCTTGTCGTGCTGGTCGGTTCACGGAAGGCCATCGGCCAGGCGGTCCGCACCGTTTCCGCAGGCAGGCGCTGTACGGCACTGGATTTCCGGCTCCGGAGCGGTGTGGCCGGAGACTTCCCGGAAAAATGATCGATCAAAACGGTGGGAAACATCACTGAGCTCTTCCGGAACCGGGTTCCAGGGGGCAGGATGAGAAAGTTGACGGCACTCAGTGCCGTCAGTAGGTCCAATGGACGACCCCGAGTGCACTCTCCTGAGCCAAATGGGGGAGGGTGGAGACAGTCAGGGCACCTCGAAGAAGAGGCACTACGTCGGTGAGGGATGACGTGAGCGAGCACACCAAGAACGCTGTAGTACTGCGGTACGGCGATGACGAGTACACCTACCCGGTGATCAACAGCACCGTCGGTGACGAGGGCTTCGACATCGGCAAGCTCCGGGCCAACACGGGTCTGGTCACGCTGGACAGCGGGTACGGCAACACGGCCGCCTATAAGTCCGCCATCACCTACCTCGACGGCGAGCAGGGCATCCTGCGGTACCGCGGCTACCCGATCGAGCAGCTCGCGGAGAGCTCGACGTTCCTCGAGGTCGCCTACACGCTGATCAACGGTGACCTGCCCAAGGACGACGAGCTGTCGGCCTTCAAGAACGAGATCACCCAGCACACGCTGCTGCACGAGGACGTCAAGCGCTTCTTCGACGGCTTCCCCCGCGACGCCCACCCGATGGCCATGCTGTCCTCGGTCGTCAGCGCGCTGTCCACCTTCTACCAGGACAGCCACAACCCGTTCGACGAGGAGCAGCGCCACCTCTCGACGATCCGGCTGCTCGCCAAGCTCCCGACGATCGCGGCGTACGCGTACAAGAAGTCGATCGGTCACCCGTTTGTCTACCCGCGCAACGACCTCGGCTACGTCGAGAACTTCCTGCGCATGACGTTCTCCGTCCCGGCCCAGGAGTACGTGCCGGACCCGGTCGTCGTCTCGGCGCTCGAGAAGCTGCTCATCCTGCACGCGGACCACGAGCAGAACTGTTCGACCTCCACCGTGCGCCTGGTCGGCTCCTCGCAGGCGAACATGTTCGCCTCGATCTCCGCCGGCATCTCCGCGCTGTGGGGCCCGCTGCACGGCGGTGCCAACCAGTCGGTGCTGGAGATGCTCGAGGGCATCCAGGCCAACGGCGGCGACGTCGACTCCTTCATCCAGAAGGTCAAGAACAAGGAGGACGGCGTCCGCCTGATGGGCTTCGGCCACCGGGTGTACAAGTCCTTCGACCCGCGCGCCAAGATCATCAAGGCTGCCGCGCACGACGTGCTGTCCTCGCTCGGCAAGTCCGACGAGCTGCTCGACATCGCGCTCAAGCTGGAGGAGCACGCGCTCTCGGACGAGTACTTCGTCTCGCGCAACCTCTACCCCAACGTGGACTTCTACACGGGCCTGATCTACCGCGCCATGGGCTTCCCGACCGAGATGTTCACCGTGCTCTTCGCGCTCGGCCGCCTTCCCGGCTGGATCGCCCAGTGGCACGAGATGATCAAGGAGCCGGGATCCCGCATCGGCCGCCCGCGCCAGATCTACACCGGCGAGGTCCTGCGCGACTTCGTCCCGGTCGAGGGCCGCTGAATCCCGGTGGCCTGAACCACCGCCGTACCCGGCCGATCCGGCCGGCATCCTTCGCCCCGTGTGCCGCGCCCGACTGTTCGGGGCGCGGTGTCGGGGCGATTCGGCGTTCAGGGCCGAGCCGCGGGCGCCGGAGAGGGCGCAGTGCCGTGTTCCGAGGGCCGTGGAGAGCGCGCCCGCGGTCCGCGAGCTGCGGCGCGACGTACGCCCGCATGGCGGGCAGGCGGGGGAACGCCCCACCCGCCGAGCCGCCCGCACACGGAAAAACGCCCCGCCTGCCGATCCCCCCACGGGTCGACGGACGGGGCGTTTTCCATATCCCGGAGCGGATTCCCCCCACGGGATCCGGCCGGGCGTCTGAAGGGAGCCTGAACTCCTCGTGATGCCGGTGGCGCGTATTCAGTTCTGCCCTGCCGGGCGGCTGCCGGGGTACGTACGGGAGGGCCGCTCAAAGCTCCCCGGTGCACGTGCCCCGGCCGGCGATCGCCAGGAGCGTCCCCCAA
The DNA here is from genome assembly GCF_042892135.1 of Streptomyces sp. NPDC001822. Lineage (NCBI taxonomy): Bacteria > Bacillati > Actinomycetota > Actinomycetes > Kitasatosporales > Streptomycetaceae > Streptomyces > Streptomyces sp. NPDC001822. Next base: position 349,021 of record NZ_JBIATW010000008.1, read on the forward strand.
GACACTCCAACGGACGTCCCCCAAGACATCCATGACATCGCACTCTTAGACTCACCAACCCATCAGATGGTTACCCTCGAATCGGTGTGATCTAAGTCTCTTTGTAGAAATTATGTGAAGGAGCGCAACCTCAGACTGTTCGTCACGACGAACACCGACGAAAACGCCATCGCCGCACCCGCGATCATGGGGCTGAGCAGCCCGAACGCAGCCAAAGGCAGTGCGGCCACGTTGTAGCCGAAGGCCCAGAAGAGGTTGCTTCTGATAGTCGACAGAGTACGCCGTGACAGCCGGATGGCGGCAGTGGTCACCTTGAGATCTCCACGAATCAGTGTGAGGTCGCCCGCCTCGATCGCCGCGTCGGTCCCCGTACCCATCGAAAGGCCCAGGTCGGCGACCGCGAGGGCGACGGCGTCGTTCACCCCGTCACCCACCATGGCGACGGACCGGCCCTCCGCCTGGAGACCGCGTACGACCTCGGCCTTGTCCTCGGGCAGGACCTCCGCGTGGACCTCGTCGATGCCGACCGCGCGGGCCACGGCCTCCGCGGCGGCCCGGTTGTCGCCCGTCAGCAGGATCGGCCTCAGCCCCAGCGCGCGCAGCTCCGCGACGGCCTCGGCGCTGCCCTCCTTCACTGTGTCGGCGACCTCCAGCACCCCTCGCGCCCGCCCGTCCCAGGCCACGACGACGGTCGTGCTGCCCCGCCCCGCCGCGTCCGCCTGCGCAGCGGCCAGGGACGGCGGCAGCGCGATCCCGGCGTCGGCGAGGAGCCTCGGCCGGCCGGCCAGCACGTGACGGCCCTCGACGACGCCCCGGACGCCGAGGCCGGGAACGCTGCTGAAGTCCACCGGAGCGGGCAGTGTTCCGCCGGTCCGCGCGGCCGCTCCGGCGGCGACGGCGCGGGCCACGGGGTGCTCGGACGCGTGCTCCAGGGCGCCCGCGAGCCGGAGCACTTCGGCCTCGGTCGTACCGGGCTCGGTGTGAACGCGTCCCAGGGCCATACGGCCGGTGGTGACCGTGCCGGTCTTGTCGAGCACGATCGTGTCGACCCTGCGGGCGGTCTCCAGCACCTCGGGCCTCTTGATGAGGATGCCGAGCTGTGCGCCGCGTCCTGTGCCCGCCATGAGGGCGGTGGGAGTGGCGAGTCCCAGGGCGCAGGGGCACGCCACGATCAGGACGGCGACCGCCGCGGTGAACGAGGCCGTGACGTCGTCGGTGACGAGGAGCTGGGCGACCAGGGTCGCCAGGGCGATGAGCAGCACCACGGGGACGAAGACGGCCGAGATGCGGTCCGCCAGACGCTGGGCGGCGGCCTTGCCGTTCTGGGCGTCCTCGACGAGCCGGGCCATGCGGGCGAGCTGCGTGTCGGAGCCGATCCGGGTCGCCTCGACGACCAGCCGCCCGGAGGCGTTGAGCGTGCCGCCCGTCACGGAGTCGCCCGGGGCGGCGTCCACGGGGACCGACTCCCCGGTGAGCATGGAGGTGTCGATCGCGGAGCGCCCCTCGACGACGGTGCCGTCGGTGGCGATCGTCTCCCCGGGCCGTACGACGAAGCGGTCGCCCACGTGGAGGGCGCCGACGGGGACCCGTACCTCCGTGAGCTCCCGGGCGGAAGCCCCGTGCAGGGGTGCCGTCTCCGCCGGGATGCCGGAGCGGCCGTCCGCACGGGGGCGGAGGACCGCCACGTCCTTGGCGCCCAGGTGCAGCAGCGCGCGCAGAGCGGCACCCGCCTTCCGCTTCGACCGTGCCTCCAGGTAGCGCCCCAGCAGGAGGAAACCGGTGACTCCGGCAGCCACCTCCAGGTAGATGGTGGCCGACGGGTCGGACCGGGAGATGGTGAGGTCGAAGGTGTGCCGCATGCCCGGCATGCCGGCGTCGCCGAGGAACAGGGCCCACAGGGACCAGCCGAAGGCGGCGAGCGTGCCGATCGACACGAGCGTGTCCATCGTCGCCGCACCGTGCCGCAGATTGGCCCACGCGGCGCGGTGGAAGGGCAGCCCACCCCAGACGACCACGGGGGAGGCGAGGGTGAGGGAGAGCCACTGCCAGTTGTCGAACTGCAGTGCGGGGATCATGGCCATGAGGACGACCGGCACGGCGAGCACCGCCGACACGAGGAGACGCTGCCGGAGCGCGGCGAGACTCCCGTCGGCCGCGGCGTCGGCGGTGTCCTCGGGAGGGAGCGCGTCCGGAGCGGCCGCCGTGCCCGGGGAAGCGCCGCCCTCGTCCTCCCGGTGCGCCGGGGCGGCATCGCGTGCGGCGCCCTGCCCGGCCGGCTGGGGAGGGGGCGCCGGGGCCGGGCGGACCACCGGCCGGGCCGTGTAGCCCGTCTTCTCGACGGTGGCGACGAGGTCTTCGAGCGCGGTCCCGGCGCCGAAGGAGACGCGGGCCTTCTCGGTCGCGTAGTTGACGGTGGCGCTGACCCCGTCCATCCGGTTGAGTTTCTTCTCGACGCGGGCCGCGCACGAGGCGCAGGTCATCCCGCCGATCGTGAACTCGGTCTCGGAGGTCTCCTCCGCGGGGGCCTCGGATGCCGTGGTGCCGGCCATGTGCGGACTCCTGGGTCGAGCAGTCGTGCCGTTCCCCACCAGTATCTGCTTCCCGGGTGGGGGAACGGTCCGACGGAGGTGCGTGTGTGAACGGGGCGCCACCGGCACGGGAGCGCGGAGCGCGGTTCCGGGGTGCGGGGCGGCAGTGGCCGTCCGTTCCGTCCGGGACGGCGGTCGTCCCTTGCCGGTGCCGGTGGCGCGGGGGTGTGATGCGTGTTGTACGGGACCGTCGCGGCCGCCGCGGTGCGGTCAGGCGCGGCCGACGAGTTCGTAGCCCGCCTCGTCGACGGCGGCGCGTACCGCTTCCTCGGTGAGCGGGGCGGCGGAGGCGACCGTGACCAGGCCGCTGCCGGCCTCCGCCTTCACGGAGGTGACGCCCTCGATCCCGGAGATCTCCTCGGACACGGCCCCTTCGCAGTGGCCGCAGGTCATGCCCTTCACCTCGTAGACGGTGGTGACGCCGCCCACCTGGACGTCGGTCGTACCGTCCTGGCAGGAACCGGTGGACGAGCAGCAGGAGCCGGCGGCCCTGGGGGTCTCGGTCTCGGCGGTCATGACGTTCTCCTCTTCGCAGGCACACTGGACGCAGCAGGTGAGGCGCGAGGGGGCGCCGGGGAGCGCGGTGCGCCCACCTGCACGGCCAAGTATACCCCTAGGGGGTATTACTGGCCTCGGCTGGTCACTCCACCGGGCGTGTCGCAGGCCAGGGGTTCGAGATAGCGGTAGATCACCGCTTTCAGCTCCTCGGTGTACGCCGTCCGCTCGGGCCCGTCGTGCGGCATGACCAGGTCGAGGCCGGCCTTGAAGAGCACGAAGGACATCTCGGAGACGCGGGCGACCCGGTGGGCCCCCGGACCGCTGCGTGCCTTCCACCAGAGGTTCGGACTCAGCGAGGGTGAGCCGGTGCCGGGCGGTGACCGGGGGGCCGGGCGGACCGCCGGAGAGGCGGAGCGGGAGCGCGACAGGATCACTGCCGGGGCGTAGATTCCCCGGATCGGCGATCCGGACGGCGCGAGCCGGACCACGGGAGGCGGGGCGGATGCGGGCAGTGGTCTTCGAGGAGTTCGGACAGGAGGCCCGTGTGCGGGACCTCCCCGACCCGGCAGTCCCGGACGGGGGTGTCGTGGTGCGCGTCGGCGCCACGGGGCTGTGCAGGAGTGACTGGCACGGCTGGATGGGGCACGACCCCGGAATCGTCCTGCCGCACGTGCCCGGACACGAACTCGCGGGAACGGTCGAGGCGGTGGGCGCCGGTGTCCACAACTGGCTTCCGGGAGACCGGGTCACCGTGCCCTTCGTCTGCGCGTGCGGCCGGTGCGCCGCGTGCGCGGCGGGCGCACAGCAGGTCTGTGAGCGGCAGACCCAGCCCGGCTTCACCCACTGGGGATCCTTCGCCGAGTACGTGGCGCTGGAGCAGGCGGACGTGAATCTGGTCGGCGTGCCCGAGGAGTTGTCCTTCGCCACCGCGGCAGGGCTCGGATGCCGGTTCGCCACGGCGTTTCGGGCGGTGGTCCGACAGGGGAGGGCGGCCCCCGGGGAGTGGGTCGCCGTGCACGGCTGCGGTGGGGTCGGGCTGTCGGCGGTGATGGTCGCGGTCGCGTGCGGAGCGCGGGTGGTGGCGGTCGACGTCTCGCCGCAGGCACTGGAGTTGGCGCGGGCGTTCGGAGCGGCGGAGTGCGTGGACGCTTCGGCGTACCCGTCCGGGGCGGACGAGGCCGTGCGCGAGCTGACCGGCGGCGGTGCGCACCTGTCGCTGGACGCGCTGGGCTCGCCCGTCACCTGCGCCGCCTCGGTGCGGAGCCTGCGCCGGCAGGGGCGGCACGTCCAGGTCGGGCTGCTGCCGACGGCGGCCGGTGACCCCGTCGTGCCGATGGCGCGGGTGATCGGACTGGAGCTGGAGATCCTCGGCAGCCACGGCATGGCGGCACACGACTATCCGCCGATGATGGACATGGTGAGGGCCGGAGTCCTGCGGCCGGATCGCCTGGTGACGTCCACCATCGCCCTGGACGCGGCCCCGGCGGCGCTCGCGGCCATGGGCACTACACCCGGGGCGGGAGTGACGATCATCGAACCGTCCTGGCCGAGTCCGCCGTCGAGCGGATGACCGGGAGCGGCGGACGGGCGGGGCAGCGGACGGACGGGGCGGGACGGGGAGCCCCGACGGGGGAGCGCCGGTGGGTGTGCTTCCGGCGGGGAGGCGCACACGGGCCACCGGAAGCGGCGCTCCGGCCGGTGGTGCCTTCAATCCAGTCGCGGTGTCAACGGCCCCGGTTGCCGGGGCGGGACGCGATCCACGCGAGGACCGTGTCCACGTACCAGTGGGGCTTCCCGTTCCGGACGTCGTCGGGGGGCGGGAGAAGGCCGTGCTTGCGGTACGAGCGGATCGTGTCCGGCTGGACCTGGATGTGTGCCGCAATGTCCTTGTACGACCAGAGCGTTCTGTCCGTCATGAATGACACCTCTCAGTACCTCGGCGTGCCTCTGTTCCGTGAACGAGAGGGCCGCATACCGGGCAGGGGGCGTCGTCGGCCCGTGACACAGGACCAGCAGAACGCGGACATACGTGACAGAGGAGTGACTGCTGGGGCGAGAGCGGACCGAGGACCGAGGGGTGCAGGTCCGAGAGGAACTCGGGGGCCGGGCCGCTCAGGAGGAAGGGCGGGCTCAGGAGGAAGGACGGGCTCAGGGGGAGATCAGCGGCTCAGGAGGAAGGCCGTGCGGGTCCGCAGATCCTGAGGAACTCCCGGGTCCGGCGGGCGATGGGGAGCGGTTTGTCGGGCGGGCAGGGATACATGTCCTGCTCGACGATGGCGAACAGGTCGGTGCCCAGCGCGCGTGCCGCGTCCAGGACCGGCTCCAGCGCGGGTACCCCGCCGGGGGGTTCGCACATCACCCCGCGGGCGACGGCCGGCCCGAAGGGAACCTCGTTCGCGACGACGTCGGCGAGCACCACCGGATCGACCTGCTTGAGGTGCAGATACCCGATCCGCTCGCCGTACGTCTCGATCAGCTTCACGCTGTCGCCGCCGCAGTAGGCGTAGTGACCGGTGTCCAGGCAGAGGGAGACCAGATCGGGGTCGGTGGCGTCGAGGAAGCGGCCGACGTTCTCCTCGGTGTCGACATGCGTGTCGGCGTGCGGATGCACCACGACCCGCAGCCCGTACCGGTCCCGCACCTCGCGGGCGAGGCGTTCGGTCTGCGCGGTGAGGTCGCGCCACTGCCCGGCGGTGAGCGTGCGGTCCTCCAGGACCTCCCCCGTCTTGTCGTCGCGCCAGAAGGAGGGGATGACGACCAGATGCCCGGCCCCCATCGCCCGGGTGAGTGCGGCGATACCCGCGACATGCTCCCAGGTCCGTTCCCAGACCGCGGGGCCGTGGTGCAATCCGGTGAAGACGGTGCCCGCGGAGACGGAGAGGCCGCGCCTGGCCGTCTCGTCCGCGAGGCGGGCGGGATCGGTCGGGAGGTAGCCGTACGGGCCGAGTTCGATCCACTCGTAACCCGCCTCGGACACCTCGTCGAGGAAACGCTCCCAGGGCACCTGCAGCGGATCGTCGGGGAACCACACCCCCCACGAATCGGGTGCCGAGCCGATGCGGATGCGGGTCGGAGAGGGTACGGAGGAGGTCATATCGCCCACCCTCCAGGCCTCGGAGGGGAGTGTCAAGGCTTCGGTCAAGGCTTCGTCCTTATGTCCGGACAAAGTGTTGACAGGGCGTCGGGTCGGGGCTAGACCTGGGAGTCCGTCGCCCGGCGGCAGTCGGTTCCCAGGAGGTGTGCCGGGCCCTCCCCGGACGAGTGCCGGGCCGGAGTACCGGGGTCGAAGGGATGCGTATGCCTGAGCCGTACGACGTGATCACCATGGGGCGGATCGGGGTGGACATCTACCCGCTGCAGACCGGTGTACCGCTGGCCGACGTCGAGACCTTCGGGAAGTTCCTCGGCGGCTCACCGGCCAACGTGGCGGTGGCCGCGGCCCGGCTGGGACGCAGGGCGGCCGTGATCACGAGGACGGGCCAGGACGCCTTCGGCGACTATCTGCACCAGGCGCTCCGGGAGTTCGGGGTGGATGACCGGTGGGTGAGCGCGGTGGCGGAGTACCCCACCCCGGTCACCTTCTGCGAGATCTTTCCGCCGGACCGCTTCCCGCTCTACTTCTACCGGCAGCCGAAGGCGCCCGATCTGGAGATCGGCGGCCACGAACTCGACCTGGACGCCGTGCGGGACGCTCGCGTGTTCTGGATGACGGGCACCGGTCTCTGCGCCGAGCCGAGCCGGACCGCCACCCTCACCGCCCTGCGGGCCCGCAGCGAGGCGGCCGCGTCGGACGGCCCGTCCGGCCGTGCCCGCACCACGGTCTTCGACCTCGACTGGCGCCCCATGTTCTGGGACCCGTCGGAACACGGCTCCGCCGCACCCGCCCGCTACCGGGAGGCGCTCGCCCACGCCACGGTCGCCGTCGGAAACGTCGACGAGTGCGAGATCGCCACCGGCGAACGCGAACCGCACGCCGCCGCCCGTGCCCTGCTCGCCGCCGGTCCGGAACTGGCCGTGGTCAAACAGGGGCCGGACGGCGTTCTCGCCGTCCACCGCGACGGCACGACCGCCGAGATCCCGCCCCTCCCGGTCGACGTCGTGAACGGGCTGGGTGCCGGGGACGCGTTCGGCGGCGCGCTCTGCCACGGGCTGCTCTCCGGCTGGGACACGGAACGCGTGATGCGGTACGCCAACGCCGCGGGGGCCATCGTCGCCGCCCGCCTCGCCTGCTCGTCGGCGATGCCGTTCCCGCGTGAGGTCGAGGAGGCGCTGTCCGCCGGTGCCGTAGGCGCACAGGACGCGACGCGGACGGGACCGGCGCGAGCCGCCACGCCCCCGCGGACCACCGCGGACCCGCGCACCACGGAAGTCGCGGTACCCCCAGGAGACGCACAGTGACCCCGCCACCCCCACCGCCCCCACCGCCCCCACCGCCCCCACCGCCCCCTGCGACCCCCTCGACACCCTCCACCCCGGGCTCGGCGTCCCCACCGCCCCCGCCCCCGCCCCCGCCGTCGCCCGCGGCCTCCGGCCCCGCGGATCTCGTCCGGCTGCGCGCACGCCACCCCGAAGCCGTCACGGAAGCCGCCGCCGCCCGCCGCACGCGCCCGCTCCTCGGCCCCGCCGGACGCCTGATGATCATCGCCGCGGACCACCCCGCACGCGGCGCCCTCGCCGTGGGCGACGACGAACTCGCCATGGCCGACCGCTTCGACCTGCTCGAACGGCTCTGCCTCGCGCTCTCCCGCCCAGGGGTCGACGGGGTGCTGGCGGGCGCCGACGTCCTGGAGGACCTGCTGCTCCTCGGGGCCCTGGAGGACAGGGTCGTCATCGGCTCCATGAACCGCGGCGGACTCGCCGGCGCCGCCTTCGAACTCGACGACCGCTTCACCGGCCACCGCCCCGTCGACCTCGCCCGGCGGAGGTTCGACGCGGGCAAGCTGCTCCTGCGGATCGACCACGACGACCCCGGCTCCCTGGAGACCCTGGACACCGCCGCCCGCACGGTGAACGCCATGGCCGCCCGCCGACTCCCCGTCTTCATCGAGCCGTTCCTCTGCCGCCGTACCCCCGGCGGTATCCGCACCGGCCTGGGTGCCGCGGCCGTCGCGACGTCGATCGCCATCGCCTCGGGGCTCGGCGGCACATCCGCGTACACCTGGCTCAAGGTCCCCGTCACCGAGGACCCCCGCGACATGGAGCGGGTGATGCGCGCCTCGACCCTGCCCGCCGTCCTGCTCGGCGGCGAGGTCACGGAGGATGCGGACGCCGCGTACGAACGATGGCGGGGCGCGCTGCGGCTGCCGACCGTCCAGGGGCTGGTCGTCGGGCGGTCGCTGCTCTATCCCGCCGACGGTGACGTGGCGGGTGCGGTCGACACGGCCGTCGGACTTCTGTGAACGCGGCCTGACGACGGGTAGGGATGGAGTCATGACGACGCCCGACGAGCAGCAGAGGCACCACCTCCGGTCCGGTCACGCCGCGCGTGGTCCGTATGCCCTCGACATCGACCCCGAGCGGGCCGGGTGGGACCGGTCGAGTCTGCGTGTGCTGGAACTCGAGCCGGGTGGTGTTCACACCCTGGTAACCGGGGAGAGCGAATGGATCGTTCTGCCGTTGTCCGGTGGCTGTACGGTGCAGGCGACAGGTGAGATCTTTGAACTGCTGGGCAGGAAAGACGTGTTCAGCTCAGTGAGCGACTTCGCCTATGTCCCACGCGACGCACGCGTCCAGATCGCCTCCGGCGCAGGAGGCCGCTTCGCCCTGGCAGGAGCGAAGTGCGAGCGACGACTCCCCGCTCGCTACGGTCCCGCGCCGGAGGTACCGGTCGAGCTGCGCGGTGCGGGCGCCTGTTCGCGTCAGGTCAACAACTTCGCCGCGGCCGACACCTTCGACTGCGACCGCCTCATCGCCGTGGAGGTGCTGACCCCCGGCGGCAACTGGTCCTCCTACCCCCCGCACAAGCACGACGAGCACCTGCCCGGCACCGAGGCCGAACTGGAGGAGATCTACTACTTCGAGGTCGAGGGCGACGGCCTCGGATACCACCGGGTCTCGCCCTCCCGGGCGGGAGGCACGGACGTACTCGCCGAGATCTCCACGGGCGACGCCGTCCTCATCCCCGACGGCTGGCACGGCCCGTCCATCGCCCCGCCGGGCCGCACCCTGTACTACCTCAACGTCATGGCCGGCCCGGGCGAGCAGCGCGAGTGGCTCATCCGCGACCACCCCGACCACCGCTGGATCCGGGACACCTGGCCCGGGCAGCCCGTCGACCCACGACTGCCGTTCCACGGCACGGAGGCCACCCGGTGACCACCCCGCACCGCACGTCCGACCCGGCCGCGCCCACCCGCAGGCTCACCACCGCGCAGGCCCTGATCACCTTCCTCGCCCGGCAGTTCACCGAAAGGGACGGCCGACGGCACCGTCTGGTCGACGCCACCTGGGGCATCTTCGGACACGGCAACGTCGCGGGAATCGGACAGGCCCTCGTCGAGTGCGGCCCCGCCATGCCCTTCCTCCAGGGCCGCAGCGAACAGGCCATGGTGCACGCCGCCGTCGGCTACGCCCGGCAGTCCGGCCGGCTCTCCGCCCACGCCGTCACCACGTCCATCGGGCCCGGCGCCACGAACCTCGTCACCGGCGCCGCCCTGGCGACCGTCAACCACCTGCCCGTGCTGCTCCTCCCCGGGGACACCTTCGCGGCCCGGCCCGCGGACCCCGTGCTCCAGCAGCTCGAAGTGCCGCACAGCGGTGACGTGTCGGTCAACGACTGCCTGCGCCCCGTCTCCCGCTACTTCGACCGGATCACCCGTCCGGAGGCGCTGATCCCCGCCGCCCTCCAGGCCATGCGCACGCTCACCGACCCGGCTGCGACGGGAGCGGTCACCCTCGCGCTGCCGCAGGACGTGCAGGCCGAGGCGTACGACTGGCCCGCGGACTTCCTCGCGCCGCGCGTCTGGCACGTCCGCAGGCCCGCCCCCGACCCGTACGAGCTCGAACAGGCGGTCAGGGCGGTACGCGCCGCACGTCGTCCCCTGATCGTCGCGGGCGGCGGGGTCCACCACAGCGCCGCCGAGGAGACCCTCGCCGCCTTCGCGGCCTCCACCCGCATCCCCGTCGCCTCCACCCAGGCCGGCAAGGGGTCCCTGCGCCACGACCATCCCGCCGACGTGGGCGGCATCGGTCACACCGGCACCGCCACGGCCGACACGCTCGCCCGGGAGGCCGACCTGGTCATCGGTGTCGGCACCCGCTACACGGACTTCACCACGGCCTCCGGCACCCTGTTCGCCGACCCGGCCGTCCGCTTCCTCAACCTCAACATCACCGGCTTCGACGCCCACAAGCTCTCCGCCCTCCCGCTCGTCGCGGACGCCCGGACCTCCCTCGAAGCGCTCGGCGAAGCACTCGGCGCGCGGGGCTACCACGTCGACCCCGCGTACGAGACCGGTTACACCGACGCCAAGGAACGCTGGGAGCGGCGCGTGGACGCCGCGTACGCCGCCGACGACCAGGACGCCCGCCCCACCCAGGCCCAGGTCCTCGGACTGCTCGACGAGCTGGTCACGGAGGACGACATCCTCGTCAACGCCGCCGGCTCGCTGCCGGGCGACCTCCACAAACTGTGGCGGACCCGTTCCCCGCGTCAGTACCACCTCGAATACGGTTACTCCTGCATGGGCTACGAGATCCCGGCGGCCCTCGGGGTGCAGCTCGCCGCCCCCGGCCGCCCCGTCTGGGCCCTCGTCGGCGACGGCACCTATCTGATGAACCCCACCGAGATCGTCACCGCCGTGCAGGAAGGGCTCCCCGTCAAGCTCGTCATCCTGCAGAACCACGGGTACGCCTCCATCGGCGGCCTCTCCGATTCCGTCGGCGCGGAACGCTTCGGCACCGCCTACCGCCACCGGGCCGACGGCGGCGCGTTCACCGGCGCCCCGCTGCCCGTGGACCTCGCGGCCAACGCGGCGTCACTCGGCATGCACGTACTGAAGGCGGGGACGGTCGGCGAGCTGCGCCGGGCCCTCGCCGAGGCGCGCGGCGCGGACCGCCCCACTTGTGTCTACGTCGAGACCGAAACGGCAGACACAGTGTCGGGGCCTCCTCCGGCACAGGCGTGGTGGGATGTTCCCGTAGCCGAAACCGCGACCCGCCCGTCGGCGGTCGAGGCCAGGAAAGAGTACGACCGGCAGATCGCCGCCCGACGCCGCCACCTGTGAAGGAGACCCCCGTCATGAAGACCGTCAACCACTGGATCGGTGGCAAGACCGTCGAGGGCACGTCGGGCAACCACGGTCCGGTCACCGACCCCGCGACCGGCGCCGTCACCACCCGGGTCGCGCTCGCCTCCACCGAGGAGGTCGACGCCGCGGTGTCCGCCGCGCGGACCGCGTACGAGAGCTGGGGCACCTCCTCGCTCTCCGCCCGCACCGCCGTCCTCTTCCGCTACCGCGCCCTGCTCGACGCCCGCCGTGACGAGATCGCCGCGCTGATCACCGCCGAGCACGGCAAGGTGCACTCGGACGCCCTCGGAGAGGTGGCCCGGGGCCTGGAGATCGTCGAGCTGGCCTGCGGCATCACCACGCAGCTCAAGGGCGAGCTGTCCACCCAGGTCTCCAGCAGGGTCGACGTCTCGTCGATCCGTCAGCCGCTCGGCGTCGTCGCGGGCATCACCCCGTTCAACTTCCCGGCCATGGTGCCGATGTGGATGTTCCCGCTGGCCATCGCCTGCGGCAACACCTTCGTCCTGAAGCCCAGCGAGAAGGACCCGTCGGCCGCCAACCTGCTGGCCGAACTGGCCGCCGAGGCGGGCCTGCCCGACGGCGTGCTGAACGTCGTGCACGGGGACAAGGTCGCCGTGGACGGTCTCCTCAACCACCCGGACGTGGCCGCCGTCTCCTTCGTCGGCTCCACCCCCGTCGCCCGGTACATCCATGCCACGGCCTCCGCCAACGGCAAGCGCGTCCAGGCGCTCGGCGGTGCGAAGAACCACATGCTGGTCCTTCCGGACGCCGACCTCGACGCGGCGGCCGACGCCGCCGTGTCGGCCGCCTACGGCTCCGCCGGTGAGCGCTGCATGGCCATCTCGGCGGTCGTCGCGGTGCGTTCGATCGCGGACGAGCTGGTGGCGAAGATCCGCGAACGCGCCGAGAAGATCAAGATCGGTCCCGGCACGGACCCCACCTCCGAGATGGGACCGCTGATCACCGCCGCCCACCGGGACAAGGTCGCCTCCTACGTCACCGGAGCGGCCGCGCAGGGCGCCGACGTCGTCCTGGACGGCACCGGGCACACCGTCGAGGGCTTCGAGGACGGCCACTGGATCGGCCTGTCCCTCCTGGACAACGTCTCCACCGGCTCCGACGCCTACCGCGACGAGATCTTCGGCCCCGTCCTGTGCGTCCTGCGCGTCGACACCTACGAGGACGGCGTGGCCCTGATGAACGCCTCACCGTTCGGCAACGGCACGGCGATCTTCACCCGCGACGGCGGTGCGGCCCGGCGCTTCCAGCTGGAGATCGAGGCGGGCATGGTCGGCGTCAACGTGCCGATCCCGGTGCCCGTCGGCTACCACTCCTTCGGCGGCTGGAAGGACTCCCTGTTCGGCGACCACCACGTCTACGGCAACGACGGGGTGCACTTCTACACGCGCGGCAAGGTCGTCACCACCCGCTGGCCCGACCCGGCCGACGCCCCCGCGGGCGTGGACCTCGGCTTCCCCCGCAACCACTGACCGCCTCCCCGGCCGACGGCCCCCGTTCCCCTCGGGGACGGGGGCCGTCGGCCTGCCTGCGCGGGGAGACCGCAAGGCCCGGGGGCCCGTGCGGCCGCAGCGGAAAACCCCTGGCCCGGGGGACGGAGTCCGGCCCATCCTGGGGCCATGACCGCACCGCACCAGGAGATCCGCGCCCTGCACACCGCCGACACGCTCACCGTCTACCAGGCCTACTCGCCTGCCATCGGCGTCCCGGCGGCCCGCGACGGACGGTTCCCGGCGGCCTGGAAGCGCGACCGCATGACCTGGATCAAGCCGAGCTTCCTCTGGATGATGTACCGCTGCGGCTGGGGCACCAAGGAGGGCCAGGAGACCGTGCTCGCCGTCGAGATCACCCGCGAGGGATTCGCCTGGGCGCTGCAGAACGCCGAACTCTCCCACTACGTCAGGGGAGTGCACCCCGACCGGGACGCCTGGCGGCGCGGCCTGCGCCGCAGCCCCACCCGGGTGCAGTGGGACCCCGAGCGTGACCTCCGCCTGGACCCGCTGCCGTACCGCTCCCTCCAGCTCGGGCTCGGCGGCGAGGCGGCCCGGCGTTACGCCGACGAATGGCTGGTCTCCGTGCGCGACGTCACTCCGCTCGCACGCGACATCCACGGCCTCGTCGGAGCCGGCCGCCACGACGAGGCCGCCGCGCTGCTCCCCCTCGAAACGCCCTACGACCCGGGCTGCAGCGTGCCGGCGGGGCTCCCGAAGTCCCAGGTCAGCATGGCGAATCCGCCCTCGTCGGCGGCGCCCGCCGAACGGTAGGCCGCGAGAGCCGCCTCGTTGTCGCGCTCCACGCCCACCCACATGTCGTAGCAGCCGCGCCTCCGGGCCTCCGCCGCCAGCGCGTGCGTGAGGGCCCGCCCGATGCCCCGGCGGCGGAACGGCTCGCCGACGGAGAGTTCGTACAAGCACATCTCCGTGCCCTTGTCCGGGTGCAGCATCTCGATGCCCGAGACGAAGCCGACGGGAGCCCCGTCCACGTAGGCGATCAGCATCAGATGGCCGTGCGCCGCGAGGAAGCGGTCCGCCCACTCGGGACGCGGCGCGACATCGTAGAGGTGCCCGGCGCCGAGGAGTTCGGCCGTGGTGGTCGCGGGGCGGATGACGATGTCCATGGACGGTGCCTTTCGTGAGTTCTCTCGCCCATTGCGAGTTGTTGCTTCCAGCCGACCAATGGACATGTAGCGCCCAGCGTGGGGAGCGGAGCGCCACCCACCTTCTGTCACCCTAGAAATCCAAGAGCGGTGCCAGGTCCCAGTCTCAATGTCGTTGAGGGATGTCATCCTCGGCTCCATGGATCACTCTGCGCGGATCAGCGCGTTCACAGGTCTCGTCGGACCGCCGCCCGGTCCGACGTCCGTCGTCGACTGGGCGGCGGTCGAGGGCTGGCTCGGCACCCCACTGCCCGGTGACTACAAGGCGCTCGTGTCGGCGTACGGTGCGGCCGAGATAGGCGGCCCGGGTGCGGCGATCCGGCTGCACCCCCCGTGCGTCAGCACCGACGGCCGCTTCGAGTACGCAGCATGGATGGTCGAGACGCACCGGCACTCGGCGATCCGGCCCGGCATGTTCACCGCGCGTCGGCGCCCCTTCCTGCCCGAGGAGGGCGGCCTGCTCGCCTTCGCCACGACGAGGAGCGGCGACCACCTCTTCTGGAACACGGGAGCGTCGGCCGACCCCGACGAGTGGCCGGTCACGCTCATGACCACACATGTGGCAGTTGGGGTGAGTGAGCCCTGGGTGGACTATGAAGTCCCTTTCTTGGAGCTGCTGTTCACGCTGCTGCGCGCCGGCGTGCCGCACCCGGGCGAGCCCGGCGGGCTGCTGGGCCCGCTGTCCTCACAGATACGGGTCTGGTCGCCGCTGGCCGGGGCCGCACCTTGGTCGCCACCGCCTGCGGGCACCGCCGTGGACGCGCGGCAGCGCGCGGCGCTCACCGAGGGCTCGGGCCTCGACGCCGTCATGGCGCTGGTTCCACCGCCCCTGGAGCCGTACCTGGGCGAGGGCACATGGGAGCAGGTCTTCGAGCGGCTCGGCACCCGGCTGCCGCCGGACTTCGTGGTGCTCGCGGAGCGGTACGGGGCGGGCAACTGGAGCTGGTGGCTGGACATGAGCGCCCCACTGTCCCTGGACCGGCCACGGGAGCAGGGGCTCGCGGCCACCGTCGAGGGCATGCTTGACGGATACCGCCAACTGCGCGCCGCCCATCCCCAGTACTACCCGATGCCCGCGTGGCCCGAGTCCGGCGGCTTCCTGCCGTTCGCGTCGACGATCGACGGGGACCAGATCGGCTGGTGCGCGGACGGCCCGCCCGAGACATGGCGCGTAGCCGTCAACCCACGCCACTGCGACCAGGGACCGCCCCTGCCAGGCGGCTTCACAGCAACCCTGCTCACGTGGTTGCGCGGCGGCCCCGCCGAATCCGGCTTCCCCGGCCTGACCGGCCGGGACCTGCATCCGCTGGACGTCATGTTCTTCGAACCGTTCGGGCCGGGCGCGCCGTGGTGAAGCCCCTCGTCACCACGGGCTGGGGCCTCAGCACCGTTGCGTCATGGCCATGAGCGGCTTT
Organism: Streptomyces sp. NPDC001822; assembly: GCF_042892135.1. Classification (NCBI taxonomy): domain Bacteria; kingdom Bacillati; phylum Actinomycetota; class Actinomycetes; order Kitasatosporales; family Streptomycetaceae; genus Streptomyces; species Streptomyces sp. NPDC001822. The sequence goes on from NZ_JBIATW010000008.1 coordinate 364,445, forward strand.
TGAGGCTGTGGGCGAAGAACGCGACGGTGGTGCGGACGGTGTAGTTCTGGGCCAGACACACCCGTGTTGAGCACAAAGCCGTCAAGCGATCACCGATCATCTGCCGTTCCCGCGCATCAGGTGATGCTGGTCGGGAGGCTCCGGACGGGGCTGCGGTGGGTGGTGCTGTCGGTACGCCTGTCCAGCTCGGTCCGGAGTTCGTGGATGACCTGGGCATAGACGGCGACGCGCTCGCGAAGCCGGTCGTTGTGCTCCCGCAGGGCCTGGGCGGCGGCTTCGGCGTCGATGGCGCGGGCGTGCAGGTGTTGGAACGCGGGTGGAATGCCGTTCGCCTCGGGCTTTCGGCGGACCGGATCGGTCACGTACCACGGCACCCCCCGCCGCGGGTCGCACCAATGCACCTGCCATCGCGCCAACGGCCCGGCTTGCACCTCAAGTTCATCGATCATCAATGAGTGAACGCGCAGCCACTCACGGTCACTGAAATCCCAGCAACAGCCGCTTGTGGCTGGAGACCGCCGGCGGGGCGTACCGCGCACGGAGTACGCCCCTGCGCGGCGTACCTCTCAAGGAGGCCGGTCAGCTCACCCTGGCGGCTTCCCGGCGCGCCGCGCACGCCGTTTAGGGTCGGGTCATGGACCACTCGACTTCCCGGTGGCGGCACCGGCTGCCCCGTACCCCAGGCCGGTGGGCCGCGGTCGTCGCCGCCCTCGCCGTACTCGTGGGCGCCGGTACCTGGACCGCCGCGGCCGACGACGACGGCGAGCCCTCCGTGCACCGGCAGGACCGGATGATGAGGATGAACGGGGTGGACGTCGACACCTCGTACTTCACGTCCGGCGGCTCGCGGCGCCGGCCCGCCGTCCTCATCGGGCACGGCTTCGGCGGCAGCAAGAACGACGTGCGCGCCCAGGCCGAGAAGCTGGCCGCCGACGGCTACGCCGTCATGACGTGGTCCGCCCGCGGGTTCGGGAGGACCAGCGGCGAGATCACGCTCAACGCGCCCGACGGCGAGGTCAAGGACGTCTCGGGCCTCATCGACTGGCTGGCGGAGCGGCCCGAGGTCCAGCTCGACAAGAAGGGCGACCCCCGGGTCGGTGTCACCGGCGCCTCGTACGGCGGGGCGGTGTCCCTGCTTGCCGCCGGTCACGACGAGCGGGTCGACGCCATCGCCCCCGTCATCAGCTACTGGAACCTCGCCGACGCGCTCTTCCCGGACGGTGTGTTCAAGAAACTCTGGGCGGGGATCTTCGTCACCTCCGGCGGCGGCTGCCAGAAGTTCCAGAAGCAGCTGTGCGACATGTACGAGCGGGTCGCCGTCAGTGGCAAGCCCGACGCGGCGGCGCGCGCCCTGCTGACGGAACGTTCCCCCGTCGCGGTCGCCGACCGCATCGACGTACCCGCGCTCATCGTCCAGGGGCAGAGCGACTCGCTCTTCCCGCTCGGCCAGTCCGACGCGATGGCCAGGGCCATCCGCGCCAACGGCGCTCCCGTCGCCGTCGACTGGATCTCCGGCGGCCACGACGGCGGTGACGACGAGGGCGATCGTGTCGAGGGCCGGATCGGGGACTGGTTCGACCGCTATCTGAAGAAGGACGAGGGCGCCGACACCGGCCCGGGATTCCGTGTGACCCGGACCGGAGGCGTCGACTCCACCGACGGCGCCGCGCTGAAGCGCGGGGCGAGCAGCGCCACCTATCCCGGGCTGACCGGCGGCGGCCGCGAGATCCCCCTGACCGGTGCCGGTCAGCGGCCCGCTGCGGCCGGTGGCCCGGCCACCGGGGGACAGAACGCCCAGCGGGGCGACGGCCGGAGCGGCGCGACGCAGACGTTCCGCAACCCGGCCGGGGCGAGCCCGCCCTCCATCTCCGCCGTCCCGGGCGTCGGCGGCGGGCTCTCCCAGCTGTCGTCCCTCGGCGTCGGGTTCTCGGCCGACTTCCCCGGGCAGTACGCCCGTTACGAGTCCGCACCGCTGGACACCGCCGTACGCGTCACCGGCACGCCCACCGTCCGCGTCAACGTCAAGGCGGACCACGGCGACGCGGTGCTGTTCGGCAAGGTGTACGACGTGTCACCCGACGGGAAGCAGCAGGTCCTGCCCTCCCAGCTCGTCACACCCCACCGGATCACCCCCGGACGGCAGGGCAGGCCGGTCGAGCTGACGCTGCCCGCCGTCGACCACGAGGTGGACGCCGGACACCGGCTGCGGCTGGTGCTCTCCGCCACCGACCTCGGCTACGCCTCACCCGCCGAGCCCGCCACCTACACCGTCTCCCTCGACGGACCGCTGACCGTCCCCACGGCACCCGCCGTGAAGAGCGCCGCGGCCGTCCTGCCCTGGTGGACCTGGGGGCTTCCCGCCGCGGCGGTCGTCATCGCCGCCGCCCTCCTGCTCACCGCACGCCGCCGCACCACGACACCCGCCCCGGATCCCGCGCTCGCCGGCGTACCGCTGCAGATCACGGACCTGTCCAAGAAGTACGCCAAGTCCGTGGACCGGTACGCCGTCCGCGACCTGGGATTCCGCGTCGAGAAGGGCCAGGTCCTCGGACTCCTCGGACCCAACGGCGCCGGGAAGACCACCACCCTGCGCATGCTGATGGGCCTCATCACCCCCGACTCCGGCGAGATCCGGGTCTTCGGCCACGCCATCCGGCCCGGGGCGCCCGTGCTGTCCCGTGTGGGGTCCTTCGTCGAGGGCGCCGGCTTCCTGCCCCACCTGTCCGGCCGCTCCAACCTGGAGCTGTACTGGCAGGCCACCGGCCGGCCCGCCGGGGACGCGCACATCGACGAGGCCCTGGAGATCGCCGGACTCGGCGACGCCCTGGCCCGTGCCGTGCGCACCTACTCCCAGGGCATGCGGCAGCGGCTCGCCATCGCCCAGGCGATGCTGGGCATGCCGGACCTCCTCATCCTCGACGAACCGACCAACGGCCTCGACCCGCCCCAGATCCGCGAGATGCGGGACGTGATGATCCGCTACGCGGCCGGCGGCCGGACCGTGATCGTCTCCAGCCACCTCCTGTCCGAGGTCGAGCAGTCCTGCACCCACCTCGTGGTCATGGACCGCGGCCGGCTCGTCCAGGCCGGTCCCGTCGCCGAGATCACCGGCTCCGGCGACATGCTGCTCGTCACCACCGCGGCCGAGGTCGCCGAGCCGCTCGCGGACAAGGTGGCCGCCCTGCCGGGCATCGGCTCCGCCGTCCGCGTGGACGACGGCCGCGGTCTCCTCGTCCGTCTCGACGGCGCCACCGCCGCGCAGCTCGTCGCCGACCTGGTCCGCCTCGACGTGCCGGTCACCGGCGTCGGGCCGCACCGCCGCCTGGAGGACGCCTTCCTCACCCTCATCTCCCAAGGATCCGCATGAGCTCCGCAACAGAGGTCCGGGCGCTCCCGGAGGCCCCCGGCTACCGTGCCCGCCGCACCCTGCCGCTGCGTGTGGAGGCGATGAGGCAGCTGCGCAGGCGGCGCACCCTGCTCATGGGCGGGGTGCTGGCCGCCCTGCCGTTCATCCTCGTCATCGCCTTCGCGATCGGAGGCACCCCGGGCGGCGGCGACGGCGGCCGGGGCGCGTCCCGCATCAACCTGATGGACGTCGCCACGGAGTCCGCGGCGAACTTCGCGGCGACCTGCCTCTTCGTCTCCGCCGGCTTCCTGCTGGTGGTACCGGTGGCCCTCTTCTGCGGGGACACCGTGGCGTCCGAAGCGAGCTGGTCCTCGCTGCGCTACCTCCTCGCGGCGCCGGTGCCCCGCTCAAGACTGCTGTGGAGCAAGCTCGTCGTGGCCCTCGGCTTCAGCCTCGCCGCGATGGTGCTGCTGCCGCTCGTCGCCCTCGGCGTCGGGGCGGCGGCCTATGGATGGGGGCCGCTGAAGCTGCCCACCGGGGGTGCGCTCACCACCGCGGACACCGTGCCGCGGCTCGCACTCGTCGTCGCCTTCGTCTTCGTCTCCCAGCTCGTCACCGCCGGGCTGGCGTTCTGGCTGTCGACGAAGACGGACGCCCCGCTGGGCGCGGTGGGCGGCGCGGTCGGGCTCACGATCGTCGGCAACGTCCTGGACGCCGTCACCGCGCTCGGCACCTGGCGTGAATTCCTGCCCGCGCACTGGCAGTTCGCCTGGGCGGACGCGCTCCAGCCGGACCTCGAATGGGGCGGGATGGCGAAGGGCGCGGCCGTGTCCGTCACCTATGCCCTGATCCTGTTCGCGCTCGCCTTCCGGGGGTTCAGTCGTAAGGACATCGTGTCCTGACGTTGACGTTCCGCCCCGTCGGTGCCCGCCGTTGCGCCATCGAGACTGTTCCGCAACGCTTCCGACGACTCCACGGGGCCACCCCGCACGTCACATTCACAGATGCCGACGACGTGGGGGGTACGCATGCAACGCGGGACAAGGACGAGGACGTACAGGGGAGCACTGGCCCTGCTCCTGGGCGCGGCTCTGATCACCGGCTGCGCGGGGACGAGTTCGGACGGCGGTGAGTCGGCCGTCGACCGGGCGACCGGCACCGGCGGGCCGGCCGGCGGCAAGCAGCCCCCGCCCGCCGCACCGGAGCAGGAGCAGGACGCGGACGGGGCGGCGAAGGACGGCGGCACCCGCAAGGGCGTGGCGCCCGACTACCTGTCGACCTTCGCACTCGACGTGGACACCGCCAGTTACGGCTACGCGCGCCGCACGCTGGGCGAAGGCCGGCTCCCCGAGGCGGACACGGTGCGCCCCGAGGAGTTCGTCAACAGCTTCCGCCAGGGCTACCGGACGCCCAAGGGCAACGGCTTCTCCGTCTCGGTCGACGGCGCCCGGCCCGGTGCCGGGGCTGCCGACTGGTCGCTCGTACGCGTGGGGCTTGCCACCGCCCCCGCGGCGCGCACGAGTGAACGCCCGCCCGCCGCACTGACCTTCGTCGTCGACGTCTCCGGATCGATGGCCGAGCCCGGACGCCTCGACCTCGCCAGGACGTCACTGGGCATCCTCACCGACGAACTGCGCGACGACGACTCGGTCTCCCTGGTCACCTTCAGCGACGGGGCCGAGACCCTGCTCCCCATGACCCGGCTGCGGGGCAACCGCACGAAGGTGAGGGACGCCATCGAGGAGATGCGGCCGGAGGACTCCACCAACGTCGCCGCCGGCGTCGAACGCGGCTACGACGAAGCGGTCGAAGGCCACCGCGAGGGCGCCACCAACCGGGTGGTCCTTCTCTCCGACGCGCTCGCCAACACCGGCGAGACCGACGCCGACGCGATCCTGGAGCGGATCGCCGACGCGCGCGAGGAGTACGGCATCACGCTGTTCGGCGTGGGCGTCGGCAGCGACTACGGCGACGAGCTGATGGAACGCCTGACGAACAAGGGCGACGGCAACACCACCTACATCGCGGACGAGTCGCAGGCCAGGAAGGTCTTCGTCGACCAGCTGCCTGCTCACGTCCAGCTGCGCGCCCGGGACGCCAAGGCCCAGGTGGCGTTCGACCGCGGGACGGTCCGGCAGTTCAGGCTGATCGGCTACGAGAACAGGAAGGTCGCCGACGAGGACTTCCGTGACGACGCCGTCGACGGCGGCGAGGTCGGCCCCGGCCACACGGTGACGGCGCTCTACGCGGTGCGGCTCCGTGAGGGTGCCTCCGGGCACGTGGCGACGGCGACGGTGCGCTGGCTCGACCCGACGACGAGGAAGGCGCACGAGGCGACCGGATCGGTGGAGACCGGCGCGGTCTCCGGAAAGCTCTGGGGAGAGGCCGGTGCGCGGCTCCAGGTGACGGCGGTCGCCGCCTACTTCGCTGACACCCTGCGCGGCGGGGACCTGCCCGGCACGCCCGCGCTCGGTGAACTCGCCGAGCGGGCAAGGTCGCTGGCCGTCTCCACCGAGGACGGCGCGGTGCGGAAACTCGCGACGATGATCGAGCAGGCGGACCGGCTGAACGGCGGTGGCGACGAGCCCTCGGGGAACGGGAGCGAGGGCGAGGTCGGCTGACGCCGTGGGCCGGCCCGGCGGGGCCCCCGCCGGGCCGTTCGCGGCTCCCGGCACCGCGGTCACGGCGGCGCCCCGGCTGCCGGGGAGGACAGCCGGGGCGGCGGGGTGCGGTCAGGCAGGCGGCCCTACGCCAGGTGGAACACCTCGGTGAGCGGGAGCATCGCCTCGTCGGCGGCCTCCGGCTGCTCGAAGAAGGCGGCCATGTCCCGCTGCCACCGGGCGTTGACCTCGGTCGCCGCCATCGCCTCACGGGCGGCGTCGAAGTCCTCGGTCTCCAGATAGCCGACGAGCAGGCCGTCCTCGCGGAGGAACAGCGAGTAGTTGTGCCAGCCGGCCTCCGAGAGGGCTTCGAGCATGTCCGGCCACACCTCGGCGTGACGCTCGCGGTATTCGGCCGTGCGGTCCGCACGGACCTTCAGCAGGAAGCAGACGCGCTGCATGGAGAGGGGTCCCTTGCTCAGAAGTCGAACGTGTCGATGTTCTTGGCGTCGAAGACGGTCGGTTCGCCGAGGATGACCTCACCGTCCTTGCCGACGGTGTACTCACCGAGCTTGCCCGCCTTGAACTTCTCGCCCTCGGCGCCGGTGATCTGCCCCGATGCCAGGGCCGCGGCCGCGTAGGAACCGAGGTAGCCGAGCTCCTCGGGGTTCCAGAGGGAGAACTGCTCGACCGTGCCGTCCTTGACGTACTTGCGCATCTGGTTCGGCGTACCGAGGCCGTTGAGGACGACCTTGCCCTTGTACGACGAGTCGCTCAGGTAGCGCGCGGCGGCGGCGATGCCCACCGTGGTGGGGGAGATGATGCCCTTGAGGTCCGGGTAGGCCTGCATGAGGCCCTGGGTCTGCTGGAAGGACTTCTGGTCGGCGTCGTCGCCGTACGCGACCTTCACCAGCTGCATGTCCTTGTACTTCGGGAGCTTCAGCTCCTCCTTCATGAACTCGATCCAGGTGTTCTGGTTCGTCGCGTTCTGCGTCGCGGACAGGATCGCGATCTTGCCCTTATAGCCGATCTGCTCGCCCAGGTGCTGGACCAGGCTGCGGCCGATCTCCTCCGAGCTGGCCTGGTTGATGAAGAGCTGCCGGCAGTCCTTCGCCGTGTCCGAGTCGTAGGCGACGACCTTGATGTCCTTCTTCATGGCCTGCTTGAGCGGGCCGCACACCGCGTTCGGGTCGTTCGCCGCGACGAGGATCGCGTCCTGGCGCTGCTGGATGAGCGTGTTGATGTAGGAGACCTGCGAGGAGGCGTTCGCGTCCGACGGACCGACCTCCTTGCCCGTGCCGCCGTACTCCTTCGCCGCGGCGATACCCGCCTCGTCGACGATCTTCTCGTACGGGTTGTTGATCTGCTTCGGCAGGAAGGCCAGCTTGAGCCCCTTCTTCAGCGGGGCGTCCGGGTCGGCCTTCGCGGAACTGCCGGCCTTCGCGCCGCCGCTGTCCTTGCTGTCCTTCGTGGTGCCGGAGCAGGCGGTCAGGGCGAGGGCCAGGGAGACGGCGGTGGCTGCGGTCGCGACGGCGCGGCGCCCAGCGGCATTGCGGAGCATCATGGCGGCGTGTGCCTTTCGGAGAAGGAGCTGAGAGGTACCGAGAAGGGGAGGGGGTCTACGGCTGCGGCGAAGGGGTGTTCGCGGCACGCCTGTGCCGGCGTTCGACGACCGCGGCGATGACCCGCGGAGTGAGGACGGACGCCACGAGCAGCAGCCCGGTCACGATGACCTGCACCTCGTTGGCGATGTCGTTGAGCGTGAGCAGGTTCTTCAGCACACCGATCAGCAGGACACCGGCGACCGCGCCGAAGAGCGTGCCCTTCCCGCCGTCGAAGTCGATACCGCCGAGCAGCACCGAGGCGATGACGAGCATCTCGAAGCCGAGTCCGTTGTCCGCCCGGGCACTTCCGTAGCGGAGGGTGAAGACGACCCCCGCGAAGGCGGAGAACAGCCCCGTCACCACGAAGAGCAGCAGCTTGATCCGCTTGACCCGGATGCCCGCGAAGTACGCGGCCTCCTCCTGCGCGCCGATCGCGAAGAGCGAGCGGCCGAACCCGGTGGCGTGCAGCACCACGGCGGTGACCACGGCCAGGACGGCGAAGAGCACGACCGGATAGGTGAGGAAGGTCCCGGGGACCGTGGTCGTGTCGACGGCCCAGTCCGCGTACGTCTGCGGGAAGTCCGTCACCGCGTCGCTGCCGAGCGCCACCGAGGCGAGCCCCCGGTACAGCGCCAGCGTCCCGATCGTGACCGCCAGCGAGGGCAGCCCCACCTTCGTGACGAGCCAGCCGTTCAGGAGGCCGCCGGCGACGCCCACCAGGAGCACCACCGGCACGATCATCTCGAACGCCCAGCCCGCCTCCCACAGCGCGCCGGTCAGCGCACTGCCCAGACCCAGCATGGACGCCACCGACAGGTCGACCTGGCCGGCGACGACGAGCAGGGTCATCGGCAGGGCGATGAGGGCGACTTCGGCGATGTCGTTGAACGCGAACGCGAGGTTCTCGCCGGAGCCGAAGCCCTCCGTCGTGCCCAGTCCGACGACGAGGACCGCCACCAGCAGGACACCGACGGCCGTGTCCCAGCGCAGTGCCAGGCCGCGTACGGGCGAGGTCCGCGCGGCGGGAGCCTTCTCTGTCTCAGGCGCCGTGGTCATGACGGGCGCTCCTCTTCCTCAGTGCGGCTGTCATCCGCAGGTTCACGATCCGGTCGACGCTGATGGCTAGCAGCAGGAGCGCGCCGGTGATGGCGCCCTGCCAGAAGGAGTCCACCTTCAGCACGACCAGGACGCTGCCGATGGTGGTGAGCAGCAGGGCGCCGAGCGCGGCGCCCCAGACGGTGCCGGTGCCGCCGGTGATCGCGACACCGCCGACGACGACGGCGCTGACGACGGTCAGCTCCCAGCCGTGCGCGTTGTCCGCGACGACGGTGCCGAAGCGGGCCAGCCACAGTGCACCGGCGAAGCCGGCGACCGCCCCGGAGAAGGCGTAGGCGGCGAGCACCCGGCGGCGGATCGGGATGCCGGCGAGCCGGGCGGCCTCGGGGCTCGACCCGATCGCGTAGAGCTCGCGCCCCGAGCGGTAGCTGCGCAGGAAGTACGCCGTCGCCGCGAGCAGGAGCACCGCGAGCAGCGGCAGGTACGGGATGCCGAGCACGCTGCCGCTGCCGAGCCCCAGGACGGCCTCCGGCACGTCGGAGGCGCTGATCTGCTCGCCCTGCGCCCACCAGTAGTCGACGCCCTGGATGATGTAGAGCATGCCCAGGGTCACGACGAGCGCCGGGACCCTGCCGAAGCTGACGAGGGCGCCCGAGACGAGCCCGCAGACCACTCCGATGGCGATGCCCAGCAGCATCACCGTCACCACCCCGTGGTCGCTGCCCGCCACGAACTTGCCGCAGGCGAAGGCGGACAGGCCCACGACGGACCCGACGGACAGGTCGATGTTCCGTGTGATCACCACGGCTGACTGGCCGACCGCGAGGAGCACCAGGATCGACGCGTTGAGCAGCAGGTCCTTGATGCCCTGGTCGGAGAGGAAGCGCGGGTTGGCGAGGTAGGTGCCGAGGATCAGCAGGACGAGCGCGCCCGCGATGGAGATCTCGCGCGCCCGGAAGACCGTGTCCACCAGCGAGGACGCGCTGCGCACCGGCGCCTTCGCGGTGTCCGGGGGGCTCTCGATGGTCGTGGTCATGCCGCTGCCCTCTCATTGCGTCCGGTGGCCGCCGCCATGACCGACTCCTCGGTGGCGCTCTCCCGCGGGATCTCCGCCACGAGCCGGCCCTCGTGCATCACGAGCACGCGGTCGGCCATGCCGATGACCTCGGGGAGGTCCGAGGAGATCATCAGGACGGCCAGGCCCTCGGCCGCGAGCGAGGACAGCAGCCGGTGGACCTCGGCCTTGGTTCCGACGTCGATCCCGCGGGTCGGTTCGTCGACGATCAGCACGGCGGGGCCGGTCGCCAGCCACTTGGCCAGCACGACCTTCTGCTGGTTGCCGCCGGAGAGCACGCCCACGGTGTCGGCCAGCCGGTTGTACTTGAGCTGGAGGCGCACCGCCCAGTCGGCGGCCCGGTCGTGCTCCAGCGCCCGGCTGACGAGCCCGCGCTTGCGGACCTCGCCCAGGCCGGTGAGGCCGATGTTGCGCTCGATGGACATATCCATGACCAGTCCGCGCTGCCGCCGGTCCTCGGGTACGAGCGCCAGACCGGCGTCCATCGCGGCCGTGGGCGAACCGGGGCGCAGCACCGTGCCGCCCACCTTCACCTCGCCGGCGTCGGCACGGTCGACGCCGAAGACCGCCTGGGCGACCTCCGTGCGTCCGGCGCCGACGAGCCCGGCGAGTGCGACGATCTCGCCGCGGCGGACGTCGAAGGACACATCGCGGAAGACGCCCTCGCGGGTCAGCCGGCGCACCGACAGGGCGACTTCGCCGACCTCGGCGTCCTGCTTGGGATAGAGGTCGTCGAGGTCGCGGCCGACCATCCTGCGGACCAGGTCGTCCTCGGTGAGCCCCTCCAGCGGTTCGGAGGAGATCCACCGTCCGTCGCGCAGGGTCGTGACGCGCTGGCACAGCTCGAAGATCTCGTCGAGGCGGTGCGAGATGAACAGCACCGCCGCGCCCTCCGACCGCAGCGCGCGGACGACGGAGAAGAGCCGCGCGGTCTCGCTGCCGGTCAGGGCCGCGGTCGGTTCGTCCATGATCAGGACGCGGGCGTCGAACGAGAGGGCCTTGGCGATCTCGACGATCTGCTGGTCGGCGATCGACAGGCCGCGGGCCGGCCGGTCCGGCGCCAGGTCGACGCCGAGCCTGCGCATCAGTGCCGCGGTGGTCTCGTGGACGGCCCTGCGGTCGATCCGGCCCAGTGTCCGCCGGGGCTGCCGGCCCATGAAGATGTTCTCGGCGATGGACAGGTCGGGGAAGAGCGTCGGCTCCTGGTAGATGACGGCGATGCCGGCGTCACGCGCGTCGGCCGGGCCGTGGAAGACGACGGACTCCCCGTCGAGGAGCACCTCGCCGCTGTCCGGCCTGTGCACGCCGGCCAGGGCCTTGATCAGGGTCGACTTGCCTGCGCCGTTCTCGCCCGCGAGCGCGTGGGCCTCGCCGGGGAACAACTGCAGGGAGACGTCCTGCAGGGCCCGTACGGCACCGAAGGACTTGCTCACGCCCTTCAGGGCCAGGACCGGGGCCGGGTCCGGAGCGGACTGGTTCATGGGAGCTCCTCAGCGGTGGCCTGGTCGCTCCACGCGCCGTGAAAGGTTTCAATGAGGTTGCTCGGAAGCTAAACGGGGATTGCGGGCGCAGTCAATGGGTTGATGGCGAGAAGTTCCAGGAATGAGGTCGATGTACGACCTGAATGGGGGGAATGAGTGGGAACCCTTGACAGGCTTCGAGGCAGGCCACTATCTTCCGAGGCTTTGAATCGATTCATGTCACGGTTGTATATCGCTCCACTCACCCGTACGCACCAGGTGTGTCCGGACCCTCACCGGCGGGCGAGCCCGGCGGCCGCCGGGTGCCCGGGCCCGAGCAGGACGGTGAGCCCCGCTCTTCCCGGCACGGTCACCGGGACCCGGTGCCATCCCGCACGCCGGTAGAAACGCAGCGTCGCCTCCGCGTGCACGGACGTCAGCAGCCAGCAGCGCCCGTCCGGTGCTGCGCCCGTGACGGCCGTCAGCAGCGCGGCGCCCAGACCGGCGCCCCGCGCGGCCGGGGAAACCGCCAGTTCGTCGACCTCCAGGGCCCCGCACAGCCATGCGGACACGCGCTCGGGCCCCAGGGCGCGGCCCACGTGGCCGTAGCTGCGGCCCGTGGGGAACACCTCGGGAGTGGTCCACGCGGTGGCGAAGCCGCAGACCTCGCCGGGGGAGCCCGCACCCTCCGCCCCGGGGGGAGGCGCGTCGTCGCCGGATTCCAGGGCCAGCGCCGCGGTGAAACCGGGGCGCAGGGCGTCGGTCATGAGGCGCTCGACGTACGGCCCGGCCGCCGAGGGGTCCTCGTTCCACGGCGGAGCCGAGAACACGTCGGCGTACACCCGCCGAATGCCGTCGGCGTACGCCGGAAGGAGCCTGCCCGCCGTCAACCGGACCTGCACGCGCCGCCCCCTCCGCTCCCGGTTCGGTTCCGGGCGCCGGAACCGCTGCGGAAAGAATAGGGCGCGGCTCCGGGCCCCGGCGGGTGCGGCTCAGCTTGAGGGTGCGGCTCAGCCCGGGGTGAGGAGATGCGTGGTGAACCAGTCCCGCGCGAGGTCCGCGACGCGGTCCAGGGCGCCCGGCTCCTCGAACAGATGGGTGGCGCCCGGCACGATCTCCAGTCGCGTCTCGCAGAACAGCGCCGCCTGGGCCTGCCGGTTGAGGTCGATCACGGTGGTGTCCTCGCCCCCGACGATCAGGAGCGTCGGCGCCCGTACCCCGGAGAGGTCCACACCGGCCAGGTCGGGCCGGCCGCCGCGCGAGACCACCGCTCCGATACCCGAGTCCGTGGCGGCCGCGGCCCGCAGTGCCGCCGCCGCCCCGGTGCTGGCACCGAACGAACCGACCGGCACGGACACCCGGTTCCTGAGCCAGCGCGTGGTGTCGGACAGCCGCGCCGACAGCAGCCCGATGTCGAAGACGTTGGCCCGGTAGACCTCCTCGCCCGGGGTGAGCAGGTCGAAGAGCAGCGTGCCCAGACCGGCGCGGTTGAGCGCGGTGGCCACCGCGCGGTTGCGCGGGCTGAGACGGCTGCTGCCGGAACCGTGGGCGAACACCACGACGGCGCCGGCGTCCGCCGGGAGCACCAGATCGCCCGTGAGCGGAACGCCGCCCGCGTCCACCTCGACGCTCTCGGCCGTGAGGCCGTCCTCGGGCGCGCGGGCCAGCAGGGCGACGACCTCGTCGTCGGAGGTCTGGGAGAAGTCCCGGTACCACTCGCCCACCGCGGAGAAGAGGGGCGGCGTGGACAGACACACGATCTCGTCCACGTCCTCACCCAGGCGCGCGGCCACGTCCGGCGACGCCACGGGCACGGCCAGCGCGACATACGCGGCCCCCTGCGCCCGGACCACCTGGCAGGCCGCCCTGGCGGTGGCGCCGGTGGCCACCCCGTCGTCCACCACGACCACCGCGCGGTCCCGCAGCGGCAGGCGCGTCCTGCCCGCCCGGTACGCACCCGCCCGCCGGAGCAGCTCCGCCTCCTCCGCGTGCTCGACGGACCGGACCTCGGCCTCCCGCACGCCGGCGTGCCGCACGATCTCGTCGCTGATGACCCGCACCCCGCCCTCACCGATCGCGCCGAAGCCCAGCTCCGGATGGTGCGGCACACCGAGCTTGCGGACCACGATCACGTCGAGCGGTGCACCCAGGGCCCGGGCCACCTCGTAGGCCACGGGGACCCCGCCCCGTGGCAGCCCCAGCACGACGGGGTCGCGGCGCTCCAGGTGCCGCAGGGCCTCGGCCAGTCGTCGCCCGGCGTCCGTGCGGTCGGTGAACAGCACGGTGGCTCACCTCCAACAGAAGCGGGAGACGGCAGCCCACGCGCCCGCCCCTGTTTCGAAACAAACCCATGTGTGGCGCTTCGGCAAGTCGGGGAACGACCGGTTTCGGCGGTAGAGACCGTCCCGGGCCTTCCCCGGACCGTCCCCGGGCCCTCCCGGGCCCTCCTCGGACCGTCCCCGGGCGGCGGATCGGGCGCGGACGCGGGCCATGCCGGTCCGGGAGCCGGAGCGGGCATGCCGGTCCCGTTCCCGTCCGTTTCCGACCGGAACGCCGGGCGTTCCGAGGGGCGCCGTGATCTCGCGGCCGGCGTCCGTGCGGCCGGGGCCGGAGAAGATTCGCCTGCGGGCCGGAATCCTGCTTCCTTGACAGAGGAAATAAAGTCGGCCACTCCACCGTGCCGCGCATGTCCGACATGGCCTTTCGGCGCACAACGGGGCCGGGTGAGCCGGTGGATGGGGATGCCTCGCCGGCCGGCGCCGATTCACGCAGGTCGCACGTCGACGGGGTCGCACGGCGTTCTGCGGTGCCGAGCCCGGCGGTCGTGGAGGCCCGCCACCCAACACGGACATCTACGCGCGCAGCCGGACGGCGATCGCCCGCCCCGCGGATTCCCGGGATAGGCCTGAAACGCGTGGCGGACAAGTGACGACTTAGGGCGCGATACGGCCCCTCCGGCATGCTCACGCCGTTCTCACAGCTTTTCCACAACCTTTGTACGTTTGGTGACCACGCGTCATTTATTGGTAACGCAACGTGTATTGACCTTGATCGGGCGTGCCTCACTAATTGGCTCCCGGCGAACGACCATTCGCTGTCGCCCGGGACATTCACGGGCCGACCCCTGCTCGCAGCATGGAGTCATGCCTTGCGCAAAGCGGCAAGATCGGAAAGATCGAACGGGTCCGGCAGATCAGAGATATCGAAGAGGCGCGGACAGGCGCGGCAGAGAATCGGCGGGGGACTCGCGGTTCTGAGTGCGGCCGCCATGGGGGTCCTGGGCCTGCAGGTCCCGACCGCCGGCGCGGCGCCCGTCACCGGCGCCCGCGTGGCCTACGAGGCGAGCTGTGGCGTGGCGAAGCCGGGTGACGCCACCTGCTACTCGCTGCGCCGTACGGACATCAAGGAGACCAAGGGTCTCAGGGCGGCCGCGGACGCGCCGCCCGGCTTCGGCGCGACGGACCTGCGCGACGCGTACAACCTGCCGGACGACGGCGGCGCGGGGCAGACCATCGCCGTGATCGACGCCTTCGACAGCCCGACCGCGGAGAGCGACCTCGCGGTGTACCGCGAGCAGTTCGGCCTCCCGGAGTGCACCACGGCCAACGGCTGCTTCACCAAGGTGGACCAGCGGGGCGGCACGAACTACCCTGCGCCGGACCCGGGTTGGGCGGGTGAGATCTCCCTCGACCTCGACATGGTGTCGGCGGCGGCTCCGAACGCGCACATCCTGCTCGTGGAGGCGGACGACGCCAGCTTCGAGAGCCTGGGCGCCGCGGTCAACAAGGCCGTCGAGCTCGGCGCGAAGTTCGTGTCCAACTCCTACGGCACCGACTACCGCGGTGGCGGCGGCGAGGACCCGGCCGAGACCACCGAGTACGACGCGTACTACAACCACCCGGGTGTCGCGGTGGTCGCGTCGACCGGCGACTTCGGCTACGGGGTCAGCTACCCGGCCGCGTCGCAGTACGTCACCGCCGCAGGCGGCACCGCGCTGCACCGCGACACGAACACGGAGCGCGGCTGGACCGAGAGTGCCTGGGACGGCGCCGGTTCGGGCTGCTCCCTGTACGAGCCGAAGCCGGCGTTCCAGAAGGACACCGGGTGCGCCAACCGCTCCCTGTCCGACGTCTCCGCGGTCTCGGACCCGGCGACCGGTGTATCGGTCTACCAGACGTACGGCGGTGGCGGATGGGCGGTCTACGGCGGTACGAGCGCCGCGTCGCCCCTGATCGCCGCGACGTACGCGGTCGCGGGCACCCCCGTGGCCAACACGTACCCGAACGCCTACCCCTACGCCGGTGACGGTGCGGGACTCAACGACGTGAAGAACGGCAGCAACGGGTCCTGCACCCCGAGCTACCTGTGCGAAGGCGCGACGGGCTACGACGGTCCGACCGGGCTCGGCACGCCGAACGGCGTGGACGCGTTCCGCAGCGGTCCGCACGGTGAGCTGGCGGGCACGGTCACGGACGCGGCCACCGGCAAGGGCCTCTCCGGTGCGACGGTCACGGTCGGTGACAGCCTCGCGAAGTCGGGCGCGGACGGCACCTACAAGCTGACCGTGCCCGCGGGGACGTACGACATCGCCGTCGACGCCTACGGCTACAAGACGGCGACGGCCTCCTCGGTGGAGGTCGCCGACGGCGCGGCTCTGACGAAGAACTTCGCCCTCGCCGCCACGCCGAGCCAGACGGTCTCGGGCAAGGTGACGGACGGCAGCGGCCACGGCTGGCCGCTGTACGCGCGGGTCAGCGTCGAAGGCGTCCCCGGCGGCCCGGTCTGGACGGACCCGGCCACGGGTTCGTACAACCTGTCGCTGCCGGAGAACCACGGCTACACCCTGAACATCGCCCCGGCCACCCCGGGTTACAAGGCCGTGAGCGAGAAGATCACGGTGGACGAGGCGCCGGTCACCACGAACATCTCGGTGAAGGCGAACTCGTTCGGCGACATCGCGCCCGGCTACACCGTCAAGGACGAGGGCGCGACGGAACCGTTCGACTCCACCACGACGACTCCGGACGGCTGGAAGGTCGTCAACCACGGTGACGGCGGCTGGCAGTTCGACGACCCGGGCGCCCGGGGCAACACGACCGGCGGCAAGGGCTCCTTCGCCATCGTCGACAGCGACCACGCGGGCTCCGGCTCGCAGACCGATTCCGAACTCGTAAGCCCGTCCTACGACTTCTCGGACAGCAGCAGCCCGGTGGCGACCTTCGCGACCGACTACCTGGCGTCGGGCGGCCAGTCGGCCGACGTCGACGTGTCCGACGACGGCGGGGTCACCTGGAAGACCGTATGGTCCACCGTCACCTCGACCGACGGAGCCTCGAAGGTCACCGTTCCGCTCGACGAGTACGCGGGTGCCCCGGACGTCGTCCTGCGCTTCCACTTCATCGGGTTCTTCGGCTGGTGGTGGAAGGTCGACGACGTCTTCGTCGGACAGCGCTCGCTGACGGCGACCCCCGGTGGTCTGCTCGTCGGTGAGGTGACGGACGCCAACACCGGCCGCGGTGTGACGGGCGCCACCGTGGCGAGCGACGACAGGGCGTCGGTGACGACCACGACCGTCGCCACGCCGGACGACCCCGACGTCTCGGAGGGCTACTACTCGGTCTTCTCGCCGGACCTGGGCAAGCACGGCATCACCGCGTCGGCGAACCGCTACACGAAGCTGTCGAAGACCGTGAAGACGGCCGCCGACAGCGCGGTGTCCACGAGCTTCTCGCTCGCGGCGGGCCGGCTGAGCGTGACGCCGGAGAACGTGACCAAGACCGTCGCATGGGGCGGGCAGGCCACGCAGAAGGTCACCGTCAAGAACACGGGCGGTGCGGCCGCCACGCTGAAGGTGTCCGAGCAGGCGGGCAAGTACGAGCCCATGGACCGGCAGCAGGGAGCGCCGCTCCAGAAGATCAAGGGCACGTACCCGACCGGCAGCAGCGCGAAGTCCGGACTCGCGGCCAAGAAGGCCGGCAGCACGGCGAGCCCGGCCGCCGCTCCGTCGGACAGCACCTGGCAGACGGCTCCCGACCTGCCGCGGGCGATGATGAGCAACATCGCCGCGGTGAACGACGGCACCGTCTACACCGGATTCGGGTACAACGGGGCCGGAGTCTCCAGCGAGCTGTACGGCCTGAACACCGAAACCGGGGCGTGGTCGAAGAAGGCGTCCGCCCAGGACGGGCGCGAGGGCCCCTCGGCCGGATTCATCGACGGCAAGCTCTACGTCGCGGGCGGCTGGCTCCAGACGGGCACCACCGACCCGAAGCTGGAGGTGTACGACGCCGAGGCGAACACCTGGAGCACCGGAGCCTCCAACCCGCACCCGTTCGCGGGCGCCGGCGCGGCGGTCCTCGACGGAAAGCTGTACCTGATCGGGGGCTGCACCGACGGCTGCGGCAGCAAGAACGCCAGCGTGTACGACCCGGCGGGTGACAGCTGGTCCCAGATCGCGAACTACCCCGAGAACGTGGCGTGGGAGTCCTGCGGCGGCATCGGCGGCAAGGTGTACTGCGCCGGTGGCACCTCGGGCAGCACCGACCTGAAGCACGCCTACTCCTACGACCCGGACTCCGACAGCTGGAGCCAGGTCGCGGACATGCCGGCTCCGGTGTGGGGCTCGTCGTACGCGGCGGCCAACGGGCAGCTCGTGATCTCCGGCGGTGTCAGCGCGAACGCGCTCACCAATGCGAGCTACGCCTTCGACGCGGCCTCCGGCGTGTGGACGGCCCTGCCGAACGCCAACGTCGCGACCTACCGCGGCGCGGGCGCCCTCGGCTTCTACAAGGTGGGTGGCGCCGACGCGCCGAACAGGCCCTCCGTCAAGAACGAGTACCTCCCCGGGTACGACCAGGACGGTGCCGGTGACGTCTCGTGGCTGAGCGAGAGCACCCAGGAGCTCACCGTCCAGCCGGGTGCCAGCGCGACGTTCACGGTCTCGCTGGACGCCTCGGTACCCGAGATCACCCAGCCCGGTACCTACCGCGCGTCGCTGGCGTTCCGCACCGACACTCCGTACGGCGGATCGAAGGTCCCCGTGTCGCTGACGGTGAACCCGCCGAAGACGTGGGGCAAGATCACGGGCACGATCCTCGGCAAGGCGGCGAACGGGACCACGGCCCCGATCGCCGGGGCGACCGTCGAGATCGACAGCTGGGCGTCCGCGTACACCCTGAAGACGGCGGCCGACGGCACCTACGCGCTGTGGCTGGACACCCGCAACAACCCGCTCACCGTCATCGCCGCCAAGGACGGCTACGCGCCGGCCACGGCGACGGTGAAGATCGTCAAGGGCACCACGGTGATCAGTAACTTCACCCTCAGGAAGCAGTAGCACCACGGCACATGGGAAAGGGGCGGGCCACTCCTCCGGGGGCGGCCCGCCCTTCCCCGTGCGCGACGGGGCGGCGGGGCGTGCTTACGCGCCCGCTACGGACTGCCGTGTCCTCGAACCTGCGGTCAATCGCTTGGAAGAGACTGACCCAGTTCCCCGCCAGTCATGGCCCCTGACCTGCGACGCGCGGTCTGTGACCCTGGCTGAGTGCACCTGCGTACCCGTCAGGCCACCAGTAATCGTCATTCCGTTGCCTGCCTGGCTACGTCATCGTGCGACCAATGTCGGATTTCGGACCGCCGGCTCATTTGGCGCTCTACCCGCGTTGAGGGCGTCTGGTCATCCTCTCGGAGAGGGATCAGCCAGGTCGGTTGGCTGGGTGCACAGGGCACTAGGGCCTGTCTCTTGGATCCGTCCGTGAGATCGTCGTGCTCGTGATCGAGTCTTGGGTGATCAATGACGACAGCCCCGTCCCTGTGTCGTCGGCGGGGGTGGTGGAGGATCTTCAGTCGAGGATCGACAGCGGGCAGCTTGAGACGTGGCTGACCAGTTCGTCTGGACGGTTGCTGGCCTTCGTGACAAATGCCGAGCGAGCGATGGTGGTGCTGCTCGAAGGCGAGGGTGATCCCGGCGAGCACGCGGTGGCCCCCGGAACTGCGGGGTCGAGCGACGGGTTCGTCCTCTCCAACGGGCAGGGCGACGAGTATCCGGATGAGGACACCGTCCCCATCCGTGAGGCATTCAGGCTCGTGGAGCACATCGTTGGCACGGGCTCCTGGCCTGCGGGTTCACGTTGGGTGGTCGATCGCTGAGCGGGCTATCGCCGTGCCCAGATGAGGATCGCGGCGAGGTGGAACGCGGCCTGGTAGGCGATGGCGAGCTTGTCGGTCCGCATGGCCAGGCCGCGCCACTGCTTGAGCCGGTTGATGCAGCGTTCGACTGAGTTGCGCTGCTTGTATGCCTCGGCGTCGAAGGCGGGCGGGCGGCCGCCGGCGCGGCCGCGCCGCAGACGGTGGCCGATCTGGTCGGAGGGCTGGGGGATGACAGCGCGGATCCCGCGTCGGCGCAGGTGGCTCCGGATCGCGCGGGATGAGTACGCGCGGTCCGCCAGGACGGCATCGGGGCGGGTCCTCGGTCGACCGGGTCCGCTTCGAGGAACACGGATGCCTGCCATGACGGTCTCGAAGGCCGGGGCGTCGCCCGCCTGGCCTGCGGTGACGCGGAGGGCCAGGGGCCGTGCACAGGCGTCACTAGCGAGATGGACCTTCGTGCTCAGGCCGCCGCGGGAGCGTCCGAGCGCGTGGTCGTCTGGTTCGGCCCGGCCTGGAGCCCCTTTTTCCTGGCGCCGGCGGAATGCTGGTGGGCCCGGCAGACGGTGGAGTCCACCGACACGGTCCAGCCGATGTCGTCAGCGTCGTCGGCCGCTGTCAGGACCGCGGCGAGGATGCGTTCCCAGGTGCCGTCCATGGCCCACCTGATCAGGCGTTTGTGGGCGGTCTGGAACGAGCCGAGTTCGTCCGGCAGGTCCCGCCAGGGCGAGCAGGTTCGGTACTTCCACGCGATGGCCTCAAGGGTGCGGCGGTGATCGGCCCACCGCCGACCGCGGACCGGATCGGCCGGCATCAGCGGCTCGATCCGGTCCCACATCGCATCAGTGATCACTAACCGGACAGGCATATCCGATCAACTGACCAACCGATCAAAGAGACACGCTCTAGGGGGTGGTCGGTGGCTTACGTCCCGATACTCAAAGCCAAGGCGGGCGAGTTTCAGGCACTGGAGCACGCAACACCAGAGGTCCGCTCCCGCATGCGACCAGTCCTGGAGCTCGTACCTGATCCCGAGCTGGTCAGGGATCAGCTTGAGACCTTCAGCGACCGTGCGATGGATGCAATCCCAACCGGTGTGGTGTTGACCGTCGACTGCGGCGCCCTACCCGCGAGCCGAGTCCTCGAAGGCGCCAGCGGAGGACCCATCGCACGACTCAGTGAATCGCTGGGCCTCAGAGGTGTCGACATGCGTCCGGTGATCCGCACCACGGACACAGCCGACGTTCTGCACGAAGCAGCGGACGCTAGCAGGTCTCATCAGCGCGGCGCTTGCTTGCGCGTGGCAACAGGACCAGACGAAACCGCGCCGAACGAAGAGCAGATCCGCGGAACGCTCCGGACACTCCGCCTCGACCCTGAAGAAGTTGACCTCCTCATCGACGCAGGGCCCGTGCAACCGGGGCCCGCAGTGGGCGGCTTAGCAGAGCGAGTCATGAAGCTTCTCGATCTCTTGTCGCAGTGGCAGTGGCGCCACGAGTGTGTAGCTTCCGGCGCCTTCCCCGCCAACCTGACCGGCTTTCCCCACGGCCGGGCAACACCCGTGGTCAGGCAGGATTTAGAGCTCTGGAAACGGGTTGCCCATCACTGGCATGGCCAGACGCCGGACTTCGGAGATTTCGGCGTCACACATCCCCGCATGCCGGCCCAGAGCCGCGGGACGCCAGACCCGAACATGCGCTACACGACACCGGACAACTGGCAGGTATTCGTCTATCCACGCGTGAGCCCGGGAAACGACGACTTCTTCACCCTGAGCCGGGATCTCGTCTCTTCGCCCCACTGGCCCGCCACTGGCCCGCGAACCTCCTGGGGAGACGCGCGGCTGCACGAGTGCGCCCACCGGCAGCGGGCGAAGGCAGGCGGCGGAACGCAGTGGCGAGCCTGGGCGACGTCCCACCACCTGGCGATGGTGACTGCGGAGCTTGCGACCTGGGCACGCTAGCTCCTGGATAGTCGTGGCCTCTGGTTCGTGACCTCCTCGTCGGCCGCATCACACGGCTCCGGAGGGCGTTCTATGAGGCTCGGCTAATCATCTGATCTGCGAGAACGCTTGACCAGGCTTGGACCGGCAGCCAGCTCACTCGTGGCTGCCGATGGGGACTCCTCGACCGCTTCGTCCCGAAGCAACTCGACTAACAGGTTGTGGTCAGGCCAGGCTCATGCTGACCTCGCGTGATTGCTTCCTGAACGTCCGTGATTCTCGACCGGCCGCGAAGAAGCCGTGGTGATCTCTGAACGCTGTCGATGACCTGCTCCCAGATGACTGATCCAGGATGGGTCAGCCGGTGGCGTTCGAGCAGTCGACCCAGGCGACGAGGTCGGCGCTGAAGTCGGGATAGTTCACGTGGACGACGCCGAACCTGATGTGCTGTCCCTGGGACAGGGGCTTGAGGCAGTCGAGCGGGCTGCTGTCGTGCCAGGCGCCGTTGCTGTCCTTCCACGGCACGGCTCCGAGTCCGAAGCTTTTTCCCGGCTGGCGACCGTCGAGGGAGACCCCGAACTTGTCTCCGTTGACCCCGACTGCCGAAACCGTGCCCTGGAACACCTACGGGGTCGCAGTATCCGTCGACAGCGTGTGGCCAATCCCGAATCCGACACCGGCGACCACCACCAGGCCGGCGACTACCAGCAGCTCCGGCTTTGACTTGATCTTGGGTATTTCCATCCGCGCAACATACGCCGATTCCGTCAGCGCAGCGCCTGGTCGGCGTGCCGGGCGCGCGCCTTCCTGAACGCGTTCACCTGAGAGTTGATCGCGATGCCTGGCAGGTCCCACGTCGCCCGGGTCCCCGGGCTGTCTGCCGGAGCGCTGAACGTCCGCGAACGCGCGGGCGGTGGGGTTCTGCTGAGAGCGTCACCGCGTGTTCTCCGCAGCCACCCGCAGGAATCCGGCGCCAGCCTGATGGCGCCTGGTCTCCGTCGTGCCTACTCGACGGAGACCAGGCGCTTACGCGTTCGCTACGCGGCCCTCGCTACGGTGCTGTGACCTGAAAAAAGGCCCTCCCGAGGGAGGGCCTGACGTCGTACGGGATGTGTGCCCCCGGCAGGACTCGAACCTGCGGCCAAGCGCTTAGAAGGCGCCTGCTCTATCCACTGAGCTACGGGGGCCGGGTGTCCCGGAGGGCGTGGGTTCAAGCCATCCGCGACGCTGCCGGGACAAGGATAGGGCTCAGATCGCCTCGTCCCGGTTGCTTCACCTGCGTGGCACGATGTGGAGGTTCGGTGAAGCGAACCGATAATCGCAGGTAGGTGCGATTCGTGCACCGCTTTTCGCGCCTCGCGCCCCGGGTGTTGTGCACTCGTTATGCCTGCGCCCCACTCGTCCCCTCTGTCCCCCGGGACGGATCCGCCGCGCAGAGGGGCCTATACGCTTCAAAAAGCCGTCAAAATTGGGCATTCTTCACATGTGGTAACCATGGATGTACGGCCCCAGCTCATCGACGCACTTTCCGCCCTGCGCGACCGTGTCGCTGCCGTGCGTCTTCCACTCCCGCTGCCCGGAGCCCCGCGCTCCCGGCAGACGCGGACCGAACTGCTCGCCCAGCTCGACGACTACCTCGTACCTCGCCTCAAGGACCCCGAGGCACCGCTGCTCGCGGTGATCGGCGGATCGACCGGCGCGGGCAAGTCCACGCTCGTCAACTCGCTGGTGGGATGCCGGGTCAGTGAGGCCGGAGTGCTCCGCCCGACCACCAGGACCCCCGTACTCGTCTGCCACCCCGACGACCACCACTGGTTCGCCGGGGTGCGCGTGCTGCCGCAGCTGACCCGCGTGTGGCTGCCCCCGGGGCAGGCCCGGGACCCCGACGGGCTGGACCACCTCGGTGCCGAGGGGGACGACGACGAGTCCGTGCTGCGCGTGGAGACGGCGGCGACCCTGCCGCGCGGGCTGGCCCTCCTGGACGCCCCCGACATCGACTCGCTCGTCGTGCGGAATCGTGTGCTCGCCGCCGAGCTCATCTGCGCCGCCGACGTGTGGATCATGGTGACCACCGCTTCCCGGTACGCCGACGCCGTGCCGTGGCACCTCCTGCGGACCGCGAAGGAGTACGACGCGTCGCTGGTCACCGTCCTGGACCGGGTACCGCACCAGGTGATCGGTGAGGTGTCCCGCCAGTACGCCGCCCTGCTCACCCGGGCCGGTCTGGGCGACGTGCCCCGCTTCACGATCCCCGAGCTTCCCGAGTCCGCGGGCGGCGGCAGCGGGCTGCTGCCCACCACCGCCGTGGCCCCGCTCAGGGCCTGGCTCAGCCACCGGGCACAGGACCCGGCGGCCCGTCAGCAGGCCGTGGGGCGCACGGCGTCCGGGGTCATCGACTCGCTGAACGTACGGATGCCCGAACTCGCCGCGGCGGTCGCCGCGCAGTACGCCGCGGCCGTGCGCCTGACCGGGGTGGTCGAGGAGGCGTACGGCAAGGAACTGTCGCGCGTCGGGCGACGGCTGAAGGACGGCGCCGTGCTCGCGGGCGGCGCCCGCACCCGGTGGCGCGGCTACCCGCTCTACAGCACGGCGGGAGAACTGCTGGACGCACTCGTGGAGAGCCTCACGGCCCTGCTGCAGTGCGCGGTGGCCGCGGCGGACGAGCAGATCCGTACGACCTGGCGGCGCGAACCCGCCGCGGGAATCTTCCGGTTCGAGGACGCGGGGCGGGAAGCCGGCGGCTGGGGTCCGGCCGAGGACATCCAGGGCCGGGTCGGGATGGCCGTACGGCGCTGGCGGAGGGTCCTTGAGGAGCTGGCCGAGGAGGAGGCGCGGCTGCTCGAACGCAACGCGGCGCCGGACGCCGAGACGGTGGCGGCGCTGCTCGCGGCCGCTCTGCTCGGGGGACGCCGGGCCAGGGGCGCCGGCGAGCAGCTCGCCGAACGGATCGGTGCCCAGGGTGCGCTGCGCCTGCGCGACAAGGGAGGGGCGCTGCTCACCACCTGCCTCGGCCAGGTCCTGCACGGCGAGCGCGACCGGCGGCTCGCGCCGCTCGACGCGCTCGAAGTGGCCCCGGAGCCACAGGCCGAACTCATCGCCGCGCTGTCCGTACTGCAGAAGGAGAGGAAGCAGCGATGACTGCCGTCACCGACCAGGGCCGCGACCACGGACAGGGACCGGGCAACGGGAACCCGGGGATGCCCGGGAACACCGAAGCCCCCGGCGTACTCCTGAAGCCCGAGGCACCCGAGGCACCCGAGGCACCCGAGACGCCCCACACGCCCCACACGCCCGGGAACACCGAGGGGTCCCGCAGGGGCGAGGAGCGGCGCTGGGACGACGGGCTCATCGCGCGCCGCGCCGCCGAGGCGTCGAAGGAACGAGCCGAAGGGGAGCATGCGGCCCAGGACGAGTCCGGGCCGCAGGTCGAGGCGTACGGACCGCCCGGCAGCCCCCTGCGGCCCCGGCTCGACGCGCTGCGCGAGCTGGTCGGGCTCTCCCGCGCCCGGCTGGACGGGGACACACTCGCCGAGGCGGGGCGCGTGCTCGACGAGGCGTCGGCCCGTCAGCGGCTCTCCTCGCGGCACACCGTCGTCGCCGTCGCCGGGGCCACCGGCAGCGGGAAGTCCACCCTCTTCAACGCACTCGCCGGCGTCCAGATCTCCGACACCGGGCTGCGCAGGCCCACCACGTCCGCGCCGATCGCCTGCAGCTGGACCGACGGCGCCGCCGGCCTGCTCGACCGGCTGGCCATCCCCGGCCGGCTGCGGCGCAGGCCCGTGCAGGGCGGTACTCCGGCCGACGAGGCGCTCCAGGGGCTCGTCCTCGTCGACCTGCCCGACCACGACTCGGCGGCGACCGGACACCGGGCCCAGGTCGACCGCGTGCTGGCCCTCGTGGACGCGGTGATCTGGGTCGTGGACCCGGAGAAGTACGCCGACGCGGCCCTGCACGAGCGCTACCTGCGGCCGCTCGCCGGGCACGCCGAGGTCTCCTTCGTCGTCCTCAACCAGATCGACCGGCTTCCCGGCGAGGCCGCGGACCTCGTCCTCGACGACCTGCGCAGGCTCCTGGACGAGGACGGCATGGCGGTGGGGGAGCACGGCGAGCCGGGAGCCACCGTCATGTCCCTCTCCGCCCTGACCGGAGCAGGGGTGGGCGACCTGCGCGAACTCCTCGGCAGGTTCGTCCAGGACCGCACGGCGGCGGCACGCAGGCTCTCCGCGGACGTCGACGCGGCCGCGGCCCGGCTCCGGCAGGTGTACGTCGCCGAGGGGCGGCCCGGGCTCGGCGAACGGGCCCGGGAGCAGTTCACCGACCGGCTGGCCGAAGCCGTCGGCGCGGCGGCGGCGGGACAGGCGGCGGAGCGCGAGTGGCGCAGGAACGCGGGGAGGGCGTGCGGAACGCCGTGGCTGCGCCTGTGGCGCTGGTACGAGTCCACCCGGCAGCTCGGCGGTCTGGACCTGATGGCGCAGGCACTCGCGCCGCCCGAGGAGGAGCTCACCGCCCGGCAGCGCGTGGAACAGGCGGTGCGGACGCTGGCGGACGACGCGGTGGACGGTCTGCCCGCGCCGTGGGCGCAGGCCGTGCGCGAGGCGGCGGTCGGCGGCGCCGAGGGCCTCCCCGAGGCACTGGACGAGCTGGCGAGGAACGCGCAGGCGGCCTCCGCCGGGCGAGGCCGGGGCCGGGGCGGGGACACCGCTTCCGCCGGCGCGGACCAGGGCGGTAAGGGCAGGGCGGGTAAGGCGGGGGTTCCGGCCGGGCGCGTGCCCGGTACTGCGGCCGGACCCGCGCCCCTCACGGGCGCCCTCGGTGGCCGGGCGGTTCGGCCGCCGCGCCCCGCGTGGTGGCCCGCCGCGGTCCTGGCACAGGCCTCCATGACCCTGCTCCAGATCTTCGGCGGACTGTGGCTGCTGGGCCAGATCGTGGGCTTCCTCGAACCCGGGCTGATCGTCCCGGCCCTGTTGATGCTGGCTGGGGTGATCGGTGGGCCGCTCGTCGAATGGTCGTGCGCGGCCGCCGCGCGGGGCCCCGCGCGGCGCTACGGGCAGGAGGCGGAGCGGCGCCTTCGCGAAGCCGCCGCGGGCTGCGGCCGGGCCAGGGTGCTCGACCCGGTCGCGGCGGAACTGGCGCGCTACCGCGAGGTGCGGGAACGCTATGTGACGGTGACGGAGTTCTCCACAACCGGCCGGTAATCCACAGCCCCAGCGGGATTTCCCGTTTCCGTCCAGGATGGTGTGCACGGACCGGACAGACGTACCGGACCGGACGTCTTCGCACCGCATCGGTGCAGGCCGGACGGTGCGCCGGAAAGCCGGACGGAAAGTGCCGGGGGACGCGGACACGACGCACGGGGAAGTGCGGCGGAACGCGCGACGGAATGGGGGGACGGAAATGAACGAGACCTTGGTGACGCTGGTGGGAAACAGCGCGACGGCTGTGGACTTCCGGGAGACGGAGGCCGGGGCGACGGCCCGGTTCCGGCTGGCGGTGACGCCCAGGCGATGGGACCGCGAGCGGCGGGCATGGACCGACGGCCGCACCGGCTTCTACACGGTGTGGGCCAGGCGGGCGCTCGCGGCGAATCTGTCCGGTTCGGTCTCCGTGGGCGAACCGCTCGTCGTGCACGGGCGTCTGAGAGTGAGGGAGGAGGAGCGCGACGGGGTGTGGAAAACCTCCGTGGACATCGAAGCGGTGGCCGTGGGACACGATCTGACCAGGGGAACAGCCGCGTTCCGGCGGGTGGCCAGAGCCGATCCCACTCTGATTGCGCCCACGCATCGTCAGAAACCGGCCACGGAAATGGCATCGGTGTCCTGAACGACTGGGCGCGCCGATGAAAGGTGTAACGATTACGAGTCGGAATGCTTATCTGACGGCATGACGGGGGACTGCTCTTCGTTCGATCCTTACGATTCCCCAGTACTCATGCGGCACTTGAGTTTGCTGGCGAGGCACCTCCCACACGCGACTCATGCGTGAAGGTCTCGCCCGGAGGGGAATTCTGTGTTTTCTGTGTCTTCAGCGTCCACCCCGTCGTCGATGGAGGGCTCCCCAGGGGGCCGGAGCAAGGGCCAGGTCCGCGGTCTCGTCAGGACGGCCGCCGCGCTGCTGGCCACCGGGCTGGCCGCCGCGGGAACGATCGTCGGAGCGACGGCCGCCACGGCCGCGCCGGCGGACGAGACCGGCCAGCATCAGGGTGGTGCGGTCGCCGTACTCGACGGTCTGAAGACCTACGGCACCGCCGTGCTCAACACCGGTGAGGGCAAGAGGCCCCAGGAGCTGCCCGCCGGCCTGTTCGAGATGAAGGTCGACGGCGGCGGCACCATCCAGACGTACTGCATCGACTTCCACACGCCCACCAAGGACGGCGCGAAGTACTCGGAGACCCCCTGGGACCAGTCCTCGCTCGGCGCCAACGAGGACGCCGGCAAGGTGCGCTGGATCCTGCAGCACTCCTACCCGCAGGTCAACGACTTCGCGGCGCTCGCCGAGAAGGCCGGTACCGGCCCGCTGGACGAGAGGACCGCCGCCGCCGGTACCCAGGTCGCCATCTGGCGCTTCTCGGACAAGGCCGATGTGACGGCCAAGGACGCGAACGCCGAGAAGCTCGCCGACTGGCTGGAGGCGAGCGCGCAGAACGTCGCCGAGCCCAAGGCGTCCGTGGGTCTGTCTCCGGCCGCGGTCTCCGGCAAGGCCGGTGAGAAGCTGGGTCCGATCACCGTCCGCACCGACGCCGGCCAGGTCTCGGTGACGCCGCCCGCCGACGCCGCCGCCAGCGGGGTCCAGGTCACCGACAAGGCGGGCAAGCCCGTCACCGAGGCCGCGGACGGCACCGACCTGTACTTCTCCGTCCCCGAGGACGCCACCGACGGCTCCGCCTCGTTCTCCGTCCAGGCCTCGACCTCCGTGCCCGTGGGCCGGGTCTTCGCAGGGCTGGTCAAGAGCCAGACGATGATCCTCGCCGGCTCCAGCGAGTCCACCGTCTCCGCGACGGCGACCGCCACCTGGGCCGAGAAGGGCGCCGTCCCGGCCGTGACCGCGGAGAAGAACTGCGCCAAGGGCGGCGTCGACATCACCGCGACCAACAACGGCGACGAGCCGTTCACCTTCACCCTGGCGGGTGCCGAGCACACCGTCGCCGCCGGTGAGACCCGCACGGTGACGGTCCCGGTCGCCGAGGACCAGGCGTACGACTTCACGATCACCGGCCCCGGCGGCTTCAGCAAGAACTTCAAGGGCGTCCTGGACTGCAAGACGGCCGGCACCCCCGCACCGGGTGACGACACCGAGACGCACAGTGGCTCCACGCCCGTTCCGGCCCAGACCGGCACCGGCTCCGCCGGCGTCGAGGGCGACCTCGCCGAGACCGGCGGGTCCAGCGCCACCCCCGTCATCGCGGGTGTCGCGATCGCCCTCGTCGTCCTCGGCGGCGGCGCGGTCTTCTTCCTCCGCAGGAAGAAGACGCAGGCCGGCGGTGAGTGACGCGTAGCGCCACGGCGCGCGAGAGCGCCGCGGGAGGGCCCGGTACGGACATCGGCGGTTTCTAGGGATCGTCGCAACACGTGGTCGTGTTGATCAGGCCGCGAGCAGTTTATGCAGGCGCTCGGCTGGGGTTTCCCAGCCGAGCGTT